>CAMLGG010000442.1 GCA_946479475.1 uncultured Ideonella sp. | reverse complement strand
GCCAAGGCAACGCGGCCAAGGCAACGCGTCACCCGCCCTGTGCCGCCGCCTCGCGCAGCTTGTCCTTCTTGCTCTTGCGCCGGCCCTTGACGCCCCCCGCGCTCGAGGCCGAGGCCGGCGCCGTCTCGCGTGGCTCGAAGCCCGCGATGCGTTCGCGGGGCACGCGCTGCCCCTGTCGCTTCTCGATGAGGCGGAAGTGCGCCTCGGTGGCCGCGGTGACGAAGCTCACCGCCAGGCCGGTGGCGCCGGCCCGCCCGGTGCGGCCGATGCGGTGCGTGTACTCGGCCGCCGACCGCGGCAGGTCGTAGTTGACGACCACCGGCAGGCCGGGGATGTGCAGGCCGCGGGCCGCCATGTCGGTGGCCAGCACCACGCGCAGCGCGCCGCTGTTCAGCTCGGCCAGCACACGGGTGCGCGCGCCCTGGCTGAGCTCGCCGTGGAAGGCGGCGGCGGCCAGGCCGGCGCGGCGCAGCTTGTCGGCCACGTGCTCGCTGGCATACCGCGTGGCGACGAACACGAGCACGCGCGGCCATCGACCCTGCTCGATCATGTGACGCAGGAGCTGCGTGCGCATGGCCGTGTCGACTTCGACAGCATGCTGCTCGATGGCAGGCCGCTCGTCGGCCGCTTCGGCCGGCATCTCCACCCGCACGGGATCGTGCAGAAGGCCATCGGCCAGCTGCTGCACGGCGGGCGGGAAGGTGGCCGAGAAGAAGAGGTTCTGCCGCTGAGCGGGCAGCAGCTTCGTGATCCGCGCAAGCTCTTCGGCGAAGCCTTCGTCGAGCAGCCGGTCCGCCTCGTCGAGCACGAGCAGCCGGACGTCCTCGAGCTTGACGGCGTTGCGGTCGACCAGGTCGAGCAGGCGGCCGGGCGTGGCCACCACGACCTCCGCCCCGCCGCGCAGGGCCATCATCTGCGGGTTCACCGACACGCCGCCGAAGACGACGGCCACCTTCACCGGATCCTCGATGTGGCGGGCCAGCGCGCGCAGCGTCTCGCCCACCTGCGCTGCGAGCTCGCGCGTGGGCACGAGCACGAGGCCGTAGGTGCGGCGCCAGGCGGGGCGCCAGGTGTCGAGGCCGTGCAGCAACGGCAGGCCGAACGCGGCGGTCTTGCCCGAACCGGTGCGGGCGCAGCCGACGATGTCGCGGCCCTGCAGGGCGAGCGGGATGGCGGCCGCCTGGATGGGCGTGGGGGCGGCGTAACCCCGCTCGGCGGCGGCGCGGGCCACGGCGGGCGAGAGGCCCAGTTCGGCGAAGGCGGACTTCACAGGCGCCTGGCCTTCACCGAGCGACCCTTCACCTTGCCCGCGTTCAATCCGCGCAGGGCCTGGTCCGCCACTTCGCGCTGCACGGCGACGTAGGTGGAGAAGTCGTTGACGTCTATCCTGCCGATGCAGGCGGCATCGAGCCCCAGGTCCTTGGTGAGCGCGCCCAGCACGTCGCCCTTTCGGATCTTCTCCTTGCGGCCGCCCAGGATCTGGATCGTGACCATCGGAGGCTGCAGCGGCCCGCGCTCGTCACCCGTGCCCAGCTCGGACAGCGGATGCCAGACGCTCTCGCGGCCCTGCATCTCGTCGATGCGGCCCACGCGGCCCATTTCGTCGAGGCTCGCCAGGTTGAACACCAGGCCCGATTCGCCGGCGCGGCCGGTGCGTCCCACGCGGTGGGTGTGCACCTGGGCGTCGGGCGTGATGTCGACGTTGATCACCGCCTCCAGGCGAGCGATGTCCAGGCCTCGCGCTGCCACGTCGGTGGCCACGAGCACACTGCAGCTGCGGTTGGCGAACTGCACCAGCACCTGGTCGCGCTCGCGCTGGTCGAGGTCGCCATGCAGCTCGAGCGCCACGATGCCCTCGGCCTGCAGCACGGCCACCAGGTCCCGGCACTGCTGCTTGGTGTTGCAGAAGGCCAGCGTGCTTTCGGGGCGGAAGTGGTTGAGCAGCCGGCCCACCGCATGCAGCCGCTCGTTCTCTTGCACTTCGTAGAAGCGCTGGTGGATCTGCCGCTCGTCATGGCGCTCGGCGAGCTTCACCTCCTTGGGCTCGCGCAGGTAGCGGGCGGCGAGCCTGGCCACGTCGTCGGGGTAGGTGGCCGAGAACAGCAGCGTCTGCCGCTTGCTGGTCGGCGGGCAGCGTTGCGCGATGGCGGCGATGTCGTCGGCGAAGCCCATGTCGAGCATTCGATCGGCCTCGTCGAGCACCAGGGTGTTCAGGGCCTCGAGCGACAGCGACTCGCGCGACAGGTGATCGAGGATGCGGCCGGGCGTGCCGACCACCACGTGCGCGCCGTGGGCGAGGCTCGCGAGCTGTGGCCGCATGGTGGCGCCGCCGCACAGCGTCAGCACCTTGATGTTGTCTTCGGCGCTGGCCAGGCGGCGGATCTCCTGCGAGACCTGCTCGGCGAGCTCGCGGGTCGGGCACAGCACCAGCGCCTGCACCGCGAAGCGCCGCGGGTTGAGGTTGGCCAGCAAGGCGAGCGCAATGGCAGCCGTCATGCCGCTGGCGGTGCT
>CAMLGG010000441.1 GCA_946479475.1 uncultured Ideonella sp. | reverse complement strand
CGCGCCTGGACGTGGTCGAGATGCTCGACGGCCTGATGCAGGGCGCGGACCGCGATCTCGTGAAGGTCTGGCAGAAGATGAACGCCGGCCGCTTCGACAAGATCATGCTGAAGACCAAGACGGTCGGCGCCGAGGCCACGCCCGAAGGCATCAAGGTCAAGTTCGAGGCCGCCGACGGCACGAAGAGCGAGGACGTCTACGACCTGGTCCTGCAGGCCGTCGGCCGAACCCCGAACGGCAAGAAGATCGGCGCCGAGAAGGCCGGAGTGATCGTCGGCGATCGGGGCTACATCCCGGTGGACGTGCAGATGCGGACCAACGTGCCGCACATCTTCGCCATCGGCGACATCGTCGGCCAGCCCATGCTGGCGCACAAGGCGGTGCACGAGGCGCACGTGGCGGCCGAGGTCGCTGCGGGCGACACCAAGGCGCAGTTCGATGCCCGCGTGATCCCGAGCGTGGCCTACACCGACCCTGAAGTCGCCTGGGTGGGCCTGACCGAAGAGCAGGCCAAGGCGCAGGGCGTGAAGGTCAAGAAGGGCCTGTTCCCCTGGACAGCCTCGGGCCGCGCCATTGCCAATGGCCGCGACGAGGGCTTCACCAAGCTGCTGTTCGACGAGGAGACGCACCGCATCGTCGGCGGCGGCATCGTCGGCACGCATGCGGGTGACATGATCGGCGAGATCGCGCTGGCCATCGAGATGGGCGCAGACGCAGTGGACATCGGCAAGACCATCCACCCCCACCCGACGCTCGGCGAATCGATAGGCATGGCGGCGGAGGTGGCGCACGGTTCGTGCACGGACTTGCCACCGCAGCGGAAGTAGTCAATGCAAACGGGGCCTGCGGGTCCCGTTCTCTTGTGTCAGCGAACCTGGCCTTCGGCCACGATGCGCCAGTCCTGGCCTTCACGACTCCAGTATTGGCGCATGAGGTGGTCGTCACGCTGACCCGGGCCGGCGTGCTCGAGGAAGGTCACCACCATCAGCTCGCGGTCGTCGTGCCAGCCGACGATGCTGGTGTCGGTGATGGCGGCAGGCGCCTGTGCAGCGGCCAGGCGGGCCTGGCTCCAGCGCTCGAAAGCCTGGCGGAAACCGGGTGACGCGGAGGCGTGCGCGGCCTCGGGTGAACGCCAGTCGATCTTCCGGGTGATGAGCACCGGCGTGTCCCGCGGCGGAAGCTTCGTCGCCAGGCCCAGCAGGTCCTCGTTGGCCAGCACCACGCAGCCATCGCTGTCCTGCGGTGGGCGGGAGTAGGTGTCCGGCGGCACGCCATGCAGCAGGATGCCCTTGCCGGTACGCCCGCGCGTCCGGTCGTAGGCGTTGGGGTAGTTCAGGGGCAGGGCGCCGACGCCGAAGCGGGGCTCTATCGCCTTGGGATCCGGCCTCGTGGTGGTGAAGTAGATGCCCAGCGGCGTCTTCTGGTCGCCTTCGGCCAGCTTGTCCACGCCCTGCTTGCCCACCGAGACGTAGAAATCATCGACCAGCTTCGGCCCCGAAGGCCCGTTCTCGAACAGGTAGAGCCGGCTGCGCGACGCATCGACCGCGACGGCAAAGGGCACGCTGGGCGGCAACTCCACGAACTCCGCCGGCACGGTGCCGGCCGGCGGCCGCTCACGCAGCGCTGCCAGACGCTGGAGTGCCTCATCACGCAAAGGCGCCAGCTCCGCGCCTTGCGCAGCAGCGCCACCCCAGGCGGGCAGGGGCGCGGCATGGGCGGCCAGCAGGTCCGCCTGCAACAGCTGGGCGAGGCGGAAGTTGGGGTGCTTCTGCAGCAGCTGCGTCGTGGCAGCCAGGGCTTCGTCGAGACGCTGTTCGCCGACGAGGCGGTAAATGCCAATCAGGCGCGCTTCGGCGCTGCCCTGGACAACCGTGCTTGCCGGTGCGGCGCTGGAAAATGCGGGCTCGTCTTCCGCAAGGCGCATGGCCGTGGCCCTGTGGACCGCGGCACCGGCCTGGCCGGGTGTCCACCAACCCAGGCCGCGCGAGTCGGTGGTCGACAGCAGGCCGGTCGCGAGCAGGCCGAGCGTGCCCAGCAACACGGCGCCGCGATGCTTGCGGGCAGGCGGGGAGGCCTCGGGACTTTCCACGGCCGATCAGCCGCCCACGGCTTCCTGCTGGATGAGCCAGTGCCCGTTCTTGCGGACGAGCTGCAGCGTCTTGCGGCCCGTCGTCGAAAGGGCGTCGGAGGCATAGACCTGGCGGAAGCGGGCGGTGGCCCGTTCGCCTTCGACCGTGACCTTGAGGTCCAGGACCTCGACCTTGATCTGCTTGCGCGGCGCGATGCGGTCGCGGCGATCCTGCTCCCAGGTCTTGCGCGAGGCGGCCTGCCCGCGGAACTCCGGCGTGTAGGCCGCGTAATAGGCTTCGAGGTCGCGCTTGCTCCAGGCGCTCGCCCAGGCGCGCACGGCGGCTTCGACCTCGGGCGAGGCGGAGCCGGGGGCGGCAGGAGCAGGCGCCGGCTGGGCCGCGACCGAGGCGGCAGGCGCCGCGGCCGCATCATCAGGCGGCGGAAGGGATGGCCGGGGTCTTCCTGCCAGGCGC
>CAMLGG010000440.1 GCA_946479475.1 uncultured Ideonella sp. | reverse complement strand
GGCGAGCTGTTCAAGCTGCAGACCAAGACCTTCATCACCCACATCCCCTACCGCGGCGCCGGCCCGGCGCTGCAGGACCTGGTCGCCGGCCAGGTCGACATGATGTTCGACGGCCTCGGCTCCTCGGCCCAGCACATCAAGGCCGGGCGCATCAAGGCGCTGGCGGTCGCTTCCGACAAGCGCGCGCCCGGGTTCCCCGACCTGCCGACCAGCGTGGAGGCCGGCGTGCCCACCTACCAGGTGGCGACCTGGTACGGCTTGTGGGCGCCCAAGGGCACGCCGAAGGAAGTCATCGCCGCCATGCAGGCCGAGATGAAGAAGGCCTTCGCCACCGAGGAGATCAAGTCGGCCTGGAACGGGCTCGGCGCCAACGTGCCCAACCTCTGGGGCGACGATTTCGGCAAGTTCGTCGCGAGCGAGACCAAGCGCTGGGCCGAGGTCGTCAGGTCCTCGGGCGCGAAGCTGGACTGAGAAATGGTGCCCCCACGCTCCCTTCCGGTCGCTGCCCCCCGTGGGGGCTTTTGCAGCGGACCGGCAAAGCCGGATCCGCGCAAATCCCTTGGCTGAACTGCGCACCCGCCGATGACAGGCCACGTCCACCTCGGCCCTGCGGACGCGCACGGCATCGCCACGCTGCGCTTCGCCCACCCCGGCAAGCTCAACGCGCTGACGGTGCAGATGTGGCGCGACCTGCGCGCGCTGCTCGAAGGCCTGAACCGCCTCGAGGCCGACGAGGGTCCGCGCGTCATCGTCGTGCAGGGCGAGGGCGGTAGCTTCGTCGCCGGGGCGGACATCGAGGAGTTCCCCGACTTCCGTTTTGACGCAGAGACCCTGGCCCACTATCACGAGGAGGTCGTGGGGCCGGCCTTGAACGCCCTGCTCGATTGCGAGCGCCCGCTGGTCGCGCAGATCGAGGGCGCCTGCGTCGGCGGCGGGCTGGAGATAGCGGCCTGCTGCGACATCCGCATCTGCGGCGAATCGAGCCGCTTCGGCGTGCCCATCGCGAAGCTGGGCTTCCCGATGGCGCCGCTGGAGGTCGAGATCGTCGCCCGGGTGATCGGCGAGACCACGCTGCGCGAGTTGCTGCTTGAAGCGCGCGTGCTGGACGCCGCCGAAGCCCGCGAACGCGGCCTGGCGACGCGCGTCGTGCCCGATGGCGAGGTGGCCGCCGAAGCCCGCCGCAGCGCCGAGGCGATGGCCGCCCTCTCGCCCCAGGCCCTGCGCCTGAACAAGCGCGCGCTGCGCCAGTTCGCCCATCGCGCCCCCTCGAGCAGCCGCGACGAGCGCACGCCGCATTACGCTTACGCTCCCACGGCCGAGCACCGCGAGGGCCTGGCCGCGTTCAACGAGAAGCGACCGGCGCGCTTTGGCGCGCCCCACAAGAAGACCGAGCCATGAACCTCTTCTCCGCCCTGCGCCAGGCGTTTCCCGAAGACCTGGACGCCTGCGCCATCGAGCCGGCCGACGGCCCCGACACCTCCCGCTGCCACACCTGGCGCGACCTCGACCGCGCCAGCGCCCGCATCGCCAACCTGCTCGATTCGCTGGCCCTGCCGCCGGCCAGCCGCGTCGCAGTGCAGGTCGACAAGAGCGTCGAGGCGCTGCTGCTCTACCTCGGCGTGCTGCGCGCCGGCCACGTCTTCCTCCCCCTGAACACCGCGTACCAGGCCGCGGAGATCGACTACTTCATCGGCAACGCCGAGCCGGCCGTCGTCGTCTGCTCGAAGAAGAACTTCGGCTGGGTCAGCCGGCTCGCCTTCCAGCACGGCACGACCCACGTCTTCACGCTCGACGACGACCGCACGGGCACGCTGCTGGACCGCGCCGCCTTCCATGCCGACGAGCACGTGCCGGCGTCGAAGAGCGCGGACGACCTCGCCGCCATCCTCTACACCAGCGGCACCACCGGCCGCAGCAAGGGCGCCATGCTCACGCACGGCAACCTGCTGTCCAACGCCGAGACGCTCAAGAGCTACTGGGGCTGGCAACCGGGCCGCGACGTGCTGATCCACGCCCTGCCCATCTTCCACGTGCACGGCCTGTTCGTCGCCTCGCACGGCGCGCTGCTGGCGGGCAGCAAGATGCTGTGGTTCTCGAAGTTCGACCCGCGGGTCGTGATCGCACGACTGCCCGAGGCGACCGTGTTCATGGGGGTGCCCACGCTGTACGTGCGCCTGCTCGGCGAGGCGGCCCTGACGAAGCAAGCCTGCCGGAACATGCGCCTGTTCATCAGCGGCTCGGCCCCGCTGCTGATCGAGACCTTCAACGACTGGCGCGAGCGCACCGGCCACACCATCCTCGAGCGCTACGGCATGAGCGAGACGGTGATGCTGACCTCGAACCCCTATCGCCCGGAGGACGGCGAGCGCCGCGGCGGCACCGTCGGCTTCCCGCTGCCGGGTGTCTCGCTGCGCGTGCAGGGCGACAAGGGCGAGGCGCTGCCGGCGGGCGAGATCGGGGGCATCGAGGTCAAGGGCCCCAACGTCTTCGCCGGCTACTGGCGCATGCCGGAGAAGACGAAGGAGGAGTTCACCGCCGACGGCTGGTTCAAGACCGGCGACGTCG
>CAMLGG010000439.1 GCA_946479475.1 uncultured Ideonella sp. | reverse complement strand
GCTCCAGCAGCTCCGGCGTGGGATAGCCATCCGGCGGCAGGCCCGCACTGCGCTGGAAGCGGCGCAGCGCATCGCGCGTGGCCGGGCCCATCATCCCGTCCGCGGGGCCGCTTTCGAAGCCGCGCTGCGTCAACGCCTGCTGCATCTGCCGGACCTGGCTGCGGGAAAGGGGCGGCAGCTCGCGCGGCCAGGCCGCCTGGACGCCCGGGCCTCCGGCCACCTGCTGCGACAGCAGGCCCACCGCCAGCGCGTAGTTGACCGAGTTGTTGTAGCGCAGCAGGGCGCGGAAGTTGGCCCCGACGAGGAAGGCCGGCCCGCGCGCGCCGGCCGGCAGCAGGATCGCGCCCTCGGCGATCTCGGGCAGCGGGGCATCGCCCATGGCCGTCACGCCCTCGGCGCCCCACTGGGCAGCGGACTGCCGCAGCGTTCCGTCCGCCCGGCCCACGTCGAAGCCCGGCGGCAACTGGACCTCGACGCCCCAGGGCTCGTTCGCACGCCACCCCGAATGGGCGAGGAAGTTCGCGGTCGACGAGACGACGTCGGCCATGCTGCCCCAGATGTCGCGGCGGCCGTCGCCATCGGCATCGACGGCATGGGCCAGGAAGACCGAGGGCATGAACTGCGTCTGCCCCATGGCGCCGGCCCAGGAGCCCACCATGCGGCCGGGCTCGATGTCGCCGCTCTGCAGGATCCTCATCGCCGCGATCAGCTCGCCGCGCGCCCACTTCTCGCGCCGGCCCTCGAAGCCGAGCGTGGCCAGCGCGTCCATGGTCGGGATGTCGCCGTACTGGGTGCCGTAGTTGCTCTCGATGCCCCAGATGGCGACCACGACGGCCGGCGGGACGCCGTAGCGCGCCGCGGCGGCCGCCGTCTCTTCGCGGACCTGCGCGAGCATCTCCTGGCCCTGGCTGACGCGCTTCGCAGACACCGCGCCGTCGAGGTAGGCCCAGGGCGTTCGCGTGAACTCGGGCTGCGCGCGGTCGCGCTCGACGAGCTGCGGCAGGTAGTGCACGTCATCGAGCGCCAGGTGCAGGGTGGCCTCGTCGATGCCGGCGGCGCGGGCGCTCTCGCGCAGCGCGGCCACCCAGTCGGCGAAACGGCGCTGCAGGTCCTGCTCGGTCGCGCTCTCGGCTCCGCTGGCCGGGGAGGCCGGGGAGGCCGGGGAGAGGGGACTCGCCGCCGCGGCTGCGGCGGGCGGCGTGGGCGGCGTGGGCCCGGTGGCGCAGCCGGCCAGGCCGGCAAGCGCGATCAGCGTGAGGATGCGTTCTGGCATCCTGCCGATTGTGTCGGGCCCGGACCGGCGGCGCGATGCCGCCCGGTCACCATTTCGTGATCGACCTGCTCACGACCCTCAGCGATGACGGCGTGCCCTTGACGTACCTGAGAAGCCGCTCCTCCGTCACGCCGGCGTTGGACTTGAAGCTCGAGCGCAGCAGTGGCAGGTCGCGGCCGTACGGATCCGACAGGAAGGTGGTGAACGATGCCGCGAACTGGTACTCGAAGTCGTAGTGGGTGACGCTGCCATAGGACTCGTAGGTGGAACCCAGGTAGAGCGATGCATCGGTGCCGAAGTCCAGGCGTGTCAGCTGGCCGACCATTGCGAAGTCATACCCCTTGATGTCCTCCGTCTGCCGAAGCAGCAGTGCGCCGGTGACCAGCGGCCTGCCGCCGTAGATCGCACCGGCGTGGAGGTACTGCCAGCCACGGGGCCAGGCGTCTTCGAGGGGCTGGCTCCAGGTCGGGTCGATCGAGATCCCGCTGGCGCGCACGGTGGCCCGGTTGAGTCGGCTTTGGGACAGGCAGGTGAAGTACAGATGCTTGCCGGACCAGGCGAGATCCCAGGGAAAGCCGCAACCGGCCGCGTTCATGTCCAGAGGCGTCGGGGTGCCGGTCGACTTGTTCACCAGGTTGAGCACGGCTTGCGTCCTCACCACCAGGCCGGCGGGCACCATGGTCAGCTCTCCGGGCGAGGACATCAGCGAGAAGGTGGTGAGGGCGTTCGCGGCCCCGGTGCGCCCGACCTTGTAGAGCGTCTGCCCCGACAGCCAATAGAGATTGTCCAGGTCGTACACCGCCTGGGCGTCGGAAGCGGCGTAGACGTTCAGCGCGGCAAGGCTGGCGCCCGTGTCCGTGACGGTGAGGCGGTAGGCCATGCCGTTGCGGCTGTACAGGCGGGTGCGGCCGTCGGGAAGCATGCCCAGCGCAGACAGGCCGATCGCGGTGCTTGCGCCCGTCACGGCCTTGATCACCTTTCGGTCGGGCGACAGCCACTTCAGGCTGACGCCATCGTTGCCCAGGAAGCCGGTGAGCTTGCCGGTGCCGTCGACAAGAGACTCCTCGAGATGGAACGTGGCCGGAAACTCGATGGGCGCCGCGTTCGACAGCGAATTGAGCGGGATGTAGAGATGCTTGCCTTCGTTGCAGGTGCTGTCTGCGTTGAACGGACTCACCTCGAGCCAGGCCTGACCTGCCACGGCGGACACGTACACGACGCGCGACACCTTGCAGACGGTCGTGCCGTTGCCGAGCGCCCGGGCGGCCGGCATGCCGCCGTGGTCGGCGAGA
>CAMLGG010000438.1 GCA_946479475.1 uncultured Ideonella sp. | reverse complement strand
CGATGTTGCGCTCGACGTTCTCGACCACCACGATGGCGTCGTCCACCACGATGCCTATCGCCAGCACCAGGCCGAACAGGCTCAGCGCGTTGATCGAGAAGCCGCCGAGGTGCATCACCGCGAAGGTGCCCACCACCGACACCGGCACGGCCAGCAGCGGGATGATGGACGCGCGCCAGGTCTGCAGGAACAGGATCACGACGACGACCACCAGCGCGATGGCCTCCAGCAGCGTGTGCACCACCGACTCGATCGAGGCGCGCACGAACTGCGTCGGGTCGTAGACGATCTCGTAGTCCACGCCGTCGGGCATGGTCTCCTTGATCTCCTTCATCACCGCGCGGACGTTGTCGGAGATCTGGATGGCGTTGGAGCCGGGCGCGGCGAAGATGGGCACCGCCACCGCCTCCTTGTTGTCCAGCAGCGAACGCAGCGAGTAGCTGGAGGCACCGAGCTCGAGGCGGGCGATGTCGCGCAGGCGGGTGACCGCGCCATCGGCCGTCGTCTTGACGATGATGTCGCCGAACTCCTCCTCGTTCTGCAGGCGGCCCTGGGCGTTGACCGAGAGCTGCAGGTCCACCCCCGGCAGGCCGGGGGAGGCGCCCACGACGCCGGCCGCGGCCTGCACGTTCTGGCCGCGGATGGCGGCCACGACGTCGCCGGCCGACAGGCCGTGCTGGGCGACCTTCTGCGGGTCCAGCCAGACGCGCATCGAGTAGTCGCCCGAGCCGAACAGGCCCACGTCGCCGACGCCGGCCACGCGGGCGAGGCGGTCCTTGACGTTGAGCAGCGCGTAGTTGCGCAGGTAGGTCGAGTCGTAGCGGCCGCTGGGCGAGAGCAGGTGCACGACCATGGTCAGGTCGGGCGAACTCTTGACGGTCGTGAGACCGAGGCGGCGCACCTCCTCGGGCAGGCGAGGCTCGGCCTGCGCGACGCGGTTCTGCACCAGCTGCTGCGCCTTGTCGGGATCCGTGCCCAGCTTGAAGGTGACGGTCAGCGTCATCAGGCCGTCGGTGGTGGCCTGGCTGCCCATGTAGAGCATGCCCTCGACGCCGTTGATCTGCTCTTCGAGCGGCGTGGCCACGGTCTCGGCGATCACCTTCGGGTTGGCGCCCGGGTAGTTGGCGCGCACCACCACCTGCGGCGGGACGACCTCCGGGTACTCCGAGATCGGCAGGCCGCGCACCGCGATCAGGCCCGAGATGAGCATGAGCAGCGAGAGCACGCCGGCGAAGATCGGCCGGTCGATGAAGAACTTGGAAAGATTCATGTTCTTGCGCCTTCTCGTTCTCAGGATTGCCTGCCGGCGTTCTGCGCGGCCGCCACTTCGGGCTTGGCGTCCATGGCCACCGGTTGCGGTGCCAGCAGGGAGCCGGGCCGCACGCGCTGCAGGCCGTTGACGACGATGCGTTCGCCGGGCTGCAGGCCGCGCGTCACGATGCGCAGGCCGTCGACCTGGGCGCCGAGCACCACCTCGCGGTAGGCCGCCTTGTTTTCCTTGTCGACGACCATCACGAACTTCTTGCTCTGGTCGGTGCCGACGGCGCGCTCGTTCACCAGGACGGCCTCCTGGGCCTGGGCCTGGCCGAGGCGCAGGCGGGCGAACTGGCCGGGGATGAGCTGGCCGCCGGGGTTGTCGAAGACGGCCCGCACGCGCACCGTGCCGCTGCGGGCGTCGACCGGGTTGTCGACCAGCTGCAGATGGCCCTCGATCGGCGTGTCGGCCATGTCGGCCGTGCCCATGCGCACGGGGATCTTCTCGATCGAGGCGCGGGCGCTGCCGCCGCCGGAGGACAGGCCGCGCAGTGCGCGCGAGACGACCTGCTCGTCGGCATCGAAGCTGGCGTAGATCGGGCTGACGGACACCAGCGTGGTGAGCACCGGGGCGCCCGGGCCAGCGGAGACCAGGTTGCCGGCGGTGATCTCCAGCCTGCCGACGCGGCCCGCGACGGGAGCGCGGACTTGCGTGTAGCTCAGGTTCAGCTTCGCGCTCTGCAACGCGGCTTGCGCGGCGCGCAGGTTGGCATCGGCTTCGCGCTGGGCGTTGGCGCGTTCGTCGAAATCGCGCTGTGAGATGGCGTGCTCGTCCCACAGGCGTTGCGCGCGGGCGAGGTCGCTCTGGGTGTAGGCCTGGCGGGCCTGGGCTGCAGCGACCTGCGCCTCGGCGCGCGCGACATCGGCTTCGTACGGCGCCGGGTCGATGGTCAGCAGCAGGTCGCCCTGCCTGACCAGCGCGCCTTCGCGGAAATGCACCGATTGCACGGCACCGGCCACGCGGGAGCGGATGTCGACCCGCTCGACCGCCTCCAGGCGGCCGGAGAACTCGTCCCAGGTGGAGACGGTGCTTTGCGAGACGGTCGCGACGGAGACCGGGGTGGCGGGCGGCGCGGCGGGCGGCGTATCGGCCTGCACTTCGGTCTGCAGGCCGAAGGCGACCAGCACGGCGGTCGCGATGGCGGACACGGCGGCGCCGGCTACCCAGGCACCCGGGCGGCGAGCGGAGGCGGGGGAGGTGGTGGGGGTCTTCATGGCTTTCTCCTTGGCTGTCTGTACCGTGTCGAGCTGTTATTCCATATCGCTCGCTACGGAATGAGGACGCAATGTAG
>CAMLGG010000437.1 GCA_946479475.1 uncultured Ideonella sp. | reverse complement strand
CCCATGCCCACCGCCAGGCCGGTGAAGATCTGCGGCAGCGCCCCGGGCAGCACCACGTGCCACAGCAGCTGCGGCTCGCGCGCCCCCAGGCATTGCCCGGCCCGCAGCAGCACCGAATCCACCGCCTGCACGCCCGCCACCGTGTTGAGCAGGATCGGGAAGAAGGCGCCGATGAAGGTGATGAAGACGATGCTCTCCTCGTTGTCCGGCCAGAGCATGATCGAGATGGGCACCCAGGCGATCGCCGGGATGGGCCGCAGCGCCTCCATCGCCGGGAAGGCCAGCTTGCGCAGCAGCGGGTAGCGGCCGATCGCCAGCCCCATCGCCACCCCGAGCGCCGAGGCGATCGCGAAGCCGAGGAAGATCCGCCGCAGGCTCATGCCGATGTTGGCGACGAACTTGCCGCCTTCGTTGACCTGCCCGATGCGCTGCATCACCTCCAGCGGCGTGGGGATGTTGTTGAAGCGCACGTGGAAGTCCCAGCGATAGGTGGTCGCCAGGTGCCAGAACAGCAGCAGCCCGCCGAGCGAGGCCATGGCCAGCAGCAGGCCCGGCGCCTGGCGGCGGATGCGCAGGCCCAGGCGCGCCAGGGCCGGATGCGCAGGGGCTGCAGGCAATGCGCGCGGGGGCGGCGCAGGGCGCAGCGTGTCCTCCAGCCGGGCCAGTCCGGCGGGGGGCTCGGGCAGTTGTGCATGCGGGTGGTCATGCACGGGCGGATCTTCGAACCGGTGCAGCCGGGCGGTACTCATGCAGTTGCTCCTGGTGGGCAGGTGATGGTGGCGCCGCGCTCAGAACGCGGCGGCCGCGGCGGCCAGCGCTTCGGGGTAGTCGGCGAGCTTTCCGCCGATGGACCGGGCCTCGGCCTCGGCGTCGGCCTTGAGCAGGAAGGGCACGATCCGGGGCTTCTTCGGATCGGCGGCGCTCAGCGCGTAGAAGGCCTTGTCGGCGAACAGCTTGATGCCCAGCGCGTGGTCCATCACGTAGGCCACGCGGACCTTCTTGCCGTGCGCCTCGAACGAGGCGATGGCGCCCAGCGTGCATGCCGGTGACGAGTAGGCGCTGATGCCGGCCCCATCCAGCCACACCTCGCCGGCCTGCCGGGGCGCCGTGATGGGCGTCTTGCAGAAGGCATCGGTGCCGCCGATCTCGTAGTTCGCCAGCGTCTGCTGCTGCGCGTCGTAGTCCAGCCGGGCCAGCTTGAAGGCCTCGCGCAGGTAGCTGTCGTTGACCCAGGCGTTGACGTCCAGGGGCTTGACGCGGTTGAGCCGGGTCAGCACCTCGTGGCCCATGCGGATGGTGTCGAGCCAGCGCGGCTTGATCGTCGGATCCAGCGTGTGGATGCCGTTGGGGCCGAGGTAGAGGTAGGCCACCTCCTTCTCGATGTGGGTCCACTCCTCGATCCGGGCCGCGGCCGCGGCGGGATTCGCGCGCAGCCAGGCGTCGGCGTCGATCAGCGCGCGGATGTAGGCCACCACGACCTCGGGGTACTCCGCGGCGAAGTCCTTGCGGACGATGACCCCGTGGAAGGTCGGGATCTTGGTCTGCACGCCGTCGAAGATCTTGCGCGCGAAGCCGCGGTAGGGCAGCAGGTCGGCGAAGGGCACGAAGTCGGCGTGCGCGTCGATCTTCCTTTCCTGCAGGTTGGTGGTGCCGACCTCCGGGCTCTGGCTGACCAGCTGGAAGTAGTCCGGCGGCAGGCCCCGGGCCTGCAGCGCCTGCAACACCATGCCGTGGGCCGCCGAGCCGAAGGGCACGGAGACGACCTTGCCCTTCAGGTCGGCCAGCTCGTAGTACGGCGAGTCCTTTTGCACCACGATGCCGTTGCCCGAGCCGAAGGCGTTGTAGGCGATCACCGCGATCAGCTGCGTCTCGTTGCCGGGCTGGCTCTGGCCGGTGGCGCCGGCCACCAGCAGCGGGTAGTCGCCCATCATCCCGATCTGCAGGCGCCTGGCCATCATCCCGTTGGTGATGGGCGGGCCGGAGGTGAAGTTCTGCCAGTCGAGCTTGAAGTCGATGTCCTTGTACTTGCCGGTCTTCGGCAGGTACTTCTCGAGCAGCTTCAGCTGCTGGATCACCACGCCGCCGGTGACGGTGTTGGTGGTGGTGTTCTGCGTGCCTATGCCGATGGTCACTTCCTGCCGGGCGAAGGCGGCGCCGGCCGAGATGAGCAACGCGAAGGCCAGGGCGAGGGCGGGGTACTTCATGCGGAAGGCTCCTGGGCGAAGAGGGATTGCAAGACGGGTGCCAAGACGGGTGAAAGGCGGTTGCCGATCAGGCCGCGTCGGCGACAGGCATCTCGAGATGGGCGAGCTTGTCCGGCACGCCGGCCCACTGCTCGGCCTCCGGCAGCGGCTGCCGCGCCGAGGCGATCACCGGCCAGCGCGCGGCCAGCTGCGCGTTGAGCTCGACGAAGCGCTCCTGCCCGGGCGGCACCTCGTGCTCGGCCACGATCGCGCTGACCGGGCATTCGGGCACGCAGACGGCGCAGTCGATGCACGCCGCCGGGTCGATCACGAGGAAGTTCGGCCCCTCGTGGAAGCAGTCCACCGGGCAGACGCTCACGCAGTCGGTGTACTTGCAGCGGATGCAGGCTTCGGTGACGACGAAGGTCATGTCTTCA
>CAMLGG010000436.1 GCA_946479475.1 uncultured Ideonella sp. | reverse complement strand
CCCTGCACCTCGAACTCGGCGCACGCATGGTGCCCTTCGCCGGCTACGACATGCCGGTGCAGTACCCCGCCGGCCTGATGGCCGAGCACCGGCAGTGCCGCGAGGCCGCCGCGCTGTTCGACGTCTCCCACATGGGCCAGCTGCGCCTGATCGGCCCGGATGCGGCCGCGGCGCTCGAGACCTTGGTGCCGGTCGACGTGATCGACCTGCCTGCCGGCAAGCAGCGCTACGCGTTCTTCACCAACGAGCAGGGCGGCCTGCTCGACGACCTGATGATCACCCGGCCGGCCGCCGCGGACGAAGCCGATTTCGGCGACCTCTTCGTGGTCGTCAACGCCGGCTGCAAGGAGGCCGACATCGCCCACCTGCGCGAGCACATCGGCCAGCGCTGCGAGGTCCGTCCTCTGCCCGAGCGGGCCTTGCTGGCACTGCAAGGCCCGCTGGCCGCACAGGCGCTGGCCCGGCTGAATCCCGGCGTGTCCGCCCTCACCTTCATGACCGGGGGCGGCTTCACGCTCGCCGACGCGAAGTGCTTCGTCACCCGCTCCGGCTACACCGGCGAGGACGGCTTCGAGATCTCCGTGCCGGCCGGGCAGGCCATCGCGCTGGCCCGCGAGCTGCTCGCCCAGCCCGAGATCAAGCCGGCGGGGCTCGGCGCGCGGGACACCCTGCGCCTCGAAGGCGGCATGTGCCTTTACGGCCACGACATCGACACCGGCACCACGCCGGTCGAGGCCGGCCTGACCTGGGCCATCCAGAAGGTCCGCCGGGCCGGCGGCGCCCGCGCCGGCGGCTATCCCGGCGCATCGGTGATCGATGCCCAGCTCGCGGGCGGCGCTCCGCGCAAGCGCGTGGGCCTTGTCGGCCAGGAGCGAGCCCCCGTCCGCGAGGGCACGCCCATCGTCACGGCCGAAGGCACCGCCCTCGGCAAGGTGACCAGCGGCACGCTGGGGCCGACCGTGAACCAGCCGGTCGCGATGGCCTACCTGCCCGCCTCGCATGCCGCGACCGGCACCGAGGTGTTCGCCGAGGTGCGAGGCAAGCGGCTGCCGATGCGCGTTTCGGCCATGCCCTTCGCGCCGCACCGCTACCACCGCGGCTGAAGCGCCGCCCCCGGGTCGACGGCCTTGACCACCTGCCGGCCCTGAATCAACCTCTCGCCTTCTTTGAATCATTCCAGCCGAGGAGCCCTGCCCATGACGACCATGTTCACCGCCGATCACGAGTGGATCAACATCGAGGACCACGAAGCCGCGGTGGTCGGCATCACGCTGCACGCGCAGGACGCGCTGGGCGACGTGGTGTTCGTCGACCTGCCCGAGGTCGGCAAGACCTACAAGAAGGGCGAAGTCGCCGGCGTGGTCGAGTCGGTGAAAGCCGCGGCCGACATCTACATGCCCGTGACCGGCGAGGTGGTCGAGGTGAATGAGGAGCTGCGCGCCAACCCCGCGCTGGCCAACACCGACCCGATGGGCAACGGCTGGTTCTTCAAGGTCCACGTCTCCGACATGGGCGAGTTCGACCAGCTGATGGACCCGCCCGCCTACGACGCCCTGCTCAAGACGCTCTGAGCCCCTGCCATCCCTGCTCGGGCGGTTCCAGGTCCGGCACCGCCCCGGCCCGCCTTTTGCCGCCCTCCCCGACCTTGCCATGCCGACGCACGCCCACACCCCGCTCGAAGCGCTAGAGAACCACGGCGAGTTCATCGCCCGCCACATCGGCCCCGACGACGCCGACGAGGCCCACATGCTGAGCGTGGTCGGCGCCGCGTCGCGCCAGGCGCTGATCGAGGCCATCGTGCCGAAGTCGATCGTGCGTGCCACACCGATGGACCTGCCGCCCGTGGCGACCGAGGCCGAGGCGCTGGCCGAGCTGCGCGCGGTCGCGGCGAAGAACAAGGTCCTCAAGAGCTTCATCGGCCAGGGCTACCACGGCACGCACACGCCGGGCGTCATCCTGCGCAACATCCTCGAGAACCCGGCCTGGTACACCGCCTACACGCCCTACCAGGCCGAGATCTCGCAGGGCCGCATGGAGGCGCTGGTCAACTTCCAGACCATGGTGGCCGAGCTCACCGGCATGGCCATCGCGAATGCCTCGATGCTGGACGAGGCCACCGCCGCCGCCGAGGCGATGACGCTGGCCAGGCGCAGCGTCAAGAGCAAGAGCAACACGATCATCGTCGCCGGGGACTGCCACCCGCAGACCATCGAGGTCGTCAGGACCCGTGCCGAGCCGCTCGGCATCGAGGTGCTGGTCGGCTTCGCGCCGGGCCTGATGCAGCAGCACGACTACTTCGCCGTGCTGGCGCAGTACCCGGCCACCAACGGCCTCGTGCACGACATGCGCGAGGTCGTCGAGCAGGCCCATGCCAAGGGCGCCGCCTTCATCGTGGCCGCCGACCTGCTGGCGTTGACGCTGCTGGCCCCGCCGGGCGAATGGGGTGCCGACATCGTCGTCGGCAACACCCAGCGCTTCGGGGTGCCCATGGGCGCGGGCGGCCCCCACGCCGCCTTCATGGCCTGCCGGGACGAGTTCAAGCGCTCGATGCCGGGCCGGCTGGTGGGCGTGAGCGTCGACAGCCACGGCAACCCCGCCTATCGCCTGGCGCTGCAGACCCGCGAGCAGCACATCCGTCGCGAGAAGGCCAC
>CAMLGG010000435.1 GCA_946479475.1 uncultured Ideonella sp. | reverse complement strand
GCGTCATCGTCGCGTCGGTGCCGTGGCCGTCTTCCTTGTCGCCCTTCATGGTCTCCAGCGAGCCCAGGCAGCCCAGCTCGCCCTCGACGGTGACGCCCTGCTGGTGCGCCATCTCGACGACCGTGCGGGTGACGTCGACGTTGTACTCGTAGCTGGCGATGGTCTTGCCGTCGGCCTGCAGCGAGCCGTCCATCATCACCGAGCCGAAGCCCAGCCCCATCGCGCCGCGGCAGACGTCCGGACTCTGGCCGTGGTCCTGGTGCATCACCAGCGGGATCTGCGGCCAGGCCTCGACCGCGGCCTGGATGAGGTGCTTGATGAAGGCTTCCCCGGCGTACTTGCGGGCGCCGGCGCTGGCCTGCAGGATGACCGGGGCTCCGACCTCGGCCGCCGCCGTCATCACGGCCTGCACCTGCTCGAGGTTGTTGACGTTGAAGGCCGGGATGCCATAGCCGTTTTCGGCGGCATGGTCCAGCAGCTGTCGCATGGAAACGAGAGGCATGGTCTTCCTCGGTGGGCAGTGGATGAACCTGGCGGGCGCTGGCCGATGTAACCGCGCCGTAACTGGCCACGATTCTACCGGCCGGCCCCCTTCGCCACGGGCGGGGCAAGCAGCCGTCGTGCCATCCTGGGGCGCGGCCGGCGGGCAGGAAATGGCGGCCAAAGCGGGCGCTTTTCGGGCTCCAGTTTGCGCCGCTTGAATCAACACTGTCAGCACTGGAATTCCCAAGAAGTCCCGCCATGGCCCGCGTCGAACTCGCCCAAGTCACCACCTGGATCACCCGCCTCGCCGAGGAGCACCCGGCAGACCTGCCGAAAGCCGTGGCCGCGCGCGCCGGCTGCGGAATCGGCAAGGCACGCCGGCTGGTGAAGCAGCTCGCCGAACTGGGCTGGCTGCAGGCCGCGGCCGAGGGCCGCAGGGTCCGCCATGCGCCGGGGCGGCTGCGTCAGATCGTGGTGCGCTATCCGCTGGCCGGCCTCGACGAGGACCTGCCCTGGTCGCGCGACTTCGCACCGCATTTCGAGCTGCCGAAGAACGTGCGCCAGATGATGCAGCACGCCTTCACCGAGCTCCTGAACAACGCCGTCGACCACAGCGAGGGCCAGTTCGTCACCGTCTCGATGCGCCAGACGCCGGCGCACCTGCAGTTGCTCGTCTCGGACGACGGCCGCGGGCTGTTCGACAAGATCCGCGAGGGCTTCGAGATCGAGGACCCGGCGATGGCGATGCTGGAGCTTTCCAAAGGCAAGCTGACCAGCGCGCCCGAGCGCCACACCGGCCGCGGGCTGTACTTCACCTCGCGCCTGGCCGACGTGTTCGACCTGCACGCCAACGCGGTCGCCTTCCAGCACCGGGAGTGGGATCCGCGCAGCTGGAAGCAGGGCCGCGCCATGCGCCAGCAGGGCAGCGCGATCTACCTGGCCATCGCGCTGGACACCAACCGCACGCTGGACGAGGTGATGCGCTCGGCCAGCCTGGACCAGCAGAACTACTCGATCGAACGCACCATCCTGCCCCTGCGCCTCATCGTCAACGAGGACACCGGGCTGGAGTCACGCGCGCAGGCTCGCCGCGTGGCGGCCCGGCTCACCGAGTTCAAGCAGGCCGAGCTGGACTTCACCGGCATCGAGCACATCGGCCAGGGCTTCGCCGACGAGCTCTTCCGTGTCTTCGGCCGCCGGCAGACGGCCGTGCAGCTGGTCGTCAAGAACGCCAGCCCGCGCGTCACGGCCATGATCGAGTTGGCACAGGCCGCCTGATCAGCCGACTCGACACACTTTCAGCATGTTGGTGCCGCCGGGGTAGCCCATCGGCTCCCCGCAGGTGATGGCGTAGGTGTCGCCCGGCTTGAGCACGCCCTGCTCCACCAGCAGCTTCTCGGCCGCGGCCAGGGCCTGGTCGCGGTCGGTGTAGTTGGGCATCAGCACCGGCCGCACGTTGCGGTACAGCGCCATGCGGGACTGCGAGCGCTCCTGGCTGGTCAGGCCGTAGATCGGCACGTGGATGTTGTGCCGGCTCATCCACAGCGCAGTCGAGCCGGATTCGGTCAGCGCGATGATCGCCCGGCAGCCCAGGTGGTGCGCGGTGAACAGCGCGCCCATCGCGATGGACTGGTCGATGCGGCCGAAACGCTTGTTGGTGAAATCGGCCTCGAGCTGGACCTCCTCGGCGCGCTCGGCCTCCAGCGCGATCAGCGCCATGTGCTCCACCGTCTCCACCGGATAGCGCCCGGCGGCCGTCTCGGCCGAGAGCATCACCGCATCGGTGCCGTCGAGCACCGCGTTGGCCACGTCGCTGACCTCGGCGCGGGTCGGCACCGGGGCCTGGATCATCGACTCCATCATCTGCGTGGCGGTGATGGTGATCTTGTCCAGCTCGCGCGCCATGCGGATCATCTTCTTCTGCAGCGCCGGCACCGCGGCGTTGCCGACCTCGACCGCCAGGTCGCCCCGCGCCACCATGATCCCGTCGCTGGCCCTGAGGATGGCCTCGAGGTGCGGGATCGCCTCGCTGCGCTCGATCTTGGCGATCATCGCCGGCTTGTGGCGCCAGGGCTCGCCGGCCACGTTGGCCAGCTGGCGGGCCATCTCCATGTCGGTCGCGTTCTTGGGGAAACTCACCGCCAGGTAGTCGCACTGGAAGCTCATCGCGGTCTTGATGTCTTCCATGTCCTTGGCGGTCAGCG
>CAMLGG010000434.1 GCA_946479475.1 uncultured Ideonella sp. | reverse complement strand
GGGCTTTGAGCGGCTGAGCCCGCACAACGCCCTAGACCAGCTTCTGCAGCGCCTCGAGGTTGGGCTGCACGCGCACCTCGCCCGAGGGCACGCCCATCTCGACCTTGTACTTGGGCAGCGCCGTGTGGCGCACCGCCGGCACGGCCAGCGGCAGCCCCTCGCGATTGACCAGGCTGACCACGGTCAGCGGCGCCTTGGGGTTGGATTGCCGCTTCATCACCAGCGCGGTCTCGCCGCAGGCCAGCTTCACCCAGGCACCCGGTGGGTGCAGGCCCGTCTCG
Source organism: uncultured Ideonella sp. (assembly GCA_946479475.1). The sequence continues at coordinate 2,448 of CAMLGG010000434.1, read as the reverse complement.
GCCAGCAGCGCCTGGCCGGCTTCGTCGGGATGGCCGCCCTCGTCGAAGAAGGCCGCCTGGGCCGCCGCCTTGGCGGACAGCGCCGCGCGGTTGCGGCGAGCCGAGAGGCGGGCGGTATAGCGGTCGGCGCGCTGGATCAGGCGGGCCAGGCGCATGCCGGGCTCGAGGCGTTCGAGCGGGCCGCTGGGGGCGTCGTGGTGATGGCGCACGGCCTGCAGCCACAAGGCGTCTTCGATGCCCGCCGCCTTCAACAGCGCGACGCCACGTTCGGCGTGGGCCTCCACCTGGGCGCGCTGGCCCGCGGTCAGGGCGTGCGGCTGGCGCACCAGTTCGTTCTGCAGAGGGACCATGCCGACGTTCATCGACAGCGCCGCCCGGGTGAGCGGCCGCCGCCATTCAGGCTGCCAGCCGGGCAGGCGCGGCCCGGCGAGCGCGCACAGCAGCATCACCAGGATCGCGTGCAAGGTGCTGTAGTCCTCCGGGCGGGCGGCCGCGGCATGGAAGAAGCGCAGCAGCGTGGCATCGACCTGTCGCTCCAGGCGGCCGAGCATCTCCTCGGCGAGTTCGTCGAGCCGCTGCTCCCAGCGGGCGGCCCGGGTGTCGGCCCCGGCGCCGGGGGCGCTCAGGAGGACCCGGGCGCGCGCCTCCAGGTCCGGCCACTCCAGCGGGCGCTCGACGGGCCTGGCCGGCTCGACGGCGCGGCGGTCGTACTCGGGCTTGAGGGCGGCGATCTCGCCCAGCGTGGTGTCGCCTGTGCGCAGCAGCTGGTCGACCTGGGCGTTGAGCTGGCGCTGCACCTGGCCCTTTTCGCCCTCCTCGATGAACAGCGCCCGCGCCAGCAGCAGGCCGAGCTGCTGCTGGTCGGCGATAGGCGAGCCTCGATGCACCAGCACCACGCCGTTGACGTCCCGTAGCGAGAAGGGCAGCGGGACGCCCACGGTGAGGCCGTCGGGGGCAATGGGAAGGAGTTTCATGGCGTGCAGGCGGGCCCGCCCCGCCGGGGGCGGAACGGGTCTACGGCCGGGATTTCGGCCGCCGACCGCGAAAGTTGAGCGTTAGCGCCCGGCGCCGCTGGCCGCGGCGGGGGTTCGACCCGCAGGCGGCGGCGGAGGAGGCGGCAGGCTGCTGTCGTCCAACCGCTTCACGCCACCGGCCGGCGGGACCAGCCGCAGCAGCACCTGGTCGTTGCCGGCCGGGCTGGCCGCGGCCACCCGCCAGGAGGGCACGCCCTTGCCCGCCAGGTGGCTGCGGATCGCCGCCAGGCGCTCCGCCGAGCCCGATCCGGCCGGCGGGGCCGCCTGCAGCTTGGCGGCCGGCTGGCGCTTGAGGCTCTGCGAGAGCTTGTCGAGCACCGCCTGCAAGGGCGGCTTGGGCGCCGCTGCCGCCGGAGCATCGAAGGCGTACTTCATCGGCACCGCCAGGCGCACGCTTCCGTCGCGCTCGCCGCTGACCTGCACCGGCGTGCCGGCGAAGAGCTCGCCCAGCCAGCGGGCCTCGGCCGCCAACGGGGCGTCCGGCGGCATGGCGGGCCGGGACGGCGGCGGGACGGTGGCTTCGGGGGCTTCGGGGGCGGGGGCCGACGGGGTCGACGGTGCAGTCGTCCGGCAGGCCTGCAAGCCGGCGAGGAACAGGATGCACAGGGCCAGGCGGAGACCGAAGCGACAGCCGAAGTGAGTCATGGCGGCATTCCAGCAAACGAGCTGCCCGGTGGCGAGCGTCCAGGTGTAAGCATCGTCAGGCTGGGTGAACAGGGGCTTGCGTAGAATCCCTGAACCGTCCGAGGAGCGTTGCGACGGCGTGATCCCGAGGCCTTGCCCAGGCCGGGCGCGTCGCCAGGCTCGGCACGGTGCGCGCGGCAGCATGGCCGTGCGCCTCAACGGCGCTCACCCGGGCCGCAGCGCGGCCGCCGCGGGTGGGCCGTGGTGGTCGCCCGGCTCTCCCCGCAGTCCCCACCGCCGCCATGAACGCTCCCGCCGCCTCCACCGAACACGTTGCCGCCGTCGCCCCGCCTCCCATGCGCCTTTCGGGCCTGGAGCCGGTGTCGATAGGCGCCGGCTCGCTCTTCGTCAACGTCGGCGAGCGGACCAACGTCACCGGCTCCAAGGCCTTCGCCCGCATGGTGCTGGCCGGCGAGTACGAGAAGGCGCTGGCGGTGGCGCGCCAGCAGGTCGAGAACGGCGCCCAGGTCATCGACGTCAACATGGACGAGGCGATGCTGGACAGCCAGGCGGCGATGGAGCGCTTCCTCAAACTCGCGATGAGCGAGCCGGAGATCGCGCGCGTGCCGATCATGGTCGACTCCTCGAAATGGAGCGTGATCGAGGCCGGCCTGAAGTGCCTGCAGGGCAAGGGCATCGTCAACTCGATCTCGCTGAAGGAAGGCGAGGCGGAGTTCAAGCGCCAGGCCACGCTGGTGCGCCGCTACGGCGCGGCCGCGGTGGTGATGGC
>CAMLGG010000433.1 GCA_946479475.1 uncultured Ideonella sp. | reverse complement strand
CCGGACTCGCTGTCGCTGCCGCCACCGCAGGCCACGATCGCCAGCGGCGAGGCCAGGGCGGCGCCGGCGGCCAGCCAGCGAAGCGCGCCGCGACGGGCGAGGGTGCGTTGTGCCATGGCCTGCAGGTCGGCGGCCAGGCCGTGCGGGTGGTCTTCGTGGCGGTCGTGGTGGTGATCCATCGGAGTCTCCTCTTGCGATGGCCCGAATGCTCGGCCCGCGATGTATCGCCCGTTTGCCGCTTCCATGTCAGCTTCGACACAGAGGGCTCGCCGGAAGCCGCGAAGCCCCGCTCAGCCGGCCGGCAGCACCAGCCGCGCGCGCAGGCCGCCCTCGGCCCGGTTGGCCAGCGTGAGCGAGCCGCCGTCGCGCTCGGCCAGGTCCCGCGCGATCGCCAGGCCCAGGCCCTGTCCGGCTCGCGCCGTGGGTCCGCCTGGCCCCGCGGCGCCGAGCCGGACCCAGGGCTGGAAGGCCAGCTCGATCTGGTCGGGCGGGATGCCCGGCCCGTCGTCGTCGACCGTCAGCTCGACCTGCGCGCCCAAGGGCACCACCGCCACGCGAGCGCGTCGGCCGTAGCGCAACGCATTGCCCAGCAGGTTGTCGACGATGCGGCCCAGCGCCGCGGGGTGGGCGCGGGCGCGGGCCTCGCGCATGCCGCCCAGCGCCACGTCGTGGCCGGCCTCGGCCAGGTCGTCGATGCGGGCCTGCACCAGGGCCACGAGGTCGATCACTGCCGGCGGCGTGCCATCGCGCTGCTCGCGCAGCACCGCCATGCCGCTGTCGATGAGGGCATCCATTTCGTGGATGTCGGTCACGGCGGCCTCGGCCTGCGGCCCGTCGAAGGCCTCGAGCCGCATGCGCAATCGCGTGAGGGGCGTCCGCAGGTCATGCGAGACGCCGGCCATGTGCAGGCCGCGCGCGTCGAACTGCTCCTGCAGGCGCCGGGCCATGAGGTTGAAGGCGGCGGCTGTCTCGCGCACCTCGCGGGTGCCGTGGCGCTCGTCGAGCGTGGGCGGTTTCGCGCCCTGCGGCAGGCCCGTGGAGAGGCTGCCCGCCGCCCGCGCCAGCCGCTTCATCGGGGCGGCGAGCCAGCGTGCACCCAGCGCTGCACCGAGCGCGATGACCAGCGCGCGGATGCCGTAGTCCAGCCAGCGGACCGAATCGGGCAGAGGGCCGCCGGCGGGCGGACCGGCGTCCGGCGCCTGGCCCGGCGGTGGGCCTTCTGGCGGACGCGGGCCGGCCTCGGGGCCTCCGAACGGCCCGCCCGGCGGCAGCGAGCCCAGCGTCGGCAAGCCTTCTCGTGGCGCGCCCTCCGGCAACGAAGGCACGGCGAGCCAGTACGCGACGAGATGGCTGCCCACCAGCACCACCCACATCAGCACGAACAGGCGCAGGCCCAGGGTGTCGAAGCGGCGCCAGTTGCGGCGCGATGCCGGCGGCGCGTTCATTCCGCGCCCTCGCCGTCCGGCGGGTCGAAGCGGTAGCCCTCGCCGCGCACGGTGCGGATGAGCGGCGCCCCGAGCTTGCCGCGCAGGCGCGAGATCGCCAGGTCGATGCTGCGGTCGCCGGGCAAGGCCGCGGCCCCCGATCCGCCCCATGACAAGGCCAGCAGCCTCTCGCGGGCCAGCACCTGGCCCGGGTGGTCGACCAAGGCCGAGAGCAAACGGAACTCGGCGGCCGAAAGCGGCACCACCACGCCGTCGGGCGAGAGCAGCCGGCGCTGCAGGCGGTCGAACTGCCAGCCACCGAAACGCAGCGGCACTGCGGCCTGCGCCGACGCCATCAAGGCACTGCCACGCCGCAGCACGGCCTTGATGCGCGCCACCAGCTCGCGCAGCTCGAAGGGCTTGGGCAGGTAGTCGTCGGCGCCGAGTTCGAGGCCCAGCACGCGCGAAAGCGGGTCGCCCTGCGCGGTGAGCATGATGACCGGCAGCGTCGGCATGAGCTTCTTGGCCCACTGGCACAGCGCGAGGCCGTCCTCGTCCGGCAGCATCAGGTCGAGCAGCAGCACGTCGATGCCGCCTTCGGGCAGCCGTGCCCGCAGTGCGGCGCCATCGTCCACCGCCTCGGCCTCGAAGCCGAAGCCGCGCAGGTAGTCCTGCAGCAGCGTGCGGATCGCGTGATCGTCGTCGACGATGAGGCAACAGGTCATCGAATGCCGGTCGGCGCAGGGGCGGTGCGGGTGCCGGAGTTTGACAGCCGCCGGGGAACGCACATTCAGCGCGGCCGAAGGGCCTCCGCCAGGCGGTCGGGCGTGCCGGGAACGCGCTCGAGCCGAGGGAAGCGAAGGCCGCCGCGCCAGTCGATGGTGACACTGCGGTAGAAGTCGCCGTCCTTGACCAGCAGGCGCAGCGGTTTGCTGCCGTCGCGGTTGGCGCGCAGCGCGGCCTCCAGCCGCTCGGGCCTGTACGCCAGGTCGTTGACGGCCACCAGGCCCATGCCCTTGGTCAGACCGGCCTCGAAGGCGGGGCTGCCCCAGAAGATTTCGGTGAGCGTGCCGTCGCCGATCACGCGAAGGCCGAGGCAGTAGGCCAGGTCCTGCGGCCGCTCGGTGCCGGAGGATCCTTCCCAGCCGCGCTCGTGGGCCTGGAAGCTGCTCTCCTCGTCGGCCCAGGCCAGGCGCCATCCGCTGTTGGCGAGGCCCGGCACCGGCCGGTTCAGGCCGTCCAGCCGTTCACGGAAGAAGCCGCGCCAGTCGTGCCGCTGCACGCCCTGCAGCGCGGCCAGCAGCTCCTCCTCGCTGAACGGGCGCGCCGCGATCGAGCCGTCGGCGCGCGTCGCGGTGCTGCCGC
>CAMLGG010000432.1 GCA_946479475.1 uncultured Ideonella sp. | reverse complement strand
CCATCACGTCGGCGGGCCAGTTGTCGACCTCGGTCGTGGTCATCAACTGCCCGCCCTGCGCGAGGCCGGTAACCAGCATGGGCTTGAGGTTGGCGCGGGCGGCGTAGATGGCGGCGGTGTAGCCGGCCGGGCCGGAGCCGAGGATCAGGACTTGGGCGTGCGTGGTGGGCGTGCTCATGGCGTGCAGATGAGGGCGCGTCGGGCGCTTGCAAGGTCGCCCGCGAGAACCGCGGCGGCCCGAGGCAGGCGCCGGCTCCGAGGGAAACCGCTTATGCTCGCGCCTGCGCAAGAATAGGCGGTCCGCATTCTAATGAGGGCCGGCCGGGCCAGCCCGGGCATGCGGACATACAACCATGCCGGGCGGGGCCGGTGCCGCCAACAGGGGCTGATCGAAGAGGGGATGACTGATGTCGATGCTGTCCAATCTGGACTTGATTCGCCGGGTGCCGTTGTTCTCGATGCTGACGAACGAACAGGCCCGTGCCGTGGCCGACGGCGTGGTCAAGCGCCGCTACCGCCGCGGCGAGATCGTGGTGGAGCAGGGCAAGAAGAGCAATGCGTTGTTCATCCTGCTCAACGGGCGGGCACGCGTGCTGACTTCCGATTCTCGTGGGCGCGAGGTGATCCTCGCCGTGCTGGAGGCCGGCGACTACGTCGGCGAGATGAGCCTGATAGACAACCAGCCGCATTCGGCCACGGTCCGCTGCGAGGTGCAGAGCGACATGCTCATCCTCGGCCGGCCCGAGTTCGCGCGCTGCCTGCCCGAGAACTCGAGCCTGTCGTACGCGATCATGCGCGGCCTCGTCGGCAGGCTGCGCAGCGCCGACCGCCAGATCGAGTCGCTCGCGCTGCTCGACGTCTACGGGCGCGTGGCACGCACGCTGCTCGACATGGCCGAGGATGTCGACGGCGAGAAGATCATCCGCGGCAAGGTCTCGCGCCAGGACATGGCCAAGATCGTCGGCGCCTCGCGCGAGATGGTCAGCCGGGTCATGAAGGACCTGGAAGAGCGCGGAGTGATCGAGACGCAGGAGAACGGCTCGGTCGTGTTGAAGAACCGCCTGCCGGAGTGATGCCCCGGTGAGGCTGCGAGTGGAGAGTCGTTCCTGAATGTGGCGTAGCGCGCCGTTGACCCAGCCCGCGGCCGGCAGCTTTGCCGCGCCGGCGACCACCGAGCCACCGAACCTCCGACAGCGACTTCGCCTGTTGCTGGCCTCCGTCGCATGGGCGGCCTTGACGCTGGCCCTCCTCAGCCGCAGGGCGGACGACCCGGGCTTTTCGACCAGCGGCGGCGGTGGTGCCATCGCCAACTGGCTGGGCGCCCCGGGCGCCTGGGCCGCGGACGTCCTGCTCGTCGCCTTTGGTTTCTCGGCCTGGTGGCTGCTGCTGGCCTGGGGCCGGCAGTTGCTGCTGTCCTGGCGTGGCGGGCCTCGCGGCTCGTCCCTGCGCTTCGGTGGCCCGGCCTGGGTGGCCGGCGGCCTGGTGCTGCTGATGATGGCCAGCTGTGCGCTGGAGTGGACGAGGCTGTACGGCTGGGAGGCGCGCCTGCCCGGCCACGCCGGCGGCATCCTCGGCTGGGCGCTCGGCCCGCTGTCGATGCGGCTCGGATTCCTCGCCTCCGGCGTGCTGTGGATCAGCGTGCTGGTCGTGGCCCTTCCGCTCGGCCTGCGCTTCTCCTGGGTGCGGGTGGCGGACGGCCTGGGTGCCTGGGTCGAGGGCTTCCGCGAGCGCCGGATCGAGAAGCGCGAGATCGCCGAGGACGTGCGCCTGGGCGAGCTGGCCCAGCGCGAGCGCGAGATCGAGGTCGAGGAGGAGCGCGAGGAGTTCGAGGAGCACGTGCCCATCGTCATCGAGCCGCCGGTACTCGAGGTGCCCAAGTCCGAGCGCGTCGCACGTGAGCGGCAGAAGCCGCTGTTCACCGAGCTGGCGGACAACAAGCTGCCGCAGATCGACCTGCTGGACAAGCCGCCCGCGCGCGTCGAGACGGTCACGCCCGAGTCGCTGGAGATGACCAGCCGCCTGATCGAGAAGAAGCTGTCGGACTTCGGCGTCGAGGTGCGCGTGGTCGCGGCGCAGCCGGGGCCGGTGATCACGCGCTACGAGATCGAGCCGGCCACGGGCGTGAAGGGCTCGCAGATCGTCAACCTGGCGAAGGACCTGGCGCGCTCGCTGTCGCTGGTGTCCATCCGCGTGGTCGAGACGATCCCGGGCAAGAACCTGATGGCGCTGGAACTGCCCAACGCGAAGCGGCAGACGATCCGCCTCGCCGAGATCCTGGGCTCGCAGGTCTACAACGATGCCGGCTCGCTGCTGACCATGGCGCTGGGCAAGGACATCATCGGCGCACCGGTGGTGGCGGACCTCGCCAAGATGCCGCACTGCCTGGTGGCCGGCACGACCGGCTCGGGCAAGTCGGTGGGCATCAACGGCATGATCCTGAGCCTGCTGTACAAGGCCGAGCCGCGCGACGTGCGGCTGATCATGATCGACCCGAAGATGCTCGAGATGAGCGTCTACGAGGGCATCGGCCACCTGCTGTGCCCGGTGGTGACCGACATGAAGCAGGCCGGCAACGCGCTCAACTGGTGCGTGGCCGAGATGGAGCGCCGCTACAAGCTCATGAGCAAGCTGGGCGTGCGCAACCTGGCCGGCTACAACAAGAAGATCGACGACGCCAAGTCCCGCGGCGAGCTGATCCCCAATCCCTTCAGCCTGACGCCGGAGGAGCCCGAGCCGCTCGAGCGCCTGCCCTTCATCGTCATCGTGATCGACGAGCTGGCCGACCTGATGATGGTGGTCGGCAAGAAGATCGAGGAGC
>CAMLGG010000431.1 GCA_946479475.1 uncultured Ideonella sp. | reverse complement strand
TGATCAAGCTGACGGCCATCACCGCCGACGAGGAGCCGCACAGCACTCTGGCCGCCTTCCTGGTTCTGCCGGACCTGAGCGGCTGGACTGTGCATGCGGGCGACTCCCGCATCTACCACTTCCGCGGTGCCGAGCTGGTGCGCCGCACCATCGACCACTCCTACGTCCAGCGCCTGATCGACGAGGGCAAGATCACCGAGGCCCAGGCCAACACCCATCCGCAGTCCAACCTGCTGACCGGCTGCCTGGGCACCCAGGCAGATCCGCCGGTGGAGATCACCGAGATCGAGCGGCTGGAGGTGGGCGACACCCTGATGGCCTGCTCCGACGGCCTGTGGCACTACCTCACGCCGAAGGAGCTCGGCGCCATCGTCAACGCGCTGAACCCGCGTGAAGCCAGCGAGATGCTCATCAGCAAGGCCCGGCAGAGAGCCCGTGGCGCCGGCGACAACCTTTCACTCGCCCTCGTCCGCATCGAGGCGCTGAAGACCTAGGTCAGGCTGGTGTCGACCTCGCGGTGACCCAGCGCGAGAAACTCGACCGACTGCATCTCGTTCAGGCGTGAGACGGTGCGCGGAAACTCGTGCGCCAAGGGGCCCTCGGTATAGAGCGCCTCGGGCGGCACCTCCGCCGACATGATCAGCTTGACCCGGCGGTCGTAGAGCACGTCAACCAGCCAGGTGAATCGACGCGCCTCCGAAGCCAGCCGCGGCGGCATCTGCGGTACATCCGACAGCAGCACGGTGTGGAACTGCGATGCGAGTTCCAGGTAGTCGTTCTGCGAGCGCGGACCGCCGCACAGCGTGGCGAAGTCGAACCACACCACGCCACCGGCGCGGCGGCGCGCGCGGATCTCGCGCTGCTCGATGTGCAGCAAGGGAGATTCGTCCCGCGCCTCGGCCAGCTCCTCGAAGGCCTTGGCCATCGCCGCATCCGCCTGTTCGCCCAATGGGGTGTGGTACAGCTGCACGTGTTCAAGCGCGCGACGCCGGTAGTCCGTGCCGGCATCGACGTTGATGATCTCCAGCTTGCTCTTCAGCAACTCTATCGCGGGCAGGATGCGGTCGCGGTGCAGGCCGTTGGGGTAGAGGCCGTCCGGATGGAAGTTCGAAGTGGTGACGATGGACACCCGGTGCTCGAAGAGCGAATCGAGCAGCCGGTGCAGGATCATCGCGTCGGTCACGTCCGCGACGTGGAACTCGTCGAAGCAGATGAGGCGGTGGCGCCGCGCGATGCGTGAACCCAGCTCGTCCAGCGGGTTCTGCACGCCCTTGAGGTCCTGCAATTCGCGATGGACCTCGCGCATGAACTCGTGGAAGTGCAGCCGCGTCTTGCGGCGCAGCGGGACGGACTGGAAGAAGCAGTCCATCAGGAAGCTCTTGCCGCGCCCTACCCCGCCGTACATGTAGACGCCGCGCGGGATGGGCGGATGGATCAGGAACTTGGCGACGACGTTCGAGCGCCGGGCCTTGTAGTCGGCCCACTCGTTCTCGCAGCGCTCAAGCGCCGCTATGGCGCGCAGCTGAGCAGGGTCACTGATGTAACCCCGCTCGGCCAGCGTGGCCTGATAAAGCTCACGAACAGGCATCGTGCGGGCAATCAAGGGCCTTGCACGGATCTGGCTTTGCCAGTCCGTCGCAAGGGCCCCCTCGGGGGCAGCGACCGGAGGGAGCGTGGGGGCCCAAGGTTCTAGAAGTTCAGCGTGCGCTTGTCGACGGCGAGCGCGGCTTCCTTGGTCGCCTCGGACAACGACGGGTGCGCGTGGCAGATGCGGGCGATGTCCTCGGACGAGGCCTTGAACTCCATCGCCACCACGGCTTCGGAGATCAGTTCGGACGCATAGGGGCCGATGATGTGGACGCCGAGGATCTCGTCGGTCCTGGCGTCGGCTATGACCTTGACGAAGCCGGTGGTGTCGCCCAGCGCCCGCGCCCGGCCGTTGGCCAGGAAGGGGAACTGGCCCGCCTTGTAGGCGCGGCCTTCGGCCTTGAGCTGCGCTTCAGTCTGCCCGACCCAGGCGATCTCGGGGCTGGTGTAGATGACCCAGGGGATGGTGTTGAAGTTGACATGGCCATGCTGGCCGGCGATGCGCTCGGCCACCGCGACGCCCTCTTCTTCCGCCTTGTGCGCAAGCATCGGGCCTCGCACCACGTCACCCACCGCCCACACGCCGGGCAGGTTCGTCCGGCATTCGGCGTCGACCACGATAGCGCCGCGCTCGTCCAGCTTCAGGCCGACGGCCTCGGGGTTCAGGCCGATGGTGTTGGCGACGCGGCCGATCGAGACGATCAGGCGATCACAGGCCAGCGTCTGCTCGCCGCCCTTGGCGTCGGTGTACTTCACCGACACGCCGTTCTTGGACTTGTCGACCGCGCTGATCTTCACGCCGAGCTGGATGTCCAGGCCCTGCTTCTTGAAGACCTTGGCTGCCTCCTTGGCCACGGCCTCGTCGGCCGCGCCGAGGAAGGCCGGCAGCGCCTCCAGGATGGTCACCTCCGCACCGAGCCGGCGCCAGACAGAGCCCATCTCCAGGCCGATCACCCCGGAACCGACCACGCCGAGCTTCTTCGGCACTGCCGGGATGCGCAGCGCGCCGTCGTTCGAGAGGATCAAATCCTCGTCGAACTCCGCGCCCGGCAGCTGGCGCGGGTTGGAGCCGGTAGCCACGATGACCTGCTTGGCGAAGAGCGTCTCTTCCGCCGCGCCGGCGACCTTGATCTCGTAGCCCCCGTCCTTGGCTGCCACGAAGGAGCCGCGGCCGTGGAAGAAGCTGACCTTGTTCTTCTTGAACAGGTAGAGGATGCCGTCGTTGTTCTGCTTCACGA
>CAMLGG010000430.1 GCA_946479475.1 uncultured Ideonella sp. | reverse complement strand
CGCCGTTGTAGATCAACGGGGTTGGCTTGGGTGGTCCTCCATAGCATCTCCGAGAAGGGGCTCCAGCCAGTTCGACGGCTCCGCCCAGCCCTCCTCCGGGAGGAGGGCTCCAGCCAGCATGTCGATGGGCGCGGAATCAGGCGGCCGCGGCCACCAGGTGCGTGAGCAGCGGGTCGCGGCGATGCCGGGGCCGGTATGAGCCGACGCGCTTCGCGATCGCGGCGATGTGCTCGGGCGTGGTGCCGCAGCAGCCGCCCGCGATGTTGAGGAAGCCGCTTTTCGCGAACTCCTCCAGCAGGCCGCCGGTGACCTCGGGCGTCTCGTCGAAGCCGGTCTCGCTCATCGGGTTGGGCAGGCCCGCGTTGGGGTAGCAGCTGATGAAGGTGTCGTCGGCCAGGCGCGCCAGCTCCTCGATGTAGGGCCGCATCAGTGCAGCGCCCAGCGCGCAGTTCAGGCCCACCGCCAGCGGGCGTGCATGGCGCACCGAGTGCCAGAAGGCGCCGACCGTCTGGCCGGAGAGGATGCGGCCGGAGGCATCGGTGACCGTGCCGGAGATGACCACCGGCAGGCGTTCGCCCGTTTCCTCCATCAGCTCGTCGAGCGCGAAGATGGCCGCCTTGGCGTTGAGCGTGTCGAAGATGGTCTCGACGAGGAAGAGGTCGACGCCGCCTTCCAGCAGCCCGGCAGCCTGCTCCTTGTAGGCCTCGCGCAGCTGGTCGAAGCTGACGTTGCGCGCGCCGGGGTCGTTCACGTCGGGGCTGATGCTGGCGGTTCGCGGGGTAGGGCCCAGGGCGCCGGCAACGAAGCGGGGCTTGTCGGGCGTGCTGTAGCGATCCGCTGCTTCGCGCGCCAGGCGCGCGGCGGCGACGTTCATCTCGCGGGCCAGGTGGGCCAGGGCGTAGTCCTCCTGAGCGATGGAGGTGGCGCCGAAGGTGTTGGTCTCGATGATGTCGGCGCCCGCGGCCAGGTACTTCTCGTGGATCTCGCGGATCACGTCCGGGCGCGTCAGCACCAGCAAGTCGTTGTTGCCCTTGAGGTCCTTGGGGTGGTCCTTCAGCGCCTCGTTGCGGAAGTCCGCCTCGCCCAGCTTGTAGCGCTGGATCATGGTGCCCATCGCGCCGTCGATGATGGCGATGCGTTGCGCGAGAAGGGCCGGCAGGGCGGCGCCGCGGGTGTAGGCGGGGGAGGGCTTCATCCTCGCGATTGTAGGAAGCCGGCCCGGCCCCCGCCGGTCGGGGGTCAGTCCAGGGCCAGGCCGACGTAGTTCTCGGCCATGGACTTCATCGCCGCTTCCGACTTCACCAGGTAGTCCAGCTCGGCGTGCTGCATCTTGCGGCCGAACTCGCCCGTCTCGGGGAAGCGGTGCATCAGCGAGGTGAACCACCAGGAGAAGCGCTCGGCCTTCCACACGCGGGAAAGGGCGCGCTGCGAGTAGCTGTCGATGCCGGCGTCCGAGCCGCGGTAGTGCTCGGCGAGTGCGCGGCCGAGCAGGCCGACGTCGGAGGCGGCCAGGTTCAGGCCCTTGGCGCCGGTGGGTGGCACGATGTGCGCCGCGTCGCCGGCCAGGAACAGGCGGCCGAAACGCATCGGCTCGGCCACGAAGCTGCGCAGCGGCGCGATGCTCTTCTCGATCGAGGGGCCCTCGATCAGCCGGGCGGCGTCGGCCTCGGGCAGGCGGCGCTTGAGCTCGGCGAAGAATCGCTCGTCGCTCCAGTCCTCGACATGGTCGTCCAGCGAACACTGCACGTAATAGCGCACCCGCGTCTTGCTGCGCATGCTGCACAGTGCAAAGCCGCGCGGGTGGTTGGCGTAGATCAGCTCCTCGTGCACCGGCGGCACGTCGGCCAGGACGCCCAGCCAGCCGAAGGGGTAGACCTTCTCGTAGTTCTGGATCGCACTCGTCGGCACGCTCGCGCGGGCCACGCCGTGGAAGCCGTCGCAGCCGGCGATGAAGTCGGCCGCGATCTCCTGCGCCTGGCCGTCGACGGTGTAGCGCACCGTGGGCCGGGCGCCATCGAAGCCGGAGATGCTCACGTTCTCGGCGGAGTAGACGGTGGTGAGGCCGGCGGCGCGGCGCGCGTCCATCAGGTCGCGCGTGACCTCGGTCTGACCGTAGACCATCACGCGCTTGCCGGTCAGGCCGTGCAGGTCGATGCGGTGGTGCCCGCCGTCGAAGGCCAGCGAGAAGCCGTCGTGCGGCAGGCCCTCGCGGTGCATGCGCTCGCCCACGCCGGCCTCATCCAGCAGGTCGACCGCGACCTGCTCGAGCACCCCGGCGCGGATGCGGCCCAGCACGTAATCCGGCGTCTGGCGTTCGACGATGACGTGGGCTATGCCGTGCTTGTGCAGCAGGGCGCCGAGCAGCAGGCCCGAGGGGCCGGCGCCAATGATCGCGACTTGGGTGCGCATGACTTGTCTCCGTTCCTTTGGAATGCCTTCGCAGCGTAGGCCGCACAGGGCCGCCGCTCAATGGACGGAATCGACCAAGCCTTGCACAATTCGAACATGACGCGTCCCCGATCGCTGCCCTCGTACCAGCTCTATGGCGAGCCGGGAGCGGCCGCCGTTCCGGAGAGGCTGCACGTGGAGACGATCTCTTCGCGAAGCCGCCTGCACGACTGGGAGATCCGGCCCCACCGGCACGAGGTGCTGTTTCAAATTCTGTACATCGCCCGCGGCCATGCCGAAGCCCGGGTCGATGGCCGCGCCTCGGCCCTCGCCGGCCCGGCGACCGTCCTGGTGCCCGCCGCGACCGCCCATGGTTTTGCCTTCGAGCCTTCGGTCGAAGGCTGGGTCGTGACCGCGCAGGAGCTGCACGTGCGCTCGCTGCTCGCCGGCGAGCCGGGCCTGTGGCCGGTGTTCGA
>CAMLGG010000429.1 GCA_946479475.1 uncultured Ideonella sp. | reverse complement strand
CCGCTGGCGGGGGCGGTCGAGGCAGCTGTCATCGTCGCGCAGCATCGGCCCGCCGGCCTGCCATGACCAGCCGCCTGTCCGCTTCCGGACAGTCCCCTGCCCCGGCCTCGCGCGCGCCTGCGAAGATGCCGCCGTGCTCGACGCCTCCATCCTCCTGCTCGACGACGATCCCGACGTCGGCCTGGCCGCCCAGCTGCTGCTGCAGCGGCGGGTGGCGCCGGTCCACTGCCTGCGCCGGCCCGCCGAGCTGCTGGCCGCGATCGAGCAGCGGCGCCCCGGCCTGCTGCTGCTCGACCTCAACTTCGGCGCGGGCCGCACCGATGGCGCACAGGGCCTGCGGCTGCTCGAGGAGGTGCAGTCGCGGCCGCAGCCGCCGGTGGTGGTCGTGATGACGGCCTTCGCCGACATCGAGCTGGCGGTGCAGGCCCTGCGCCGCGGCGCCCACGACTTCGTCACCAAGCCCTGGGACAACGTGAAGCTGGTGGCCACCTGCCGCGAGGCCCTGCAGCGCGCGCAACCCACGCCTGCGCAAGACGAGCCGCCCACGCCGGCCGAGCCGGTGCGCTCGCTGGCCGCGCAGGAGCGGGCCGCGGTGCTGGCCGCGATGAGCGAGGCGCAAGGCAACCTCAGTGCCGCAGCGCGCCTGCTCGGCCTGTCGCGCGCCGCGCTCTACCGCCGGCTCGACAAGCATGGGCTCTGAGCCGCTGCGCGCCGGCGGCGCAGCGCTCGCCTTCATCGCAGCCGGTGCGCTCGACGGACTGGCGGGCTCCTCCGCCCGCGCCTGGGCCGGCGCCGCCGTGCTGGCCGGCATCGGCCTGGCGCTCGGCTGGCCGCTCGCGAAACCGCGCGCGCCGGCGCCACCGTCGCCCGAGCCCGATCCCGCGCCGGACGCGCGTCAGCTCACGCTGCTGCAGGCCCGGCTGGAGCACCTGCCGGTCGCCGCCTGGGTGCTGTCCGGCGACAAGCTGCAGGCCCTCACGAGCCGGGCCCGGCGGCTGGAGGCCCCCGGGAGCGTGCGCGATCGCGAGGCCCTGCATGGCCTGCTCCGCGCCGCCCCCGGCAGCGGCCCGGTGCTGCTCGACACCGAGCGCGGCAGCGAGCGATGGCAACTGCGACGCCAGCCCCTGGCGATCGACGGGGCGGAGCAGGCGCTGCTGGTGCTGGTGCCGTTGGAGCACGAGCTGGAGGTCGAGTCGCTGCAGGCCTGGCAGCAGCTGGTGCAGGTGCTGACGCACGAGATCATGAACTCGCTCACGCCCATCCGCAGCCTGAGCCAGACCGCCGCCACGCTGCTCGACGAGCCCGGCGGCGTGGCGGACCTGCGCACCGCCCTGCACGCCATCGCGCTGCGGGCGCAGAGCCTCGCGGACTTCGTCCAGACCTACCGGCAGGTCAGCCGCTGGCCCGCGCCGGTGATGGCACCGGTGGACCTGCAGGCGATGTTCTCGCGGCTGCAGCAGGCCGTCGGGCCGGCGTGGACGCAGCGCGGCGGCGAGGCCAGCTTCGAGGTTGGCTCGGCGGGCCTGAGGCTGCAGGCCGACGAAGGCCAGCTCGAGCAGGCCCTGCTCGCCCTGCTGACGAACGCCGAGCAGGCGACGAGCGGCCAGCCCGCGCCGCGTTTGTGGGTGCAGGCCCGCCAGGGCCGGGGAGGTCGGCTGCAGATCAGCGTGCGCGACAACGGCCCCGGGGTGCCGCCGGGCCTGGAGCGCCAGATCTTCCTGCCCTTCTTCAGCGCCCGCGAGGGCGGCCAGGGCATAGGCCTGACCGTGGTGCGCCAGCTGGTGCACGGCATGGGCGGGCGGGTGCGCCACGTGCGGCCGCTGGAGGGCGGCGCGGCCTTCGTGCTGAGCTTCTAGACGGCCCGCTTTCGCCACTCGCGCAGCGCATCGGCAGCGATCCATCGCGCGGCGGGCGAGGGATGTTCCCGCAGCCGCTGCGCACACGTGGTCGCCTCGGCACGCAAGGCCGCGTTGCGCTTGCCGATCTGGCGCAGCGCCCAGTTCACCGCCTTCTTGACGAAGTTGCGCTCGTCGTCCGCGGCCTGCTCGATCAGGGGCAGGAAGGCGATGAAGCGCTCGTCCGCGGCACGCTTGTCGTGCACCGTCAGCGCCGCGATGAGCGCGAAGGCCGCGCGGCGCTCGAACTCGCCGTGGCGCGCCGCCCAGGCCGGCACGCGATCCCAGGCCAGCGGTGAGCGGACGAAGGCGTTGCCGCAGGCCTGGTCGCACGTGTCCCAGGCGCCGAGGCGCGTCACCCAATGGTCCATCTGTTCGACCGTGAACTGCAAGGGCTCGGCGACATAGGCGGCGAGGACCTGCGCGTCCGGGATGCCGGTGTCGACCAGGGCCATCGCAAGCGAGTGGTCGCGGCCGATCTCTCGGCCGAGCTGCCGCAGCGAAGGCACCGACAGCCCCAGCCGGCCTTCGGTGTCCATGCCGAAGTGCGCCATGCCTTCCAGCACTTCAGGCCTCGCCTGGGCGCGCAGGCGGGCGAGGGCCTCGTCCAGCTTCATCGCGACTGCGACGCCCAGACCAGCATGGCCGCGGCCAGGTCCTCGAGCGCCGTGCCGACCGACTTGAAGACCGTGCGCTCCTGCGGCGTTCGGCGCCCCTCGGCCTCGCCGCGGCAAAGCGCGGCCAGCGTGCCTTGCACGTCGGTGGGCGCGATCACGCCGCGGCCGATGGGGCCGAGCAGCTCGCCGCTCTTGCGCAGCGCTTCCTCGGTGTCGACGAAGACGCGGGCGCCGGCGAAGCAGGCGTCGTCGGCCTCGCGCATGGCGGGCGTGAAGCTGCCGATGAGGTCGAGGTGCGAGCCCGGCGGCAGCCAGGCACCCTGGACCAGCGCCTCGGTGGACAGCGTGGCGCATCAATCCAACGAGGCG
>CAMLGG010000428.1 GCA_946479475.1 uncultured Ideonella sp. | reverse complement strand
TGAAGAATACGGCGCCCTTCAGCACCCCCACCAGCAGCAGGTCGGTGTCGGCGTAGTCGCGCGAGAGCTCGTCGACTTCACGGAAGCGCAGCCGGCGGCCCATGCAGACCGCGGCGTCCCGCTGCGCATGGCGGCGCCAGGCCTCCTCCAGCAGCGTGACCAGCGATGGGTAGCGTGAAGCATCCACTTCGGCTGGAACGCCTTCCGGATAGTGCGCGAGCCAGGGGCGGCGCGGGAGGTCGGGCCTGGCCGGGGAGGCTGAAGGCGATTCGGCGGCGGAGCGTGCCAGGACGGTGTCGTTCACGATGAAAGGGGTGCAGCAGGTGTGAGGGCCGGAGCGCGCGATGGCGGCCACCCGATGCTGCGGGCAGCCGCCTGGGGCGGCTACGGGAGTTGTCCTAGCGCCCCGGCCGCAGCTGTCGCACCGGCGACAGCCTCGGTCTCGAACAGGGCCTCCATCAGGGCCTTCTCGCGGGACTCGATCCTTTGCATGAACTCGCCGGCCCCGCCGTCGCTGCGGTTCAGGCCGGCGAAGGTTTCGAACCCTCGCTCCAGGAAGGCCTGCAGCGAGCCCAGGCCGGCGGCCCGGGCCGGGCCGCGCATCAGGCGCAAGCTGCCGCCCAGCCAGCGGTTGCGGGTGTAGTGCTCCAGCTGACGTCCGAGCTCGAGCACCAGCTCGATCTGCCGCTCACGGTCGGCGCGCCGGCCCGTCGCCTGCCAGGCGCGGCGATAAACCTCGGCGTCGACCACGGGCGAGGGCAGCAAGCGCGCCATCCGGCTGTCGAGCGATTCGGACAGGGCATGCAAGGCCGCGAGCGAGTCGACCGTCGCCACCACCTCGTCCGGGAAGAGCCTGACCAGGGCCGGCACGATGCGCGCGAACTGGGCATCGCGCTCGGCGAAATCCTGCGGGCCGTACAGGTCATCGAGGAAGAAGCGGGCAGCCGCCGAATGCCGCGGGTCGGCCAGCAAGTCGGCGTGCGTCCGCGCGAAGCGCGCGTGCTGGTAGGCCTTCAGCGCCACCACGCGGGCTGCCCAGGCGGCGTCGGACGCGCGGGCGGAACGCTCGGCCTCGACCTGGCGCAGGTGAGCCAGGATGCTCGCGCCCATGGCGGGGCTGGGGGGCAGTTCGTTGCGGGACATCTTTCCTGAAGCCTAGCGCAGGCTGCGCGCGGCGGGATTGACTGGAGTCGGTGCTCTAGCAAGTCCGGCCGCGGCGGTGCGTTTCGATGCAACACTGGCCCGATGAGACTGGCGCGCCTGCAGCAGTTGCTCGTCCTGGCCTGGCTGGCGGCGCTCGTCGCGGCTGGCGTCCTGCCGTGGCGGGCGGGTCATCCGCTGATAGCGTTGCTGGCCGTGGCCGGCGTGCTGGGGGCCCATGCGCTTTGGCTCGGCGTCACCTTCGCCTTCATGCGCTGGCACAACCGTACCGACCCGGCGCCGGCGGCGACCTGGGGCGACTGGTTCGCAGCCTGGTGGGGCGAGGTGAGGGCGGCCCCGCGGGTCTTCGGCTGGCGGCAGCCGTTCCGCTCGCAGGCCGAGCCGGACTTCGTTCCGGCCGACGTCCGTGGGCGCGTGGGGGTGGTGCTCGTGCACGGCTTCGTCTGCAACCGTGGACTCTGGACCCCCTGGCTCAGCCGGCTGCGCGCCGCTGGCGTGCCCTTCGTCGCCGTCAACCTCGAACCCGTGTTCGGCTCGATCGACGACTACGTCGACATCATCGATGCGGCCGTCCGCCGCATCGAGCAGGCCACCGGCGAGCGGCCGCTGATGGTCGGGCACAGCATGGGCGGCCTGGCCATCCGCGCGTGGCTGGCGGCACGCCAGGCGGATGCGAGGGTGCGGGGCGTGATCACCATCGGAACGCCGCACGGTGGCACCTGGCTGGCGAACTTCGCTCATCTGGGCATCAATGCGCGACAGATGAAGCCGGGCGGCACATGGCTGCGCGCCTTGGAGGCGGCCGAGCCGCCGGCACGCCGGCAGCTTTTTCACTGCATCTACGGGCACGGCGACAACATCGTCTTCCCGGCATCCAATGCCCTGCTGCCCGGCGCGGCCGCCCGCCAGCACGTCCCGGGCACCGCGCACATCGACCTGGTGCATCGCCCCGAGGTGATGGCGGTGCTGTGGCAGAAGCTGGGAATCCGGCCGCCCGCCTGAGATCTCAGCGGTCGAGCTCGTGCAGCAGGCTTTCGGTCGGGACCAGCCCGAGGTTGAGCAACTGGGCGATGTCGTGGAGGTCGTCCGGCACGGCGGGATTGTCCCAGCCGCGGGCCGTGTGGCGGGCGAGACGGATCGCGAGCATGACGTTGCGGACCTGCGAAGCGCCGGCCTTGCGGTCGTCCGTGATCTGCACCAGCAGCTCGGGCAGGCGCCAGGCCAGCATGAGGGCATGCTGGATGTCCGACAGTGGCACGCCCAGCAGCGCTCTTTGCACGGCCGCGCTGCGCAGGGTCGGATCGGCCTTCTGGCGGTAGGCGATGTCGAGCGCCAGGTGCGGCGCGTGCAGCCACAGCAGCATCTCGGCGAAATCGTGAAGCAATGCCGCCTCGTGGATCACCGGCGCGTCGTGGTCGGCCCGGTGGATGGCGAAGGCCAGCGCGAAGCGGGCGGCGCGGTGGGCGCGGTGGATGACCTCCCTCAGGCCTTCGAGGGCTTCCGGCTGGCCCTGAAGGTGCGCCTCGAGCGTCGGCTGCGGCCCGAAGTCGCGGAAGAACGGCGTGATGCCGATCAGCACCAGCGCCTCGCGGGCGGTCTCGACGTCGGTCACGCGCCGGTTGCGGGGAAGTGCCGCGGTGTAGGCCAGCAGCTTCAAGGTCATCAGCGGATCGGCGGAGATCAGCTCGGCCAGCATGCGGGCGTCGACGGCATCCTCGTTCTCGCGCATCTCCTCCAGCGCC
>CAMLGG010000427.1 GCA_946479475.1 uncultured Ideonella sp. | reverse complement strand
CGGCGCCGCCGGCCCCGCCACGCTGCGCGCCAGCGCCGACGGCCTGGAGGCGGCCATCCTGAATCTCGAGTCGCGCTGAACATCCTCTACCCCTGATGAAGACGAAGCACCTCATCACCAGCGCCACCCTTGCGCTGTCGCTGTTCGCCGGCGCCCACGCCGCCGAGCCGGTGGACGTCCGCCTCACCGTCAGCCAGGAAGCCGCCGGCCCGCGCATCGAGCCCGAGGTCTACGGCCAGTTCGCCGAGCACCTGGGCACCGGCATCTACGGCGGACTGTGGGTCGGCCCGGACTCGAAGATCCCCAACACCCGCGGCTGGCGCAACGACGTGGTCGGCGCGCTGCGCCAGGTGCAGGTGCCCGTGGTGCGCTGGCCCGGCGGCTGCTTCGCCGACGACTACGACTGGCGAGACGGCATCGGCGCTCCTGACAAGCGCCCTGCCCGCCTGAACAAGATCTGGGGCAACGTGATCGAGCCCAACAGCGTCGGCACGCACGAGTTCATGGACCTCGTCGAGCAGCTCGGCGCCGAGGCCTACCTGGCCGGCAACATGGGTTCCATGCCCCCGCGCGCGATGGGCCAGTGGCTGGAGTACATGACCTCGGACAGCCAGTCGGCGCTGGCCGAGGAGCGCCGCCGCAACGGCCGCGACAAGCCCTGGAAGGTCAAGTACTTCGGCATAGGCAACGAGAGCTGGGGCTGCGGTGGCAACATGCGTCCCGAATACCAGGCCGACCTGCACAACCGGTACGAGACCTTCCTGCATGCGCCGGTGGTGCGCGTGGCCTCCGGCGACGGCCAGGGCAACGATCACCTGGTCGAGGTGCTGATGGAGCGGTCCGGCCAGCACATGGACGCGCTGACGCTGCACTACTACACCATCCCGGGCGACTGGACGAAGCACGGCAGCGCCACCGGCTTCAGCTCGGCGGAGTGGGCGAAGACGCTCAGGAGCGCCCTCGGCATCGGGCCGCGCATCGAGGCCGTCAGCCGCCTGATGGACAAGCACGACCCTTCCAGGCGCATCGCGCTGTACGTCGACGAATGGGGCACCTGGTACGACGCCGAGCCTGGCACCACGCCGGGCTTCCTGCAGCAGCAGAACACCTTGCGCGACGCGCTGGTGGCGGCGCTGTCGTTCAACGCCTTCCACCGCCACACCGACCGCGTGAAGATGGCCAACATCGCGCAGATGGTCAACGTGCTGCAGGCGCTGGTGCTCACCGACGGGCCGCGCATGGTGCTGACGCCGACCTACCACGCTTTCGACCTGTACCGGCCCTTCCGCGGGGCCACGCCCCTGAAGACGGAGCTGAGCTCCCCGACCTGGCGCGAAGGCGACGTGGAGCTGCCGGCGGTCGATGCCTCCGCGGCACGCGCGGCCGACGGCAGCACCGTGCTGGCCCTGGTCAACCTCGATCCGCAGCGGGCCGCCCGCGTCCAGACCAACCTCGCCGGCGCCGTGCGCGGCCGCGTGCTGACGGCCGGCGCGATGGACGCCCACAACACGTTCGCCCAACCCCGGGCGCTGGTACCGGCGTCGTACGGCGCCGGGCGCAGCGGCTCGCCGCTGACCCTGGACCTGCCGCCCAGGTCGGTGGTCGTCGTGACCTCGATCCGGTGAACGACCGTCAACGCTCATTGGCCGTCAGATTCAATCCTTCCACTATCCACCCCTCATTCGAGTCAGATGAAACACTCTTTCCTCCCACTGCTGCTGGCCGTCTGCACTTCGCTCGCCAGCGCCGCACCCGCCACGAACGAGTCCGTCGAGGCCTTGCTGGTCCTCACGAAGGCTCAGGAGCTGGTCGACTCCGCCAACTCCAACGTCGAGGCCTCCATTCGCCAGGGCATGACGGCGGCCGTTGGCGCCACCGAGCTCAATGCCGAGCAGAAGCAGCTTCTGGACGTGCTTCCTTCGAAGCTCGTGGCGGCCATGCAACCGGAGTTCAGCTGGCAGGTGCTGAAACCCGACTTCGTGCGCCTCTACGCCGAGACCTTCGACCAGGCGGAGGTCGACGGAATGATCGAGTTCTACAAGAGCCCGCTCGGTCAGTCCCTGATCGCCAAGATGCCGCAAGTCCTCAACCGCTCCATGCAAGTCACCCAGGCCCGCCTTGCCGCGGCCATGCCGAAGCTCCAGGCCGCGGTGGCGGCAGCCATAGCCGAGGTCAAGGCCAAGCAGTGACGGCCAGGCACTCCGTCGAGGGGATGTCACGCAAGCGGGTCCGCCCTTACGTCGAACGATGAAGCACACCAAACCCGATCGCCGCGCCATCCTCGGCGCCGGCCTCGCCCTGGCCGCCTCCGGCGCCTTCCCCCAGGCCACGCCCCTGACCGACGAACAGCGCTCGGCCCTGAAGAAGGCCAACGCCGATCCGACGCTGGCGCCCGACCTGCTGCTGCCGGAGCAGGACATGGCCTGGTGGCGCGACGCGAAGCTCGGCATCTTCGTCCACTGGGGCCTCTACGCCATTCCGGCGCGCGGCGAGTGGTACATGCACAACGAGAAGGTGCCCGCCGAACGCTACGCCCAGCTCGCGAGGCGCTTCGATCCGAAGCACTACGACCCCGACGCCTGGGCCGCGCTGGCCGCCGAAGCCGGCGCCGGCTACATGGTGCTCACCGCTCGCCACCACGACGGCTTCGCGCTGTGGGACAGCCCGTCCAGCTTCGGCCATTTCGACGCGCCGCATTCGGCCGCGCGGCGTGACCTCGTGGCGCCCTTCGTCAAGGCAGTGCGGCGTGCCGGCCTGCATGCCGGCCTGTACTACTCGCCGATGGACTGGCGCTTCCCCGGCTACTTCAAGCCGCGCGAACTGGCCGCCAATGCGCAGGCGATGAAGCGCCAGGGCTACGGCCAGGTCGAGGAGCTGATGAGCCGCTACGGCCGCATCGACATCCTCTGGTACGACGGCGGCTGGCTGGCGCACCAGGGCA
>CAMLGG010000426.1 GCA_946479475.1 uncultured Ideonella sp. | reverse complement strand
ACCTTGTTCTTCTTGAACAGGTAGAGGATGCCGTCGTTGTTCTGCTTCACGACGGCGTCCTTGCGGCCCACCATCTTCGCCACGTCGATCTTCAGGTCCGACAGGCTGATGCCGTGGTCCGCGAAGTGGTGGCCGGCGTGCTCGAAGTGCTCGCTCGACTGCAGCAGCGCCTTAGACGGAATGCAGCCCACGTTGGTGCAGGTCCCGCCCGGGGCGGGACCGCCCTTGTCGTTCTTCCACTCGTCGATGCAGGCCGTGTTGAAGCCGAGCTGGGCGGCGCGGATGGCAGCGATGTAGCCGCCGGGGCCGCCGCCGATGACGATGACATCGAATTGCTTGCTGGACATCTTTCTCGCTCCTTCAGATGTCGAACAGCAGGCGCGCCGGGTCTTCCAGCGCTTCCTTCATCGCCACCAGGCCGAGCACGGCCTCGCGGCCGTCGATGATGCGGTGGTCGTAGCTCATCGCGAGGTAGTTGATCGGGCGGACGACGACCTGGCCGTTCTCGACGACGGCACGGTCCTTGGTGGCGTGAACGCCCAGGATGGCCGACTGAGGCGGGTTGATGATCGGGGTCGACAGCATCGAGCCGAACACGCCGCCGTTGGAGATGGAGAAGGTGCCACCGGTCAGCTCCTCGATGCCCAGCTTGCCGTCCTTGGCCTTCTGGCCGAACTCGGCGATCTTCTTCTCGATCTCGGCGAAGGTCATCTGGTCGGCGTTGCGAAGGATGGGCACCACCAGGCCCCGCGGCGAGCCCACCGCGATGCCGATGTCGAAGTAGCCGTGGTAGACGATGTCCGTGCCATCCACCGACGCATTCAGGACCGGGTACTTCTTCAGCGCGTGGACCGCGGCCTTGACGAAGAAGCTCATGAAGCCCAGCTTGACGCCGTGCTCCTTCTCGAACTTGTCCTGGAACTTCTTGCGCATCTCCATCAGCGGGGCCATGTTGACCTCGTTGAAGGTGGTGAGGATGGCGTTGGTGGCCTGCGATTGCAGCAGGCGCTCGGCCACGCGAGCACGCAGGCGCGACATCGGCACGCGCTGCTCGGGGCGGTCGCCCAGGTTGGGCTGGACGGGCGCGGCGACGGGGGGCAGCGGACGGGCGGCCGCGGCAGGCGGTGGGCCCGGGGGCGGCGGGGCCATCAGCGGTGCGGGCGATGCGAGCGCGCCCAACACGTCGCCCTTGGTCACCCGGCCGTCGCGGCCGGTGCCCGGCACCGAGCCCGCGGCCAGCTTGTTGTCGGCCAAAAGCGTGGGGGCAGCCGGCATGGCGACGTCCGACCTGGCACCGCCGGCCACGGCGGCCGGTGCGGGCGGCGGCCCCGGGGGCGGCGGCGCGCTCACGGCCGGCGCGGGCGTGGCTGCGGCACCGGCCTTGCCTTCGGTGTCGATCTTCGCGATGACCTGGTCGCTGACGACCGTGCCACCATCACCGACGACATGCTCGGCCATCACGCCGGCAGCCGGCGCGGGCACCTCGAGCACGACCTTGTCGGTCTCGATCTCGATCAGGATCTCGTCCATCGCCACGGCTTCGCCGGGCTTCTTCTTCCATTGCAGCAGGGTGGCTTCGGCCACCGACTCGGACAGCTGCGGGACCTTGACTTCAACGATTGCCATGATGTGTCTCTTGTATGCGTGCGTGCGCCTCGGCACGCCGCGCGTGCATCACGCGGCGTGCCGGGTCTGTCGGAGCGTTACTTGGAAAGGACGAAGCCCTTGAGCTTGCCGTAGGCCTGGTCCAGCAGGGCCTTCTGCTGGTCCTGGTGCAGGTGGGCGTAACCCACCGCAGGGGAGGCAGAGGCCGGGCGGCCGGCATAGCCGAGCTTCTGGCCGTCGAGCATGTTCTCGTGGATGTAGTGCTGCACGAAGAACCAGGCACCCTGGTTCTGCGGCTCGTCCTGGCACCACACGATCTCGGTCGCGTTGGCGTACTTCTTGATCTCCGCCGCGAAAGCCTTGTGCGGGAACGGGTAGAGCTGCTCGACGCGGATGATGGCCACGTCGCCGGCCTTCTTGTCCTCGCGCTTCTTGACCAGGTCGTAGTAGACCTTGCCCGAGCAGGCGATCACGCGCTTGACCTTGGCGGCCTCGATGTCGGCGTTCTGCTCCGGGATCACCGTCTTGAACTCGCCCTTGGTGAAGTCGCTCAGGGGCGAGGTCGCATCCTTGTTCCGCAGCAGCGACTTCGGGGTCATGATGACCAGCGGCTTGCGGAACATTCGCACCATCTGCCGGCGCAACAGGTGGAAGATCTGGCTGGCCGAAGTCGGCTGCACGACCTGCATGTTGTTGTCCGCAGCCAGTTGCATGAAGCGCTCCAGGCGGGCCGAGGAGTGCTCGGGGCCCTGGCCTTCGTAGCCGTGCGGCAGCATCAGCGTCAGGCCGTTGGCGCGGCCCCACTTGACCTCGCCCGAAGCGATGAACTGGTCGATCACGACCTGCGCGCCGTTGACGAAGTCGCCGAACTGCGCTTCCCAGATGGTCAGGGTGTTCGGATCGGCCGAGGCGTAGCCGTACTCGAAGCCGAGCACCGCTTCTTCGGACAGGATCGAGTCGATCACCACGAACGGGGCCTGGTTCTCGGCCACGTTCTGCAGAGGCACGTAGGTGCCCTCGTCGAACTTCTCGCGGTTCTGGTCGTGCAGGACGGCGTGGCGGTGGGTGAAGGTGCCGCGGCCGCAGTCCTCGCCCGACAGGCGCACCGGGTAGCCCGAGGCGACCAGCGAAGCGAACGCGAGGTGCTCGCCCATGCCCCAGTCGACGTTGATCTCGCCACGGCCCATGGCGGCGCGGTCGGCGATCACCTTCTCGACCAGCGGGTGCGCCTTGAAGTTGCCGGGGATGGTGGTGATGCGCTCGGCCAGGCGCTTGACCTCGGCCAGGGGCAGCGCCGTGTCGGCCGTGTCCGTCCACTTCTTGCCCAGGAACGGCGACCAGTCGACCGCGTACTTGCTCTTGAAGT
>CAMLGG010000425.1 GCA_946479475.1 uncultured Ideonella sp. | reverse complement strand
GCAGCACCCGCTGCTGGCGGTGGTTGATGAGCGGATTGAAGATGCCGTTGCGCGAAAACAGCTGGCGCGGGTTCTTCTTGACCCACAGCCAGGACCCCATCTCCAGCGTCAGCGGCAGGAACAGCGGTGGCCGCGGGCACTGGCGCGAACGCAGGTACAGGTGATCCCACAGGTCGCCGTGGGTCAGGTACTGGCGGCTTTGCGGCTCGACGATGTAGCGGTGGTGCAGCAAGACGCTGTCGAGCAGTTCGCCCAGCGCGTGCACCTCGGGCAGATGCTCGATCGGATGCGCGGTGTGGGCGTACGGGAACCAGAGCCGGTCGCTCATGCCGAAGCCGGAGTGGCAGTCGAGAGCGATGCTGAACGGACGCTCGAAAAGCTCCGCCTGCACCAGCGCGCACAGGGCAGCGCTCTCGCTCTGCATCGGCGCGCCGCGCGGGCCGCGATACCAGGGCAGCCAGGAAGCCAGGCGCTGCCCGCCGACGGGCCAAGGCACCGGCTCCAGGGCATCGACCGGAGCGTTGCGCATCAGGTCGACCCCCTGCGGGTTGCAGCGCGTGCCGCGCCACCAGCCGCCGGGGTTGAGCAGCGGCACGAAGACGAAGCACATGCTGCGCAGCTGCGCCTGCAGGGTCTCGTCCCAGTGCAGCCGCGTGACGAGGCTGCGCAGGTAGGCGATGACGACCTCGGCGCCGATGCGTTCCAGCCCGTGCACGCCGCCGACGTACAAGACGGCGGGCGCCTGGGCCGACGTGGTGCCGAGCAGGTAGGCATGGACCGGCAGCGACCTGTCGCCGACGAGCACCTCGCAAAGCAGTCGGCGGCGCAGGGCCGGACCGGCGCGGCGAGCGAGGTCGTCCAGCTCGGACAGGGGAGGCAACGATTCGTGGTCTTGCACGCGACGGCAGTTCGCTGAACCGGCGAGCATATCGACCCGATGTGACAGGCCGGGCGCGGCGCCGGGCAAGCGATTCAGGCGAGCTCGTAGTCGGCCGGGTCCAGCCGCTGCAGGCCACGCACGTACTCGCGCGTGAAGCCGGGGAACAGGGCCACGATGCGGCCGCCAGGGTCCATCCGGTACCAGCTGCGGCAATGGGTCCACACCGAGCCGGCCAGGCGCTGCTGCAGGCCCTCGTTGTAGGCGCGCATGACCTCGGGCCGGACGGCGATCCAGCGGTGGCCGCCGCGGCGCACGGCCTGCATGCAGGCCAGCACGTGCTTCGCCTCGGGTTCGAGGTAGAGCAGGGTCGAGGTGTGGCCGGTGCCGGTATTCGGGCCGAGCAGCAGGAAGAGATTGGGGAAGCCGGCCACGGTGATGCCCCGATAGGCCTCGGGCCCCTCGGCCCACGCCTCGCGCAGGGTCCGGCCTCCCTGGCCGGTGACGCTCAGCGAGGACAGCAGGTGCACCGTGTCGAAGCCGGTGGCGCAGACGAGCACGTCCAGCACGCGCTCGCGCCCGTCGGCCGTCACCACGCCCTGG
Source organism: uncultured Ideonella sp. (assembly GCA_946479475.1). Next base: position 1,495 of record CAMLGG010000425.1, on the reverse strand, counting down.
GCGGTCACGCGCTCGATGGCCTCGGTCACCAGCTCGACGTTCGGCCGCGTGAGCGCCGGGTAGAAGTCGTTCGAGTAGATGATCCGCTTGCATCCCAGCGGATAGGGCGGCGTCAGGCGCCGGCGCAGGTCCGGATCGCGCACCTGGCGCTGCAGGTGCCGGGCGGCCGTGGCCAGCATCGCGCGGCGGGCGAGCGTGCCCTCCTCGAAGCCGCGCCGGCCCCATTCCAGCGCGTGCACCCACAGCCAGCGCACCATCGCGGCGTAAGGCGGCAGGCGCGCCAGGGCCCGGTCGAGACGGGTGTAGCGGCGGTCCAGCCGCGGCATCACCCAGTTGGCGGTGCGCTGGAAGACGGCCAGCGAGCCTGCCCGCCGCGCGATCGGCGCCACCAGCTGCGAAGCCGTCGAGCCGGTGCCTATGACGCCGACGCGCAGGCCGTCCAACGCCACCGATTCGTCCCAGCGCGCCGAATGAAGCTTGACGCCGGCAAACTCCTGCAGGCCGGGGATGTCCGGCCAGCGCGGCTGGTTCAGCGGCCCGGTGCTGCAGACGAAGAAGCGCGCTTCGAAGGCCTCGCCGCGCTCGGTGAGGATCCGCCAGCGGCCGGCGGCCTCGTCGAATCGGGCCTGCGAGATCCGCTCGTCCAGCCGGATGTGCGACACCAGGCCGAAGCGCTCGGCGATGCCCCGCATGTAGGCCTGGATCTCGGGCGCGGAGGCGAAACGGCGGCTCCAGTGCGGATTCGCGGCAAAGGAGAAGGAGTAGGCCGGCGCGGGCACGTCGACGTGGGCGCCAGGGTAGCGGTTGTCCCACCAGGTGCCGCCCAGGCCCGGCTGCTTCTCGAGGATGACGAAGTCTTCGATGCCGGCGCGCTTGAGCTGGACGCCCATGCACAGGCCCGACATGCCGGCACCGAGGATGACGACCTCGTGCCGGCGCGCATCAGGCACCCGCTGCCTCGTCTTCCTCGTCGGCCACGGCTTCTTCGCCGCGCGGACCCTCTTCCGCCGGCTCGGGCGGCTTGACCAGCGTCACCGGCACCCGCGAGCCATGCAGGATGGCCTGCGACACCGAGCCCTGGAAGGCCGAGAGCAGACCGCCCCCGCCGTGCGAGCCCATCACCACCGCGTCGCAGCCTTCGCTCTCGATCAGGTCGAGCAGGGCATTGCCGGGATCGCCGGACACGAGCAGTTCGGTGGCATCCAGGCCGGCCTCGCGCAGCAGCGACTCGGCTGTCTCGAGGGCGTGCTGGCCGGCGGCCTCCGCGATGTGGCCGAGGGCGTCCGGATCGGGTGCCCGCATCCATTCGTAAAGACTGGCATGCGGCTGCACGTTGGCCAGCAGCAGTTCGGCTCTCAAGCCTTCGCGCACAAGCCCGATCGCATGGCGAAGCGCGGCGTGGGACAGCTCGGTTCCATCGATGGGGACGAGGATCTTCATGGCGCAACCTCCGGTTGAAGGCCATCGTGCCGCCTCGCGGACGGATGCGCAAGCG
>CAMLGG010000424.1 GCA_946479475.1 uncultured Ideonella sp. | reverse complement strand
GCCCGCCTGCGGGGCCTGGACGGCGGGGCCGACGACTACCTGGTCAAGCCCTTCGAGATCGCCGAGCTGCTGGCCCGCATGCGGGCGGTGACGCGACGCCGGGCCGGGGCTTCCTCGTCCGTGCTGAGCAACGGCATCGTGTCGCTCGACACCCAGACCAAGGAGGCCACGGCAGGCGGCCCGGCGGTGCAGCTGTCCAACCGCGAGTTCTCGCTCCTGCAGGCCCTGCTGCAGCGGCCCGGGGCCATCCTCTCGCGCAGCGAGCTGGAGGACCGCATCTACGGCTGGGGCGAGGAGGTCGAGAGCAACGTCGTCGAATACCTCATCCACATCCTGCGGCGCAAGCTCGGCAGCGAGGTGATCAAGAACGTGCGGGGCGTCGGATGGATGGTCTCCAAGGGCGCCTGAAGAACTCGGTGCGCCTGCGGCTGTCGTTCTGGCTGTCGCTGACCATCCTGCTCGCCGCCATGGCCGCCGGCGTGTTCTCGTTCGCCGCCGCGTTCGACCAGGCCCTGCGCCTGCAGGACGACGTGCTGCGCCAGGTCGCATCGCTGGTGGATCGGCAGCACCTGCGCGCGCCGCTGTCCTACGACGCCGAGCGCAGCGCCGAGGCGGAAGACGACCTGCGGGTGACGGTGCAGTACCTCGCCGACAGCGAAGCGCCGCCGGCCGAGGCGCCGCCGCTGCGGCTGCCCGCGACGCTCGGCGAGGGCTTCCACACCCTGAGCCTGCCGGACGACGACTACCGCATCCTGGTGCTGCGCCAGGCCGACGGGCGGCTCCTCGCGGTGGCCCAGGAGACCGACCTGCGCGACGAGATAGCGCGCAACAGCGCCTTGCACGCGGTGATGCCGTTCCTGGTGCTGGTGCCGATCCTGTTGTGGCTGGTCTCGCGGCTCATCGGCCAGATGTTCCGGCCCATCGCCTCGCTCGCCGAGGAGATCAACCGCCGCGGAGAAGCCGAGCTGCATCCGATCACCGAGGCGCCGCTGCCGGTCGAGGTGCGTCCCTTCGCCAGCGCAATCAACCGCCTGCTCGGCCGCGTGGGTCTTTCGATGCAGGCCCAGCGCCGGTTCGTGGCCGATGCCGCCCACGAACTGCGTTCGCCGCTGACGGCCGTCTCGCTGCAGGCGGAGCGCCTGGCGCAGGCGCCGATGTCGGAAGAGGCGCAAGTGCGCCTGCGCGACCTGCGCCGCGGCATCGACCGCAGCCGGGCGCTGCTGGACCAGCTGCTCGCGATTGCACGTGCACAGGCCGGCAGCGACGCGCCGACGGCTCCGGTGTCGGTGCGCGCGATCTTTCGCCGGGTGCTGGAAGACCTGCTGCCCCTGGCGCAGGCCCGCTCGATCGACGTCGGCGTCGAGGGCCAGGGCGATGCGCAGGTCCTGGCTGCCGAGGTCGACCTGACCAGCCTGGTGCGCAACCTGGTGGACAACGCGATCCGCTACACGCCCGTGGGAGGGCGCGTGGACCTTTCGGTGGCCACTCGGGCCGAGGGCGTCGAGCTGCAGGTCGTGGACACCGGCCCGGGCGTTCCGGAGGCCGAGCGCAGCCGCGTGTTCGACCCCTTCCACCGAGTCCTCGGCAGCGAGGTGGTCGGCTCGGGCCTGGGCCTTTCGATCGTCAAGGCGATCACCGACCGCCTGGGCGCGACCGTCCGGCTGGACTGGGCCGATGAACACGCCCGCCGCGGCCTGCGCGTCCGCGTGGCCTTCCCGGCCTTGTTCACGGAAACGGGGGACAAGCCTGTGGACAACCTGGGCCGAAGCGTCGCAAGCCCTTGATCCGCGACGGCTGTCATCGGACTGCCACAAAACTCGGCAGGTGTGACTCGGTCGTCGACGGGCCGCTCCCTGGACGACTGATCCCCTTGGGGGACCGGCGCCGCAGGCGGCGCAGGGGCCGTCTCGGTCGTCGACGGGCCGCTGCCTAGATGTGAAGCGTCAAGAGGTTGTTTCTTGACGAGGTGAGTCTGGAGATGGGTGTCACGCCGCCGATCCCGCTGTGCGGGCGGTGGCAGTTGTAGTGGTGCTGCCAATGGGTCAGTGCCAAGGTTCGCTGCTCGGAGTTCTGATACGTCCAGGCGTAAGCCCACTCGCGAAGCGCGGACTGGATGAACCGCTCTGCCTTGCCGTTGGTCTGAGGCCGATAGGCACGGGTGAAGCGGTGTTTGATGCTCAGCTCGGCGCACGCCGCTCGGAACTGCTTGGAGCGGAAGGCTGGTCCGTTGTCGGTCAGCAGCCTCTTCACGCTCACCCCCAGCTTGGCGTAGTAGGCCACGGCATTGCGCAGGAACGCCACCGCCTGCTGCTGCGTCTCGTCCGGATGCATGGCCGTGAAGGCGAGTCGAGCGTGGTCGTCCACCGCAACGAACAACGTCTCCCACCCCGCGCCGCCCACGGAATCCTTGCGATTGCCCGTCACGCGATGGCTGGGACGCACGATGCGCCCCAGCTTCTTGGTGTCGATGTGGAGCAAGTCCCCGGGCGCCTCATGCTCGTAGCGCACCACCGGCTCGGCTGGGTCCAGGTCGCTGAGCTTGGACAAGCCCGCACGAGCCAGCACTCGGCTGACGGTCGATTCCGAGACGCCGACGTTGCGCGCGATGCGCGACTGGATCATTCGGCGCTTGCGCAGCTCGACGATCAGCAGCGCCTTGGACGGCGCGATGGTGCGGGGCGAGCGTGCTGGCCTTGACGAGGCGTCAGCCAGCCCGGTCTCGCCTTCGCACAGGAAGCGGGCAAACCACTTCCTGGCTGTCTGAGCTGTGACGCCATGCTCGGCCGCGGCCTGGCTGGCGCTGTCTCCGGCAAGCATCTGCTGGACCATCTCGAATCGGCGGGCAAACGTCAATCGGGCATGCTTATGGGTGTTCATCCGGTGCGGTGCTTTGGGTTGATCGGGTGGTTTGGCGACTTCCAGTCTCTCAAACCCAACCCGGATGAACACCGGATACAACCTATTGAAGCTTCACACCTAG
>CAMLGG010000423.1 GCA_946479475.1 uncultured Ideonella sp. | reverse complement strand
CGACCAGATGGGCGCCGAGGCGCTGCTGGGCATGGGCGACATGCTCTACATGGCCTCGGGCACCGGCCTGCCGGTGCGCGTGCACGGCGCCTTCGTCTCGGACGACGAGGTGCACCGCGTCGTCGAGGCGCTCAAGTCGCAGGGGCCGCCGAACTACATCGAGGGCATCCTCGAAGGCGGCACGCTGGACGGTGAAGGCGGCGAGGCGGGCGAGGGCGGCGGCGGCCCGGGCGGCGGCGAGTCCGACCCGATGTACGACCAGGCTGTCGCCGTCGTGCTTCAGCACCGCAAGGCCTCCATCTCGCTGGTGCAGCGGCACTTGCGCATCGGCTACAACCGCGCCGCGCGGCTGCTGGAACAAATGGAGCAGTCCGGGCTCGTAAGCAACATGTCGACCAACGGCAACCGCGAGATCCTGTTGCCCAAGCGTGATGAATAGTTTCCGGCTCGTTGCCGCCGCCACCGTGCTCGCCGCCGCGAGCGCGAGCGCCTTCGCCGATGCGGCCGAGTCGCTTCGTGCTTTCGTCAAGGACGTGAAGAGCGGCCAGTCCGCCTTCACCCAGACAGTCACTTCACCGGACGGCGCGAAGAAGAAGGTCTCGTCGGGCAGCTTCAGCTTCGCGCGGCCCAACCGCTTCCGGTTCGACTATGCCAAGCCCTACGCACAGACCATCGTCAGCGACGGGCAGAAGGTCTGGTTCCACGATCCCGACCTGAACCAGGTCACGGTGCGCAAGGTGGCCGACGCACTCGGCAGCACGCCCGTCGCGCTGCTGACCGGCACCTCGATCGAGAAGACCTTCGACCTGAAGAACCAGCCCGACCAGGGCGGCCTCGAATGGGTGATGGCCACGCCCAAGGAAGGCGGCGGCACCATCCAGTGGCTCAAGGCCGGCTTCAAGGGCAAGGGCCTGGTCGCGGTGGAGATCGCCGACAGCTTCGGCCAGCGTTCGATGCTCACCTTCGACAAGCTGGCGACGGACGTGGCGCTGGCACCCGAGGCCTTCCGCTTCGAGGTGCCGCCGGGGGCCGACGTGTCCGAGCAGTAGGCCGGGGACCGGAGCATGAAAAAGGGCGCCCTCGAGGCGCCCTTGCTTCGTGCGGCTGCGGGCCGGTCAGTGCATCGCCGTGTCGGCGTCCACCAGGCCCATGTCGGGCGACATCATCATCTGCTCGATGTCCATCAGGATCAGCATGCGCTCGTCGTCGCCGTGCTTGACCGTGCCCAGGCCGGTGATGTAGCCCGAGTCGATGGCGCCGTTGAAGTCCGGCGCGGGCTTGATCTGGCCCGGCGCGAGCTCGAGCACGTCGCTCACCGAATCCACCACCATCCCCACCGTGCGGTGGCCGATGTTCAGGATGATGACGACGGTGAAGCTGTTGTATTGCACGTCGGGCAGCTGGAAGCGCAGCCGCATGTCCACGATGGGCACGATCACGCCGCGCAGGTTCACCACGCCCTTGATGAAGTGCTGGGTGTTGGCGATGCGCGTCGGCGGCTCGTAGCCTCGGATCTCCTGCACGCGCAGGATGTCGATGCCGTATTCCTCGTTGCCGAGCTTGAAGGAAAGGTACTCGCGCGGCGCGCCGGCCTGGGCGGCAGCGGGGGCGGTAGCCGGAGCGGCGGTGCGGCTCTCGGTGGTCGGATTGGCGCTCATGCGGTGACGCTCCTTGTGTCTGGCCCCCAGTTTCCGGCCGGCGGGTGGGGCGCCAACGCTGGAAAAGTGGCCGCGCCGCGCGGCAATTCACCGCTTCGTCCCGGCTGCGACAATTCCCGCATGCCTCGGCAAGACGCCCTGTTCGACGACCACGATCTCCCCGGCGACGAGCCGCCGGCGGGTGGCCCTTCCGCCGCGCCCGCCGGCGCGCCCCTGGCCGAGCGCCTGCGCCCGCGGCGCCTGGACGAGGTGATCGGCCAGGCCCAGCTGCTCGGCCCCGGCAAGCCCCTGCGCCTGGCGTTCGAGCAGGGCCGGCTGCACTCGATGATCCTGTGGGGTCCGCCGGGCGTGGGCAAGACCACGCTGGCGCGCTTGCTGGCGGGCGCGGCCGATGCCCGCTTCATCGTCCTGTCGGCGGTACTGGCGGGCGTCAAGGAGATCCGCGAAGCCGTGGCCCAGGCCGAGCTCGCGCGATCGCAGGGCAAGCGCACCATCGTCTTCGTCGACGAGGTCCACCGCTTCAACAAGGCGCAGCAGGATGCCTTCCTGCCGCACGTCGAGTCGGGCCTGTTCACCTTCATCGGCGCGACCACCGAGAACCCGTCGTTCGAGGTCAACTCGGCTCTGCTCTCGCGCGCGACGGTACACGTGCTCAAGCCGCTCGACGACGAGGAGCAGCAGCAGTTGCTCGGGCGCGCGCAGGAGGCGCTCTCTGCGCCACCGCTCGAGCCTGCCGCCGCGCAGCGCCTGATCGGCTACGCGGATGGCGACGCGCGCCGGCTGCTCAATGCCTACGAGAACCTCGTCGCGCAGCTGGGGCCTGCCGCATCGCAGATAGACGAGGCGATGCTGGAGCGTTCGCTGGGCGAACAGCTGCGCCGCTACGACAAGGGCGGCGACCAGTTCTACGACACCATCTCGGCCTTGCACAAGTCGGTCAGAGGCTCGGACCCCGACGCCTCGCTGTACTGGTTCGCCCGCATGCTCGATGGCGGCGCCGACCCGCGCTACCTGGCGCGCCGCCTCATCCGCATGGCCAGCGAAGACATCGGCAACGCGGACCCGCGGGCGCTGAGGCTGACGCTCGATGCGGCCGAGACCTACGAGCGCCTGGGCACGCCCGAGGGCGAGCTGGCCCTGGCGCAGGCGGTGGTCTACCTGGCCGTGGCACCGAAGTCGAACGCCGTCTACAAGGCCTGGGGGGCGGTGCGCAGCTTCGTCAAGCAGGACCAGACGAGGCCCGTGCCGGTGCACCTTCGCAACGCGCCGACGAAGCTGATGAAGGGCCTGGGCTACGGCCGCGACTACCGCTACGCGCACGACGAGGAAGGCGGCTTCGCGGCGGGCGAGCA
>CAMLGG010000422.1 GCA_946479475.1 uncultured Ideonella sp. | reverse complement strand
GATGTCGGCGATGTCGTTGCCGGCCTTGTCGCGCGCGCCGAAGCCGGGCCCTCCGGTGTAGACGGCGTCGGCGCCGTGGTTCACCGCCTCGATGCCGATCTCGGCATCACGGGCGGGGGCAAGCAGTTCGATCTCGGGGCGGGGCATGGGGCGAGAGTTTAGGACTGCACCTCGGCGCAGGGTGATTCACAGCCGATCGCTGGCCGACTATCCTTCGCCCCCTTCGAAAGCCCGCTTGTCGAAACGCGCCGCCGCCGATCGTCGTACAGGCAGGACCCACGCTTTTGCCTCTACGGACGGACCATGCCTGCCGATACCTCTTCCCCTCGCGCCGGCCACCGCTGGCTTGCGCTCACCGTGCTCTGCCTGGGCGTGCTGATGATCGTGCTGGACACGACCATCGTGAACGTCGCATTGCCTTCCATCCGCGCCGACCTCGCCTTCACCGAGACGACGCTGGTCTGGGTGGTCAATGCCTACATGCTGACCTTCGGCGGCTTCCTGCTGCTGGGCGGGCGGCTGGGCGACCTGTACGGCCACCGGCGCGTGTTCATCGCCGGCATCGCCGTCTTCACGCTGGCCTCGCTGGCCTGCGGGCTGGCGCCTTCGCAGGATGTGCTGATCGCGGCGCGCGCGGTGCAGGGCTTCGGCGGGGCGGTGGTCTCGGCGGTCTCGCTGTCGCTGATCATGAATCTCTTCACCGAGCCGGCCGAACGGGCCAAGGCGATGGGGGTCTACGGCTTCGTGTGCTCGTGCGGCGGCAGCATCGGCGTGCTGCTGGGCGGCCTGCTCACCACCTCGCTGGGCTGGCACTGGGTGTTCCTGGTGAACCTGCCGATAGGCGTGGCCGTGATCGGCCTTTGCCTGAAGCTGCTTTCGGCCTCGGCCGGAGGCGCGCAAGGGGCGCGGCTGGATTGGGCGGGCGCGGCCGCGGTGACGCTCTCGCTCATGTTGGCGGTGTACGCGGTGGTCAACGGCAACGCGGCGGGGTGGCTTTCGGCGCAGACGCTCGGCCTGATCGGCGTGGCGGTGCTGCTCTTCGCCGTGTTCATCGGGATAGAGACGCGCATTGCCCAGCCGCTCATGCCGCTGAAGCTGTTCCGCTCACGCAACCTGTCCACCGCCAACACGGCGGCGGTGCTTTGGGCCGCCGCCTGCTTCGCCTGGTTCTTCCTCTCGGCGCTGTACATGCAGCTGGTGCTGGGCTACACGCCCTGGCAGGTGGGCATGGGCTTCCTGCCGGCCAACCTGATCATGGCGGTGTTCTCGCTCGGCCTGTCGGCCCGGATCGTGATGCGCTTCGGCATCCGCGGGCCGCTGGCGGTGGGCCTGCTCTTCGCCGCGGCAGGGCTGGCGTGCTTTGCCCGGGCGCCGGTGCAGGGCGACTTCTGGTGGCACGTGCTGCCCGGCATGCTGCTGCTGGGCATCGGCGGCGGCGTGGCCTTCAACCCGATGCTGCTGGCGGCGATGAGCGACGTAGGCCAGGCCGACTCGGGCCTCGCATCGGGCATGGTCAACACCTCGTTCATGATGGGCGGGGCGTTGGGCCTCGCGGTGCTGGCCAGTGGCGCGGCGGCGCGCACGGAGTCCCTGCAAGCAGCCGGCGTGACAGCCACCGAGGCGCTGAACCAGGGCTACCAGCTGGCCTTCGCCATCGGTGCCGGCTTCGCGGTCCTGGCCGCCGTCCTCGGTGTCGTCGGGCTGCGCGCGGGCGGGCACGGGGCGCCGGCGGGCACCGGCCAGCTCGGCGAGCAGCCGCAGGCGTGACGTCAGTCGGTCGGCCCGTGTCGCAGGTACACCACCCAGTAGACCAGCGCGACGAGCACGCTGCCGCCCACGATGTTGCCGGCGATCACCGGCAGCAGGTTGTGCACCATGTCGGCCGCGCCCAGGGGCGCGCCCTGCAGCATCGCCAGCGGGAAGAAGTACATGTTGGCGATCGAGTGCTCGAAGCCCGCGGCCACGAAGGCGGTGATCGGGAACAGGATCGCGAGCAGCTTGTCCGCCACGCTGCGGCCCGCGAGCGTCATCCACACCGCCATGCAGACGAGCACGTTGCACAGCACGCCGCGGAAGAAGGCCTCCATCCACGGCAGCGCCGCCTTGGCGGAGGCGATCTTGACCACCGCCTGCGCGGTCGCGCCCTGGTTCAGCGCCATCACGCCCGACCAGTGGACCAGCAGCGCCAGGCCGGCGGCGCCCACGAAGTTCGCGGCGCAGGCCACTCCCCAGTTGCGCAGCAGCTCGCGCGTGCTCACGCAGCGGCTGGCCCAGGCCATGGCGATGAGGTTGTTGCCGGTGAAAAGCTCCGCGCCCGCCACGACGACCAGCACCAGGCCGAGCGAGAAGACCAGCCCGCCGATGAAGCGCTGGGCCGCGAAGCCGAGCGAGGCATCGCTCGCCACCAGCGTGAACATCAGCGACCCCAGGCCGATGAAGGCACCGGCCAGCACCCCGAGCAGGGCGAGCGTGAGCAGCGGCAGGTGGGCCTTCGCGATGCCGATGTCGCACACGCGGGCGGCGATGTCCTTGGGCGCGTAGGCGTCCGAGCCGAAGATTTCCCTGCTCATGGCGCGCATGCTGAAGCATGCCGCCGTGGGTTCCACTGACGAGGAGCAACCGCGATGTATGTCGATGGATTCGTGCTGGCCGTGCCCGAGGACCGCCTGGGCGACTACCGCAAGCTGGCCCGCATGGCGGGCAAGGTGTGGATGGAGCACGGCGCGCTGCAGTACGTGGAGTGCGTCGCCGACGACGTGAAGCCCGGCAAGTCCACCTCCTTCCCGCAGGCGGTGAAGCTGAAGGAGGGCGAGGTGGTCGTCTTCTCCTACATCGTCTTCAAGAACCGGCGCGAGCGCGACCGCGTGAACAAGGCGGTGATGGCCGACGAGCGCATCACCTCGCTGGACCCGAAGAGCATGCCCTTCGACATGAAACGAATGTTCTGGGGCGGCTTCAAGGGCATCGTCGAGATGTGAGCTCCAGCGAAGGCCGCTTCGTCAAGACCCTGCCCGCGCCGCGACTGCCCGCGCTGCAAGCGGAGGCCGAG
>CAMLGG010000421.1 GCA_946479475.1 uncultured Ideonella sp. | reverse complement strand
ACACCAGGCCGGCGATGTAGATGCCGTAGGTGGGCGGCGTGTTGTACATCGACTGGTGCGCCGCAACGGTCTTGTACTCGAAGGCGGAAGGGCAGATCGGCAGGGCCCGGTCGAGCAGGTCATCCCGCACGAAGACCAGCGTCAGGCCGGCTGGCCCGATGTTCTTCTGGGCGCCGGCGAACGCCAGGCCGACACGCGACCAGTCGATGCCGCGCGACAGCACGTGCGACGAGCAGTCGACCACCAGGGGCGCTTCGCTGCCGAGGGCGGCCAGATCGGGCAGGGTGGCCATCTCGACGCCATGGATGGTCTCGTTGGAGCAGACGTGGACGTAGCTCACGCCCTTGCGCAACGACCAGGCCGCAGGCGCCGGCAGGCTGGTGTGGCCATCCGCCTCGTTGCTGGCGGCGGCTTTCGCGTCGGCGTAGCGCTGCGCCTCCTTCAGCGACTTCTGGCTCCAGCTGCCGGTCACGACCACGTCGACCATGCCGCCGCACGAGAGGTTCATCGGCACGATGGCGTTCTCGCCCAGGCCGCCGCCCTGCATGAAGAGGATGCGGAAGTTCGGCGGCACCGCCAGCAGCTCGCGCAGCGTTGCCTCGGCCTGCTCGTAGATCGAGACGAACTCCTTGCCGCGGTGGCTCATCTCCATCACGCCCATGCCCGATCCGTGCCAGTCGAGCATCTCCTCGGCCGCCTGGCGCAGCACCGGTTCGGGCAGCGTCGCGGGGCCGGCGGAGAAGTTGTAGGGGCGGTGGGTCGTCATGCGGCGGGGGTCTCTACTTCTTGGCGGGGGCCTTGGGGGCCGAACCGGCCGGCGCAGCCGGCGGGGCCGAGGCCGCCCGTGCCGGGGCGGATGCCGACGGCGGCGGGGCGTAGGCTGCGAAGCGCTTCTTGAGCGTGTCCTCCAGGGCCCTCAGCTTCGGTTCGACGGCCGGCTTGGTGTCCTCGACCATCTTGCGGGTGAGCTGCGCCTGCATCTCGGGCTCGAGCTGCTCGTACTTCTTCGCGGCCGACGACTCCAGCCAGGTGATGATCAGCTTGAGCTCGTCCTCGGTGAACTTCTCCTCGAGGATGGGGCCGATCGTCGCCGCGGCGTTCTTCGCCCCGCTTTCGCGCAGCCTCGCTTCGGTGTCGTCGTAGAAGGCCTTCACGTCGCCCTGAACCTGCTTGCCGAGCGCCTCCCGCTTGTCCGCCGGCACGAACTGCATCACCTGGCGGGCGGCATTGAGTGCGGTCTGCGCGGGCTCCATGGCGATCGTGCGCGCGAGGCGCTCCACGGCAGGCTGGCGCAGCTGCACGACCTTGGCGACCAGTTCCTTCTTGGACTGGGCGTATGTGGCGGGGGTCATCGCCAGGAGGGTGATGGCCAGCGCGGTGGCGGCCCAGCGGATGGGTAGGGTCATGCTTCGCCGTCCTCGCCGGCCAGGTCGGCATCGTTGTCGGTCTGGGCATCGTTCTCCACGATGCGCTGCAGGCCGGAAAGGGTCGAGCCGTCGTCCAGGGCGATCAGGGTCACGCCCTGGGTGGCGCGGCCCAGCTCACGGATCTCGCTGACGCGCGTGCGGACCAGCACGCCGCGGTCGGTGATGAGCATGATCTCGTCGTTCGGGCGCACCAGCGTGGCCGCGACCACCTTGCCGTTGCGCTCGCTCTGCTGGATCGCGATCATCCCCTTGGTGCCGCGGCCATGACGGGTGTACTCGACGATCGACGTGCGCTTGCCGTAGCCGTTTTCGGTGGCGGTGAGCACGCTTTGCGTCTCGTCTTCGGCGACCAGCATCGCGATCACGCTCTGCCCGGGCTCGAGCGTCATGCCCTTGACACCACGCGAGGCGCGGCCGTGGGGCGTGACGTCGGCTTCGTCGAAGCGGACGGCCTTGCCTCCGTCGCTGAACAGCATCACGTCGTGCTGGCCATCGGTCAGTGCGACGCCGATGAGGTGGTCGCCCTCGTCGAGGTTGACCGCGATGATGCCGGCCTTGCGCGGATTGCTGAACTCGTCGAGTGGCGTCTTCTTCACCGTGCCCAGCGAGGTCGCCATGAAGACGTAGTGATCCGCCGGGAAGCTGCGGAACTCGCCCGTCAGGGGCAGCACGACGGTGATCTTCTCGCCGGGCTGGAGGGGGAACATGTTGACGATGGGCTTGCCGCGCGATGCGCGCCCGCCCTGCGGCACCTCCCAGACCTTCAGCCAATAGACCCGGCCGGCATCGCTGAAGCACAGGATCCAGTCGTGGGTGTTGGCGATGAAGAGCTGGTCGATCCAGTCGTCTTCCTTGGTCTGCGCAGCCTGCTTGCCGCGCCCGCCCCGGCGCTGCGCGCGGTACTCGGCCAGCGGCTGGCTCTTGATGTAGCCGGTGTGGCTGAGCGTGACGACCATGTCGGTCGGCGTGATCAGGTCCTCGGTGCCGAGCTCCTGCACGTTGTGCTCGACCACCGAGCGGCGCGCGCCGAGCTTGGTCTGGCCGAACTCCTGGCGCAGGGCGGTGAGCTCCTCGCTGATGATCGTCGTCACGCGGGCGGGCTTGGCGAGGATGTCGAGCAGGTCGGCGATGACGGCCATCACCTCCTTGTACTCGCCGATGATCTTGTCCTGCTCCAGGCCCGTGAGACGCTGCAGCCGCATCTGCAGGATCTCGCCGGCCTGGTCGTCGGACAGGCGGTACAGGCCGTCGGGCTGCATGCCGTAGTGGGTGGGCAGCCCTTCGGGGCGGTAGGCCTCGCGGCCTCCGGGCGTCTCGCCCTCGGCGCGCGACAGCATCTCGCGCACCAGCGAAGAATCCCAGCTCTGCGCCATCAGCGCCGTCTTCGCCATGGGCGGAGTGGGCGACTCCTTGATGATGCGGATGAACTCGTCGATGTTGGCCAACGCGACGGCGAGACCCTCAAGCACGTGGCCGCGCTCACGGGCCTTGCGCAGCTCGTAGACCGTGCGGCGGGTGACGACTTCGCGCCGGTGCTCGAGGAAGATCTCCAGCAGCTGCTTGATGTTGCACAGCTTGGGCTGGCCATCGATCAGCGCCACCATGTTGATGCCGAAGGTGTCCTGCAGCTGCGTCTGCTTG
>CAMLGG010000420.1 GCA_946479475.1 uncultured Ideonella sp. | reverse complement strand
CCGTCGAAGGCGAGAGACCTTCGCGGCAGGCCCTTCGACGAGCTCGGGGCGAACGGGAGGGGTGTCCGCGCCCGGTAAACTCCACCCTTTCAGCGCCCCTTCGCTTTCATGGCCGGTCCTGTTGCCGCCGCGGGCTCCGCGTCCGCCGTCTTCGATCTCAAGAACACGACCCTGCCGCTGCTGCAGCTCCAGCTGAAGAGCCCCGACCTCGCCGCGCTCGCGGCGGAGCTGGAAGCCCGACGCCGCGAGACACCGAACTTGTTCCTGCACGACCCGCTGGTCGTCGATCTCTCGGCCCTGCGGGAGATGGAAGAAGCCGCGATCGACTTCCCGGCGCTGGCCGCGCTGCTGCGCGAGCACCGCCTGCAGCCCGTCGCGGTGGCCGGGGGCAGCACGGCGCAGCTGGAGGCCGCGCTCGAGGCCGGTCTGCCCGAAGCACCCGAGCCGCCCGCGCCCAAGCCGCGAGCGGTGCGCGAGGTCGAGGTCGTCCGGGAGGTCGTCAAGGAGGTGGTGCGCGAAGTGCCCGTTGCCGCCGGCACCCTGGTGGTCGACAAGCCTCTGCGCTCCGGCCAGCAGGTCTATGCCCGCGGGGGCGACCTGGTGGTGCTGGCGGCGGTCAATTTCGGCGCCGAGGTGATCGCCGACGGCCATGTCCATGTTTACGCCCCGTTGCGCGGCAAGGCCATCGCGGGCCACCGCGGCAATACGGACGCCCGTATCTTCTCCACCTGCCTGCAGCCCGAGCTGATCGCCATTGCCGGCGTGTACCGCACGACCGAGACGGCGCTGCCCGACAGCGTGCAGGGCAAGGCCGCCCAGGTGCGCTTGATCGAGGGCAAGCTGGTGATGGAGCCCCTGTCCATCTGAGCCGCATCCATTCATTTCGAACTTCGAGGACTCGTTACCGATGGCAAGAATCGTCGTCGTCACTTCCGGCAAGGGCGGGGTCGGCAAGACCACCACCAGCGCCAGTTTCTCTTCCGGCCTCGCGCTGCGCGGCTACAAGACCGCGGTGATCGACTTCGACGTCGGCCTGCGCAACCTCGACCTGATCATGGGCTGCGAGCGCCGCGTGGTCTACGACCTGATCAACGTGATCAACGGCGAGGCCAACCTCAACCAGGCGCTGATCAAGGACAAGCAGGTCGACACGCTCTTCGTGCTGCCGGCCTCGCAGACGCGAGACAAGGATGCGCTCACCAAGGAGGGCGTCGAGAAGGTCCTCGCCGACCTCGCCGCGATGGGCTTCGACTACATCGTCTGCGACTCGCCGGCGGGCATCGAGACGGGCGCCTTGCTGGCCATGCACTTCGCCGACGAGGCGCTGGTGGTGACCAATCCCGAGGTCTCGTCCGTGCGCGACTCCGACCGCATCCTCGGCATGCTCAGCAGCAAGACCAGGCGCGCGATCGAGGGCCAGGAGTCGGTGAAGGAGCACCTGCTCATCACCCGCTACAACCCCAGCCGGGTGCAGGACGGCCACATGCTCTCGCTGGAGGACATCCAGGAGATCCTGCGCATCCCGCTGCTGGGCGTGGTGCCCGAGTCCGAGACGGTCCTGCAGGCTTCCAACCAGGGGCTGCCGGCCATCCACCTGAAGGACAGCGACGTCGCCGGCGCCTACCAGGACCTGGTCGCGCGCTTCCTCGGCGAGGAGCGGCCCATGCGCTTCACCGAGGCCGCCAAGCCGGGCCTGCTCAAGCGCCTGTTCGGCGGGAGGTAAGCGCCGATGTCGTTTCTCTCCTTCCTGCTCGGCGAGAAGAAGAAGACCGCCAGCGTCGCCAAGGAGCGGCTGCAGATCATCCTCGCGCACGAGCGCGCCGGCCGCACCGGAGCGGATTACCTGCCCGCCCTGCAGCGCGAGCTGGTGGAGGTGATCTCCAAGTACGTGTCGATCAACCCGAACGACATCCGCGTCCACCTCGAGCGCCAGGACAACCTGGAGGTGCTGGAGGTCAAGATCGAGCTGCCCGAGGCGTCGCGCCTGTAGCCGGGCCCGGCGAACATCAGGTTTCATTTGGGTCGGCGCCCGGCCCTAGGCTGCGGATTGACCCAGAAACGATTCTTGCCCCTCGATGTTCGGCCGACACAAGCCCGTTGTTTTCGATCCCTACGGCCGCAGCCGCAAGAGCAGCGGCCTCCCCCGCTGGTTCTGGCTGCTGACCGCCGGCATTGCCGCCGGCGCCGGCGGCGTGATCTACCTGCAGGAGCGCGTGCTGCCGCCGCGACTTTCCACCACCGAATCGGCCCAGCTGCGCCAGGCCTACGGCGAGGCGGATGCCGAACGCCAGCAACTTCGCACGGAGCTGGCCGCGACCAAGCAGAAGCTCGAATCGGCGCTGGCCGACAAGACGAAGCTCAGCAGCGAACTCGGCGCCAGCCGCAGTGCCACCGAGGATCTGAAGGCCGACATCGCCTCCCTCGTGGCCGCGCTGCCGCCAGACCCGCGTGACAACGGCGTCGAGGTTCGCGCGGGCCGCTTCAGCGCCAACGGCCGCACGCTCGCCTACGACGTCGTGCTGACCCGCGACCGCTCGGCCAGCAAGCCTTTCAATGCGGTGCTGCAGATGGTGGTGGCCGGCGAGGGCACCAAGGGGGCCAGCACCGTGAACGCCAAGCCGGTGCCGGTGTCCATCCGCGGCCACGAGATCGTTCGCGGCAGCATCGACCTGCCCGAGGGCTTCAAGCCCCAGCAGACGACCGTGCAGGTGCTGGAGCGCGAGGCGGGCAAGTCCCTCGGCATGAGGGTCCTGCTGGTCAAGTGAGCGATGGGCGGGGCCCATCCTCTTTGTCAGTGCAGGTGACGAGTTAGCTCGAAGGCGCCTGCGGTGGGCGGACCTCGCCATGAGGTATTCGCAAAGCGGCCCCGGAACCGGACATCGCCGCTAGGGAAGAAAGGGCCCCCTCACAGGGGATGCCCCGCGCGGCCGGCGATCTCTATCGTTCATCCCGTCGGCCGCCAAACGGTCGATGCAAAGCAGATGGCGGCCGAAGTCCTGGGTCGCCGACATCCCAAACGTTCATCCCACCCATGTCTTTAAGGAGGACATTCACATGAACACGCCCATGCAACAGCAAACCCCCGCTTCCGAACAAGCCCCGCTGGCTGACGACAATTACCTTGGCCGGTTGACGACAACTATCTTGGCCGGTTG
>CAMLGG010000419.1 GCA_946479475.1 uncultured Ideonella sp. | reverse complement strand
CCACCACGCTGGTCCCGCCGCCATGTCCACGGCAGGCACCGCCAGCGCCTCGGGCTGCACGCCCAGCGCTCGCATGCGTTCCCGCACGGGCGGATGGGTCGCCCGGATCGGATCCTGCCGCCCATGCCACGCGTCGTCTTCGCGCAATGCCGCTTCCAGTTCGGCCGGCGACACGGCCCGCCCGAGGCTGGGCAGCAGCATGCCGAGAGGATCGGCCGGCAAGGGGCCCTGGCCAAAGCGCGGCTCTGCGTCCGTGCGGGCGGCGGCCAGGCGCGCAAGGCCGCGCGCGAGCGCCGCGGCTGCGCTCACCTCGGCCGCCAGGGCGTCGGCCTCGTACTCGCTGCCCACTGCTTCGGCTGCCGAACGTTGCTCGAAGAAGGGCACGAACCACCGCGCGAAACCCGCCGCCACCCGATACAGGACGATGTCGTCGTCCGACGCCTGCAGCAGCTCCGCCCAGCCGAGGCGAGCCCGGTACAGCCAATGCCCGGCCGGGCCGAAGTGCCGGGAGAAGTGCCCCAGCTCATGCGCTATCACCGCTTCCATCTCGTCGGCCGGCAGGCGCGCCAACAGGGGCACGCCGATGGCCAGCGTGTGGTGATGACGCCAAGGCAGCCAGGCGTCCTGGTGCGCCACCGCGGCCGCACCGGGCTCTTGCGTGAGGACGACGCGGGTGATGTGCGGTGCGCGCATGCGCTCGGCCAGCGCGTCGAGGCGGGCCCAGAAGGCTGGTGCCTGGTCGCGCCGAAGCGGGGTGCCCTCGGGCGGCTCGCCGCCTTGCATCAGCCACCACGCGCCGAGCACGGCCAGGCCCGTGAGCCACCAGGCCCAGGGCAGGTTGAACCACAGGGCATTCAAGCCCATCACGAGCGCCAGGGGCGCCAGCACGATGGCCTGGTAGCTCACCGAACCCAGCAGCGAAAGCAGGCCCAGGCCCCAGCGATGCAGCGCAGGGATGGGGCCGGCGGCGCCGGCCATCAGGCCGACTCTCGGGCCGCGGCCGAAGCGGCCGCCTGCAGCCGCTGCAAGGTGGCCTGGTTGAGCTCGCGGGTGTGGCGGCTCCAGCGGGCCATGGCCTGCTGGATCTCCTGCTGCAGGCGCATGGCCAGTTCGCGTTCGCCCTGGCGCGTGGCCCAGATCGCGAACTCGGCGCGGGCCTCGAAGCTGCCGAAGCGGGCGAGCGCCGATTCGAACTCGTGCCGGGCTTCGGCCGGGCGGCCGTTCTCGGCCCAGGCGCGGGCCAGGGCTATCGAGACCTCCTCGGCGCGAAAGGCCGGGTCCTGCTCCCGGATGGCCTGCAGCTGGGCCACCGCCTGCGCCGCGCGGCCCGAGGCCAGCCAGGCCCGCGCAGCGCCCCAGCGGATGTCGAGGTCCTTGGCGAACGGGCCGCTCAGGCAGGCCTCGTAGTTCGTGGCGGCCTCTTCGGCCTGGCCCGCCTCCAGCAGCGCCGCAGCCAGGCGCATCTGGTTCTGGGCGGTCGGCGTGTACTCGAAGGCGGCGCGCGCTTCTCGCAGCTCACGCGTGGGGTCGAGTGCCTTGGCAGCACGGGCGACGACCCTGCGCGCGCTGCGCTCCAGCCTCGAATCGGGCAGGTAGATGGCGAAGAAGTAGACGATGCTGCCCAGCAAAGGGAAGGAGAACAGGATGAACAGCCAGTAAGTCTGCTGCCCGCTGCGCACCGCGTGGATCGCGAAGTAGATCGCGACGAGAAAATGCAGACCCAGGCCGACGACCGGCATGTTCCCTCCCTGCTTCGTATTCGTCTGAAGGCAGGGATTGTCGGCGACGAGGCCGGGCGCGGGCGATCCCGAGGATCCCCCAGGCCCGCCTACTCGAGCGCGTAGAGCCGGCCGTCGGCACTGCCGACGTAGATCGTGCGGCCGACCACCAGCGGGGTGGAGAAGAACGAGCCCAGCGCCGACTGCTTCGCCGCCCCGATGGCCATCGCGTCGTGCCAGCCGCCGAGGTAGAGCATCGGCGAATTGAAGCGGCGCGCGCTGGTCAGTCCCCAGCCGAGGTTGGCACGCGCGGCCTCGGTCTGGAACTCCCACAGCAACGCGCCGCTGCCGGCATCGCGGGCCTGCAGGCTGCCGTTGAGCTCGCCTTGCAGGAGCACACCGCCGGCCAGGCTGGGCGAGGCGAACATGTAGGCGCTCGCCTGCTGCTGCCAGACGGGGGCGCCGGTGGCCGCGTCCACGGCGTGCACCAGGCTCGAATCCGAGGTCGCGAAGTAGACCCGTCCGGCCTGCACCGCGGGCGAGGTGATGACCCAGCTCATGCCGGTCGGGAAGCGCCACTTCTCCTGGCCGCTGCGGGAGTCGAAGGCGTAGAGGTTCGCGTCGCGGCAGCCGACGTAGACCGTGTCGCCCATCACCGCGGGCGAGGACTGGAAGCCCTGCTGGTTGGCCATCAGCGGGTCCAGGCCCGTCTGGGCATGCCAGAGCTCGCGGCCCGTGGCCGCGTCGAGCGCGTACAGCCGGCCGTCCCAGCTGCCGACGAAGACACGGCCGTCCGCCACCGCCGGCGAGGCATGCACGACGTCGCCGGTGGCGAAGCGCCAGCGCAGCTGGCCGCTCGCCGCATCGACCGAGTAGACGTGGCCGTCGCCGCTGCCGAAGATCACCGCGTCGCCGGCCACCACCGGGCTGGAGAGGTAGACATCGAAGGGATCGGAGAAGGTCTGCGTGCGCGGCTGCATGCCGTGCAGGCCCTTGGCCTCGAAGCGGCGCTCGCCCTGGGTGGCGAACTTCCATTGCACGGCGCCGGTGGCCGCGTCCAGCGCATGCAGGCGACCGTCGTAGCTCACCACGTAGACGCGGCCGCCGGCGACGGCAGGCGAGCCGGACACGGGCCCGCCGGTGCGGTGCATCCAGCGCTGGCGCCCGCTGGCGGCGTCGATGGCGTAGAGGTTGCCGTCGTCGCTGCCGACGTAGACCACGCCGTCGGCCCAGGCGGGCGACGACACGATGCGATCGCCGGTCGGGAAGCTCCATCGCACGCGAGGCTGCACGCGCGGCGCCTCGCCCGCCTGCACGCCGGTGTGCGCCGCGTCGCCGCGGAAGGTCGACTGCGCGGCGGCCGGTCCCCAGGCGACGGTCAGGCCGGCGGCCGCCAGGGCCATCAGCGCGACCGTCAGCACGGAGCCGATGGGATGGATGCGGCTCATGTGCCGCTCCCCGAAGCCGCGGCGGACGGCGCCACCGGCCCGACGCGCTGCAGCTTCACCACAGCCTCGAAGGGGCC
>CAMLGG010000418.1 GCA_946479475.1 uncultured Ideonella sp. | reverse complement strand
GGCCAGGTGCAGTTCCGTGTCGACAAGGCCGGCATCATCCACGGCACCATCGGCCGCCGCTCGTTCGACGACGACAAGCTCGTCGGCAACCTGGCCGCGCTGCTGGAGGCCCTGAACAAGGCCAAGCCGGCGTCGAGCAAGGGCATCTACCTGCGCAAGATCGCCGTGTCGTCGACCATGGGCATCGGCGCGCGCGTCGAGATTTCCTCGGTGTCGCTGGCCCCGGCCGCGGCCTGACGAGAAGGACAAAGGGCGGCGCGTTGGTCTTGACGCGCCATCAGGCCCGATGAATTGGTGGGCCGCCGCCGGCGAAAGCCGATGGCGGGCCATCCAAGACCGCTGGCGACGCCGCGACCTCGGTCGTGACGTCTTAATGAAGGCCTTGCGGCCCTCGCCAGCGCAGATGGCGTCCCCGCCGTGACGAGTCGAGAGGTTTTCAGTGTTCGTGCTGGGTTCTTCGGGTCTCGAAAGCGGCAAGGTCGCTGCAACCCCGGTGCGCCGAGGGCGCCGTCAGGCACCCCGGTGCGTTTGATGTGAGGAGTAGACCTTGAGTCTCAACCGCAACGAGAAGGCGGCCGTGATCGAGGGCGTGTCGGCGCAAGCCGCCAAGTCCCAGACCCTGGCGATCGCCGAGTACCGTGGCCTCACCGTCGAGAACTTGAACAAGCTGCGCGTCGATGCGCGGTCCAAGGGTGTGTACCTTCACGTGCTGAAGAACACCCTGGCCCGCCGCGCCGTCGCCGGCACGCCGTTCGAGGTCGCGTCGGAGAGCATGGTCGGCCCGCTGATCTACGGCTTTTCCGAAGACGCCGTGGCCGCGGCCAAAGTCATTGCCGACTTTGCCAAGGGCAACGACAAGCTGGTCATCAAGGGCGGCGCCTATGCCGGCAAGGCCCTGAATGCCGACGGCGTCAAGGCCCTGGCCGCGATTCCCAGCAAGGAAGTCCTGCTGTCGCAGCTGGCCGGCCTGCTGAAGTCGCCGGTCCAGCGCACGGCCGCCGTGCTGGCTGCCCTGGCCAAGCAAAAGGGTGGCGGCGAAGAAGCCGCTCCCGCCGAAGCCGCTGCCTGAACGGCCGCGCCTTCGAACCCACACTGAATCACTGAAATCGTAGAGGTAACTCAAATGGCATTCGACAAAGACGCCTTCCTGACCGCCCTGGACAGCATGTCCGTCATGGAACTGAACGACCTGGTCAAGGCGATCGAAGAGAAGTTCGGCGTGTCGGCCGCTTCGATGGCTGTCGGTGGCGGCGCCGGCGGTGGTGCTGCTGCTGCTGCGCCGGTCGAAGAGAAGACCGAGTTCAACGTCGTGCTGCTCGAAGCCGGCGCCAACAAGGTCGGCGTGATCAAGGCCGTGCGCGAACTGACGGGCCTGGGCCTGAAGGAAGCCAAGGACCTGGTCGACGGCGCTCCGAAGAACGTCAAGGAAGCCATCGCCAAGGCCGACGCCGAAGCCGCCGTCAAGAAGCTGGTGGAAGCCGGCGCCAAGGCCGAGATGAAGTAATCGGCTTGAAAGGAGGCGGTGGCGTCCCCATCTCCTCCTGTTCGCGTCGAGCGAGGCCCGGTTCGCCGGGCCCGCCCCAGACGAGGACAGCGTCGAGTGACCGAAGGTCCTTCGACAGTGTTCTCTGATCCGACTGCAGAAGAACCGGTTTGGTCGGGCTCCGGTGCAACGCCGGGGTTGTCCGCCAGCGGTTGGTAGTGGCCAACCACCAAGCTTACAGGCGCAACACCTGAGTCGACGACGGGCCGCCCCTAGTCGACTCACCCCCATGGGGGGCAAGCCCGCAAGGCGGGTTTTGGGGGCTGCGTCTGGCAAGCCAGTCGCCCGAGGAGGTGCTCGCACGGCCGGCGCGCACCCTCACCACGGAGTCATTCATGGCGCAAGCAACCCCCTACAGCTACACCGAGCGCAAGCGGATCCGCAAGAGCTTCGGCAAGCGTGAGAGCGTTCTCAACGTCCCGTATCTGCTGACCATGCAGCGGGAGTCCTACGTCGCCTTCCTCCAAAAGGATGTGCCGCCGCAACAGCGCAAGCCCGAGGGCCTGCAGGCGGCCTTCCTGTCCGCGTTCCCGATCGTTTCGCACAACGGGTTCGTGGAGATGAAGTTCATCGAATTCAACATCGCGAAGCCCACCTTCGACGTGCGCGAGTGCCAGCAGCGGGGCCTGACCTACGCCGCGGCGGTGCGGGCGAAGCTGCAGATGATCATCTACGACCGCGAATCGCACCCCGCGAAGGTCGTCAAGGAGATCAAGGAGCAGGAGGTCTACATGGGCGAGGTGCCGCTCATGACGGACTACGGCTCGTTCATCGTCAACGGCACCGAGCGCGTCATCGTCAGCCAGCTGCACCGCTCGCCCGGTGTGTTCTTCGAGCACGACAAGGGCAAGACGCACAGCTCGGGCAAGCTGCTGTTCTCGGCGCGGATCATTCCGTACCGCGGCTCGTGGCTCGATTTCGAATTCGACCCGAAGGACATCCTGTACTTCCGCGTCGACCGCCGCCGCAAGATGCCGGTGACGATCCTGCTGAAGGCCATCGGCCTGAATCCGGAAGCGATCCTGGCGCACTTCTTCAGCAACGACATGTTCCGGCTGATGGACACCGGCGCCCAGCTGGAGTTCGTGCCCGAGCGCCTGAAGGGCGAGGTCGCCCGCTTCGACATCACCGACAAGTCGGGCAACGTCGTCGTCGAGAAGGACAAGCGCATCACCGCGCGCCATGTGCGCCAGCTCGAGCAGTCGGGCACCAACCACATCTCGGTGCCGGAGGATTTCCTCGTCGGCCGCATCGTCGCGCGCAACATGGTCGACCCGGAGACGGGCGAGATCATCGCCAAGGCCAACGACGAGCTGACCGAGTCGCTGCTGAAGAAGCTGCGCGCCGCCGGCATCAAGGAGCTGCCCTGCCTGTTCACCAATGAACTCGACCAGGGCGCGTACATCAGCCAGACGCTGAGCCTGGACGAGACGGCCGACCAGCTGGCTGCCCGCGTGGCCATCTACCGCATGATGCGCCCCGGCGAGCCGCCGACGGAAGACGCCGTCGAGGCCCTGTTCGGCCGCCTGTTCTACAACCCCGACACCTACGACCTGTCGCGCGTCGGCCGGATGAAGTTCAACGCCCGCGTGGGCCGCGACGTGCCGGAAGGCCCGATGACGCTGTCCAACGAGGACATCCTCGACGTGGTCAAGATCCTCGTCGAGCTGCGCAACGGCCGCGGCGAAGTCGACGACATCGACCACCTGGGCAACCGCCGCG
>CAMLGG010000417.1 GCA_946479475.1 uncultured Ideonella sp. | reverse complement strand
TGTCACCCATGTCCTCGCACGGGTGTTACCCATGTCCCCGGTCTATACAGAGGGGACTGGGGGGAGCCCCACGGACGGCCAGCGGCCTTAGGCCTAAGGCCTAAGGCCTGACGCGCTGAACGCGCAGAATCGCCGGCGTGCGCTTCAACGTGCGCAGCACGTCCGCCAGGTGCAGGCGATCCCGCACGCTGACGAGGATCTTCATGTCGGCGGTCTCGCCGGGCCGCTCGTCGCCCATGTCGATGTGGGTGATGTCGGCCTCGGCCCGGCTCACGGCCTGCGCCACCTGGGCCAGCGCGCCCTTGCCGTTGTGCAGCAGCACTTGCAGCTGTGTCTCGAACGGGCGCGTCGGCTCCTCGGCCCACTCGACCTGCATCCAGCGCTCGCGGTCGCGGTCGTACAGGCGCTGGCCGACCTGGCAGTCGGCGGTGTGCACCACCAGCCCCTCGCCGCGGCCGAGGTAGCCGACGATCGCGTCGCCCGGGATGGGCCGGCAGCAGGGCGCCATCGTCACGCTGGCGCCCTCGGCGCCGTCGATCACCACCAGGCCCTGGACGGACTCGCCTTCGGGCATCGCGTAGCGGTTCAGGCTCAGCGTCAGCGCATCCGGCCGGTGGCCCTGCTCGCGCAGGTCCTGGGCGATGCGCTTGGCCACGATGGTCGCGATCTTCTTGCCCAGGCCGATGTCGGTCAGCAGCTCGGCGGGGCTGCGGTTGCCGCTCCAGCGCAGCACGGCGGGCCAGATGGTGTCGGCGCCGGCCGGATCGATCGGCGGCAGGGCCAGGCCCTCGAGCCGCAGCGCCTGCGCCAGCATCTTCTCGCCCAGGGCCTGCGACTCCTCCTGCTCGAGGTTCTTCAGGTAGTGGCGGATCTTCGAGCGCGCGCGGCCGGTGCGCACGAAGTTGAGCCAGGACGGGTTGGGCCGGGCATTCGGCGCGGTGATCACCTCGACCACGTCGCCCGAACGCAGCTCGGCGCGCAGCGTGGCCGGCTCGCCGTTGATCTTGGCGGCGACGCAGTGGTCGCCCACGTCCGAGTGGATCGCGTAGGCGAAGTCCACCGGCGTCGCCCCGCGCGGCAGCGCGAGGATCTTGCTCATGGGCGTGAAGACGTAGACGGCGTCGGGCACCAGGTCGATCTTCACGTGCTCGAGGAACTCGCCCGCGTCGCGCGTCTCGTCCTGGATGTCGATCAGCGACTTCAGCCACAGCGCGCCCAGGCGCTGCGCCACGTCCGACGGGTTGCCGCCCTTGGAGCCGACCTTGTAGAGCCAGTGCGCGGCGATGCCGGCCTCGGCCACCGCGTGCATGTCCTCGGTGCGGATCTGGAACTCCACCGCGGTGCCCAGCGGGCTGACCAGCGTGGTGTGCAGCGACTGGTAGCCGTTGGCCTTGGGGATGGCGATGTAGTCCTTGAAGCGGCCGGGAACCGGCTTGTAGAGCTGGTGCAGCACGCCGAGCGCGAGGTAGCAATCGGGCAGGGTCTGCACCACGATGCGGAAGCCGAAGATGTCGTTCACCGACGCGAAACCGGCGTGCTTCTCCCGCATCTTCCGGTAGATGGAGTAGACGGTCTTCTCGCGGCCGTTCACCTCCACCTTCATGCGCGATTCGGCGAAGGCCTGCGCCACGTCCTTCTGCACCCGCGAGACGATGTCGCGCCGGTAGCCGCGCGAGCGTTGCACCGCCTTCTCGAGCGCCGCGTGGCGCCACGGGTTCAGGTAGGTGAAGGACAGCTCCTGCAGCTCGCGGTAAACCTGGTTCAGGCCCAGGCGGTGCGCGATCGGGGCGTAGATGTCGAGCGTCTCGCGGGCGATGCGCTGGCGCTTGTCCGGCTTCATCGCGCTCATCGTGCGCATGTTGTGCAGCCGGTCGGCCAGCTTGACGAGGATGACTCGCACATCGCGCGACATCGCCAGCAGCATCTTGCGGAAGGACTCGGCCTGGCTCTCCTCGCGGGTCGAGAAGTTCAGCTTGTCCAGCTTGGTCAGACCGTCGACCAGCTCGGCCGTCGTCGCGCCGAAGCGCTCGATCAGCTCGGTCTTGGTGATGCCGCAGTCCTCCATCGCGTCGTGCATCAACGCGGCCTGGATGGCCTGGGAGTCGAGCTTCCAGTCGGCCACCAGGCCGGCGACGGCGATGGGGTGGGTGATGTAGGGCTCGCCGCTGGCGCGGAACTGGCCGAGGTGGGCCTCGTCGGCGAACTTGTAGGCGTCGCGGATCGCCTTCAGCTCGCCCTTGGGCAGGTGGCCCAGCTTGGCGGCCAGCCCCGCGAAGGTATTGACCTCGGCGCTCGGCGGCGAAACCGCGGCCGGCACGCGCGGCCGACCCTGCAGCGCGGTCGGCAGCAGCTCGGCGGCGAACGAGCGAATACCCATCCTTGGAATTTAGCCGAGATTCCCGCGGGGTCCCGGCCCAGGGCTATCGACTGGCGTGCGCCAAAGCAGAACGGGCGCCCTGGAGGGCGCCCGTTTCAGGGGTGAGAGTGGCGAAGGCTCAGGTCGGGACCTTGCGCAGCATCTCGATGCCGACTTCACCGGCGGCGATCTCGCGCAGGGCGGTGACGCCGGGCTTGTTCTTCGACTCGACCTTGGGCGCATGGCCCTGGCTCAGCATGCGGGCGCGGTAGGTCGCGGCCAGCACGAGCTGGAAGCGGTTGGGGATGCGGGACAGGCAGTCTTCGACGGTGATGCGGGCCATGGTGGTGCTCTCTCTCGGACTTCGGTGGGGACGGCGGACCGGCCTTCTTCAGCTCAGGTCCAGCGCCGCGAAGACGGTGGATTTCGCCCGGCGCTGCGCGGCATATTTCAGCCTTTGCGAATGAACGACCGTCTTCAGGTCGAAAAGCGCCGTCTCGAACAAAGCGTTGATTATAACGTAGTCGAAATGCCGGGCCTGGGCCACCTCCACCCGGGCATTGCCCATGCGGGTGGCGATCACGTCGTGGTGGTCCTCGCCGCGGCGCTTCAGGCGCTGCTCCAGCTCGTCCCAGCTGGGCGGAAGGATGAAGATCAGCACGGCGTAGGGGAACAGCTGCTTGATCTGCAGCGCGCCCTGCCAGTCGATCTCCAGCACCACGTCCTCGCCGCGGTTCAGCCGCGCCTCGATGGCCGTGCGTGACGTGCCGTAGAGGTTGCCATGGACCTCGGCCCACTCGAAGAACTCACCCCGCTCGGCCATGCCGCGGAACGTGCGTTCGTCTACGAACCAGTACTCGCGCCCGTGCTGCTCCTGGCCGCGCGGCCGGCGCGTGGTGTGCGATACCGATACCGCCAGGTGCGA
>CAMLGG010000416.1 GCA_946479475.1 uncultured Ideonella sp. | reverse complement strand
GCCTCGTAGATGCCGCGGCTCTTGGCCTCGATGATGCGGTTCTCGATCTGGTCGCACATGCCCAGGCCGTGGCGGCCGCCGATGCGGTTGGCCTCCTCGAACAGGGCGACGGCGCTGCCGAAGCGCTGGCCGTTCAGGGCGACCGGCTGGCCCTCCTCGAAGGCCACCGTGACCGTCTCGGCCGCGACCTTCACTTCGTCGCGCCAGAAGGCCACGCCCATGATGGGCTTGACGATGTGCATGCCGGCGTTCAGGAACTCCAGGTCCTTCGCCTCGTGCGTGGCGCCCAGCATGTTGGAGTCGGTCGAGTAGGCCTTCTCGACGCTCATCTTGTAGTCGAAGCCGTTGGCGATGAGGTACTCGCTCATCTCCTTGCGGCCGCCCAGTTCGTCGATGAAGCGCTGGTCGAGCCAGGGCTTGTAGATGCGCAGCTGCGGGTTGGCGAGCAGGCCGTAGCGGTAGAAGCGCTCGATGTCGTTGCCCTTGAAGGTCGAGCCGTCGCCCCAGATGTTGACGCCGTCCTCGCGCATGGCCACGACCAGCGCGGTGCCGGTCACGGCACGGCCCAGCGGCGTCGTGTTGAAGTAGGTGGCGCCGCCGGTGGAGATGTGGAAGGCGCCCGACTGGATGGCGGCGATGCCCTCGGCCACCAGCTGCGCACGGCAGTCGACCAGCCGCGCGATCTCGGCGCCGTAGGCCTTGGCCTTGCGCGGGATCTCCTCGTAGTCGGATTCGTCCGGCTGGCCGAGGTTGGCCGTGTAGGCGCACGGGATGGCGCCCTTGGCGCGCATCCAGTGGACGGCGGCGCTGGTGTCCAGGCCGCCGGAAAAGGCGATGCCGACGCGCTCGCCGGCAGGAAGGGATTGCAGGATCGTGGCGGCCACAGGGTTCTCCGGGGAAACCCCTCGATTCTAGAAGGCCGCCGCCGGACGCCCGACTCAGAACCGCCAGGCGAAGCCCAGGCCGCCGTGGCTGCCGTCGACCTCGCCACCGACGAGGTAGTTGCTCTTGTACTTCTCGTCGACATAGCGCAGGAAGAGGCTGCCGTGCTCGCCGAAGAGGTACTCGGCCTGCAGCACGAAGCCGAGGCTGGTGCGCATGTTGAAGTCGGTCGCGTAGTCGTTCAGCACGCCCGACACGTCGAACTTCGAGCTCGTCGCCTTGCGCAGGCCGCCGCCCAGGCGCCAGTTGGGGTTGGCGTTCCAGAAGCCGAGCACCTCGAAGGGCACGCGCGAGAAGCTCACCGAGCCGTTGCTGGCCGAGGCGCGGTCGAAGTGATAGCCGACCGTCGCCTGAATCGTCCAGGGCGCATCGGGCGCGGTGTACTCGACGCCGCCGAAGACGTGCATCAGGCCGCCGCTGGAGATCTTGCGGTGGGCACCGCCGCTGTACTCGACGTCGATCAGCGTTTCACCGCCGCCGGTGAACTCGGCGCCCAGCACCGGGCGGAAGCCCTCGGCGGCAAAGCTGGGGGAAAGGGCCAGCGCGAGCGCGGCGGCCAGGATGGTCTTGGCATTCATCGAAAAACTCCCTCGGGAATGGAAAAAAGGCTTTGCTCCCGCCACGGCAGACGCAAAGCCTTTGATGCTAACCGCGCGCGTGCTGGCGGCCCTTCCTCAGACGGGAGGCGACTCCAGAAGCCTCATCAAGGTGTGCAGGACTCGGTTGGCCGGCGTTGCTACGCCGAGACGCTGCCCCTGCGCGACGACGAAGCCATTGAGGTGGTCGATCTCGCTGCGCTTGCCGCGCATCAGGTCCTGCGCGGTGGAGGAGAACTGCCCCGGCATGGTAGCCGCGATCCGCTCGACGGCCGGCCAGGGATCGGCCAGCTCGACGCCGGCAGCACGCGCCACCGCAACGCATTCGGCCACCACTTGGCGCATCACCGGCTCGACGCCTGGGCCGCGGACCAGGCGCCCGTAGGGCAGGCGCGCAATCGCCGACATCGCGTTGTAGGCGCAGTTGAGCACCAGCTTGCTCCACAGCGCGGTGGCCACGTCCTCGGCCAGCTCGACCGGCACGCCCGCGCCGGCGAACAGGGCCTGCACATCCTCCGGCCGCACGCCCGCGGCGGCTGCCCATCGGGCCACCACCAGCTCGCCCCGGCCATGGTGGCGGACGTGATCAGGCGCAGCCAACTCGGCGGCCACGTACACGACCGCCGGCACAGCCGCCACGCCGGCGGGCAGCCTCGCAGCCAGCCGTGCTGCGTTGTCCACGCCGTTCTGCAGGCTCAGCACGACGGCACCTTCGCGCAGCACCTTCGCGAGCTGGGCCGCGGCCTCCTCGGTGTCGCCCGACTTCACGCAGCACAGCACCACGTCGCAAGCCGCCAGGGCCGACGGGTCGTCGCTCGCATCGACCGCGACGCGCTCGTCGAACGATTGCGCCTGAAGCCTCAGGCCTTTGTCGCGCAGCAGTGCCGCCTGCGCCGGCCGCGCGACGAATCGCACCGGCACGCCGGAGCGCGCGAGCATCGCGCCGTAGTAGCCACCCACCGCCCCAGTTCCCAGCACGCCCACCGTCATCTGCTTCATGGCCGCGACCTTAGCAGGGCGCCAAGGCAGGCTGCATCCCTGGCGAAGCCAGCGGCGCGCGAAAGGCGGCATCATCGTCGTCTTGCCCGTCCTTTCGATCCTGTCCGGAGAGCCCATGAGATCGATTTCGCTTCGCCGCCGGCCACGCGCCCTGCCTTGGCTGGCCCTGGCGCTGGCCGCCCCGGCGGTCCATGCCGCCGCCTTCACGCTGTCCAGCCCGACGATCAAGCCGAACAGCACGCTGACCGACGCCCAGGTGTTCAACGACTTCGGCTGCAAGGGCCAGAACATCTCGCCCGCCCTGCAGTGGAAGGGCGCCCCGGCCGGCACGAAGAGCTTCGCCGTCACGGTGTACGACCCCGACGCGCCCACCGGCTCGGGCTGGTGGCACTGGGTCGTCTACAACATCCCTGCCGCGGCCACCGGCCTGCCCGAAGGCGCTGGCGCGGTCGACGGCAAGGGGCTGCCAGCCGGCAGCGTGCAGGGCCGCACGGACTTCGGCGCGCCCGGCTTCGGCGGCGCCTGCCCGCCGCAGGGCGACAAGCCCCACCGCTACATCTTCACCGTCCACGCCCTCAAGACCGACAAGCTGGACCTGCCGGCCGACGCGAGCCCCGCCATGGTCGGCTTCATGATCCACGCCAACCGCTTGGGCCAGGCGCAGTTCACCGCCAAGTACGGCCGCAAGTAGCGGCATGAGTCCGCAGGGCCGCCCCAAGGGCGAATTCCCCCTCGGGGGGACGGCGCG
>CAMLGG010000415.1 GCA_946479475.1 uncultured Ideonella sp. | reverse complement strand
CTCGAACGGCGAGACGTAGATGCCGCTCACCTTCAGCATGTCGTCGCTGCGGCCGGCGTAGGTGTAGGTGCCGTCGGCGTTGCGGACGTACTTGTCGCCGCTCTTGGTCCACGCGCCCTGGAAGGTCTCGCGCGACTTCTCGCGGTTGCCCCAGTACATCAGCGCGGCGCTCGGGCCCTTAATGTAGAGGTCGCCCGTGTCGCTGGACCCGTCTTCGTTCAGGGGCACGGGGCGGCCGTCGTCGCCGCGCAGCTCGATCTCGTAGCCCTCCACCGGCCATCCGGTGGTGCCGTAGCGCACGTGGCCGGGCCGGTTGCTGAGGTAGATGTGCAGCATCTCGGTCGAGCCTATGCCGTCGACGATCTCGGCGCCGAAGTGGGCGGTGAAGCGCTCGCCGATGTCGGCCGGCAGTGCCTCACCGGCGGAGGAGCACAGGCGCAGGGCGACGGCCGAGCGCGGCGGCAGGTTGGGTGAAGCGAGCATGCCGGCGTAACCGGTCGGAGCCCCATAGAAGACCGTGGGTTTGATGTTGCCGACTTCGCCGCGCCAGCGCTTGAAGGTCGCGTCGGGCGTCGGCCTCTCGGCCATCAGCAGCGTGGTGGCGCCCGCGCTCAGGGGGAAGCTGAGCGCATTGCCCAGCCCATAGGCGAAGAACAGCTTGGCGGCCGAGAAGCAGACGTCCTTCTCGGTCAGGCCCAGGACGGCGCGGCCGTAGAGCTCGGCCGTCCAGTACAGGTTGCCGTGGGTGTGCAGCGTGCCCTTGGGCCGGCCGGTGGAGCCGGAGGAATAGAGCCAGAAGCCAGGGTCGTCGGGCGAGGTGTTCGAGGCCTCTTCCTTCGGCGCATGGGCTTCGAGGAAGGCGTCGAAGGCGAGTTCGCCGGCCTGCGGGTCGGCCGCGGGCCGGGAGACGACCAGGGCCTTGAGCTCGTGGCCGCCGCTGGCCGCGGCCTTGTCCATCGCGTTGCGGAGAACCGGCAGCAGCGCGTGCGAGACCAGCGCAACCTGCGCCCGGCTGTGCTGCAGCATGTAGGCGTAGTCGTCGGCGGTCAGCAGCGTGTTCACCGCCACCGGCACGATGCCCGCATGCAGTGCGCCCAGGAAGCTCACCGGCCAGTCGTTGCAGTCGTGCATGAGCAGGAGCACGCGCTCCTCGCGGCGCACGCCGAGCGCCAGCAGCCCGGCCGACAGGCGCTGGATGCGCTCGGCCAGGGCGGCGTAGCTCAGGCCGCCGGCGTCGTCGACGTAGGCCAGCTTGTCGCCGCGGCCCGCGTTGCGGTCGATCAGGTGCTGGGCGAAGTTGAAGCGCGCGGGCGGCGCGGCGACGTCGATGCTCATGTGGCCCCCCGGTCAGGAGATGCGGTCAGCGGGTGAATTGAATGGCGCCCTGCGGCAGCAGGTAGAGCACCAGCGCGCGGCCCTGGGTCACGGTCGGCTTGTGGGCGCTGCCGGGCGGGTAGACGCACCAGCCGGCCGGGCGGCCATCGAACTGCGCCTCGCCCTCGATGGGCATGATGAGGTCGATCTCGCCGTTCGGGTGGCTGTGATGCGGGCCGACCACGTCCTGCATGTCCACCACGTCGACCGAGAAGCCGTGCAGGTCGTCGGCCGGCTTGAAGATGCGGCCGTAGCGGATGCCGCCGCCTTCGCGCTCGCAGAGCCAGCCTTCGGCCACGCCGACCTGGCAGGCGGCCTTCAGGCCCTGGTAGGCCGGGCTGCCGGGGCCGCACTCGTGGTTGAGCCAGGCGTCGAGCTCGGGGCCGAGGGGCCGGCCGGCGATGCGGGCCGTGACCCCCGCGACGAGCTCGCGGAATTCGGTGGGCGACATGATCGCGGTCTCCTTGCGCTTTCCGTCTTGCACCCGTTCAGCAGATGAACTATTGTGCGTGCCGGAACTCTAGGTCCGGCACCCCGACCATGTCAAGCACTATATTGCATCCCCGCGGCAGCGAACCGGACGACGAAGCCGACACCGATGTCGCCCCGGCGAACGGCTCCGAGGCTCCAGCGAACGGGGAGGACAAGAACCCTTTCCTGGTCGCGCTGGGCGAGAGGGTGCGAGCCCTTCGCGCCCGCCGAGGCATGACCCGCAAGGCCGTCGCGTTGGCCGCCGAGGTGTCCGAGCGGCACCTGGCCAACCTCGAGTACGGCACCGGCAACGCCTCCATCCTGGTCCTGCTGCAGGTGGCCGGCGCGCTGCAATGCTCGCTGGCCGAGCTGACCGGCGACGTCACCACCTCCTCGCCCGAGTGGCTGATGATCCGCGAGATGCTGGAGGGCCGCGACGAGGCCGCGCTGCACCGGGTGCGGGTGGCCATAGGCGAGATGCTGGGCACGGGCGGCAGCAACCGCCAGCGCAGCTCCCGCGTGGCCCTCGTGGGCCTGCGCGGGGCGGGCAAGTCCACCCTCGGGCAGATGCTGGCCGACGACCTCGGCTTCCCCTTCGTCGAGCTCAGCCGCGAGATCGAGAAGTTCGCCGGCTGCAGCATCTCCGAGATCCAGGCGCTCTACGGCATGAACGCCTACCGCCGCTACGAGCGCCGGGCGCTGGAGGAGGCGATCCAGATCTACCCCGAGGCGGTCATCGCCACGCCGGGCGGCCTGGTTTCGGACGCGGCCACCTTCAACCTGCTGCTGGCGCACTGCACCACCGTCTGGCTGCAGGCCGATCCGGAAGACCACATGAAGCGCGTCAGCGCCCAGGGCGACCTGCGGCCCATGGCCGCCAGCCGCGAGGCGATGGAAGACCTGAAGCGCATCCTCGCCGGCCGCGCCGCCTTCTACTCCAAGGCCGAGCTCAAGCTCGACACCAGCGCCCAGCCGCTGGAAGCGACTTTCATGGCGCTGCGCTCGCTGGTGCGCGGCGCGCTCAGCCTACCGGCAGAATAGTGCATTAAAGTGCTTGCGTTGATTTTGTAGAATGCACTATGATGCTCCTCATCGCGCTGCCAGACCCGGCAGCGATGGCCAGGAGAAACGCCTCATGAGCACCCCTACCGATCGCGTCGACTACCAGACCGACCCCTCGCGCTACAAGCACTGGAAGCTCCGCTTCGAAGGCCCGGTGGCGACACTGGCCTGCGACATCGACGAGAACGCGGGCCTGCGCCCGGGCTACAAGCTCAAGCTCAACAGCTACGACCTGGGCGTCGACATCGAGCTGCACGACGCCGTCAACCGCATCCGCTTCGAGCACCCCGAGGTGCGCACGGTCGTGGTCACCAGCGCCAAGGACAAGGTGTTCTGCTCCGGCGCCAACATCTTCATGCTGGGCGTCTCCAGCCACGCCTGGAAGGTGAACTTCT
>CAMLGG010000414.1 GCA_946479475.1 uncultured Ideonella sp. | reverse complement strand
CCTCATCTTCATCCCGTTCCTGATCATCGACATGATCGTGGCCAGCGTGCTGATGTCGCTGGGCATGATGATGCTTTCGCCGGTGCTGGTGGCCTTGCCCTTCAAGCTGATGCTGTTCGTGCTGGCGGACGGCTGGAACCTGCTGCTCGGCTCCCTGGCCGCCAGCTTCGCGAGCTAACCCATGGATTCAGCCCAAGTCTTCACCGTCGGCCAGCAGGGTCTCGTGATGCTGCTCACGGTCTCGGCCCCGATGCTCATCGTCATCCTGGTCGTCGGCGTGCTGGTGAGCATCTTCCAGGCGGCCACGCAGATCAACGAGGCCACCCTGAGCTTCGTGCCCAAGCTGCTCGCCGCTGTCGCCGTGTGCGCCGTCGCCGGGCCGTGGATGATGAGCTCGCTGGTCGATTACCTGCGCAACCTGCTGCTGGCTATCCCCGGCGCGGCCGGCTGAGGGTTGTCTGCCCCCGGTCGCTACGCGCCCGCCCCCCGAGGGGGCGCCCAGCCGCCTAGGGGCGGCCCGTCGACGGCTGGGCACCCCGTGACCACCCGATGATCACGCTCACGCAAGCGCAGCTCCTGGCGTGGGTCACGCCGGTGCTGTGGCCCTTCCTGCGCGTGCTGGCGCTGTTCCAGGCCATGCCGGTGCTCGGCCAGCGCCTCGTGCCGATGCGCGTGAGGGTGGCGCTGGCCTTCCTGGTGGCCGTGTGCGCCAGCGGCGTCGCGCCGCCGATCCAGCCCGTCGCGCTCGACTCGGCCCCTGCCGTGCTGCTGGTGGTCCAGCAGCTGCTGATCGGCCTTTCGCTGGGCTTCGCGGTGCGCATCGTCTTCGCCACCGTCGAGTTCGCCGGCGAGATCGCCGGGCTGCAGATGGGCATGAACTTCGCGGGCTTCTTCGACCCGCTCACCGCCACCCAGTCGACCGCGGTCAGCCGCTTCTTCGGCACCCTGGTGGCCTTCCTCTTCATCGTGGTCAACGGCCACCTGACGGTGATCGCGGCCGTGGTGCAGAGCCTGGTGGTCTTCCCGGTCGGCCCCGAGCCCTTCGCCTTCCTGACCCAGACATTGCCTCACCAGTGGGGCGCGGAGGTCTTCAAGATGGGCCTGTGGATCGCGCTGCCGCTGATCGCGATCATGATGTTCGTCAATGTGATCCTGGGCGTCATCTCTCGCGTGGCGCCCCAGACCCACATCTTCTCGATCGGCTTTCCGATCACCATGGGCATAGGGCTGACCAGCCTGGTGTTCCTGCTGCCGCTGATGGAGACGCCCTTCATCGCGACGCTGGAGCGCATGCTCTCCCACTTCCAGTGAGCTGGTGGCTGCCTGCGCGGTGCCGCCGCGGCGGCATCGAAATGTCACCATTTCGGTGGCCGCGCGGAGCGGACCTTCCCGTCTGATGTGAAGCCTGTCCGGCCGAGTCAGCGGACAGGCGTGCACGCGCCGGTGCAGGCGCGGCGCTCCCACACGCTCACGGAGGATCCTGATGGCACGGCCAACCGGAAAAGGCGACGCCCCCACACCCGGGCGTCAGATGCAATCCCCTTCTGCGGCGCGCGGCCCGCGCCGGCGCGAGCTGCTGGCTGGCAGCCTCGCCGCGGTCGCGGCGCTCGGTGCGGCAGGGCCGGCTGCGGCGCGGCGACTGGCCGAAGCCCCGTCGCGGCCGCTGCCCCTGGGCCTGCAGCCGAACATCCTGTTCGTGTTGACCGATGACGGCCCGCGCAACAGCTACGGCGAGACGGAGAACGCCTTTCCCGTGATCTCGCAGCGCTACAAGGGCAGCTGGCTCAGCTACCCGAATGCGAGCTGTAACGATCCGTTGTGCGCGCCTGGTCGCGCTTCGACCCTGATGGGGCTGGTGAGCCAGCACCACCACGTGGTCGATGACCACACCGGCAACAAGCTGAAGTTCAAGAAGACCTGGCTGGCGGCGCTGCAGAAGGCGGGCTATGCATGCGGGGGCTACGGCAAGCTGATGAACGGCTGGGGGATCGACTTCGGTTCGCCGACCGAGGTGCCGGCCGGCTTCGACGACTTCCACATGCTGGTCAGCAACCCGGCCTATTTCCACTACACCCTGAACGACAACGGCGTGCTCACCAAGCATGCCGGCTGGGACACCAACGATCGCGACACCGACTACCTGACCGACGTCAGCCGGTTCCAGATCCTCGACTTCATCCAATCCAACGCCAGCCAGCGGCCGGGGCAGCCGTGGGCCGCCTACTGGGCGCCGAACGCGCCTCACCGCGACTTCGTGGGCGCCGCCCCCCGCCCGCCGGCGCGCTATGCGAACGCCAAGGTGCGGATGATCGATGCGCCCAACTTCAACACCGGTCCCCAGGAGCAACTGCCCTGGCTCAAGGCGGCCCAGAAGCGCTTCCCGCTGGACAAGAAGCAGGTGCGCCACGAGCACCTGCAGGCCATGCGGACGCTGATGGCCGTCGACGAGGGCCTGCGAGAGATCATGGACCTGCTCGACGATCTCGCCATCCTGGACCGCACGGTGATCATCGTCTGCACGGACAACTGCCACAACTACGGGGCCTACGGCCTGCAGGACAAGGGCACCTCGTTCGAGGATGCGCTGAACTTCCTGCTGCGCGTGCGCTACCCGGGCGCGCCCGACGGCGCGCAGCGCCAGCAGGCGGTGTCGAACATAGACATCGCGCCGTTCATCTGCGAGCTCGCCGGCGCCGTCATGCCGGACAAGGTCGACGGCATGTCCTTTGTCGGCTCGCTGATGGACGGCAACTTTCCCTTCCGCGAGGCCGCGCCCATCTGCCACGCCAAGGACGGCCTAGGCACGCCTTCGTTCGACGGCTTGAGGTTCCCCGACCGCAAGGTCATCGTGGGCCGGGCCGATGGCGCCGCCGCCGACCAGCAGTGGGCGCACTACCTGGCGCCGGACCCCTGGGAGCTGCAGGGCCTGCCGCCCACCCAGGGCGATCTCGACAAGCTCAAGGCCATGCTCGACTCGTTCTGACGACGGCCGCCGCAGGCGTGCCCCCCAATTCAAGGGGGGATGCGGCCGGGCGGCGTCCGGTATCCAGCCTGCGATCCGTATCTCTGTACGACACCTCGCGCCACGCGGCGCGTCCGGCAAGGCCGGCGCCGCGTATCACCCGGGGACGGACGAAGGAGCAGTGACATGGATGCGAGCACCACCCCCCTGACACCGAGCGGCCATGAGCTGCGCTTCATGTCGCTGTTCCGCGAGGGTCGCGGCCTGAGCTTCCCCTGCGACCCGGACGGCGGCGTCCACCTCGACGAGCTCAGCGAGCGCGCCCGGGCCAACTACTTCTACGCCCGGGCCGTGGTGGGACGGGAGTT
>CAMLGG010000413.1 GCA_946479475.1 uncultured Ideonella sp. | reverse complement strand
TCACCCATGTCCTCGCACGGGTGTTACCCATGTCCCCGGTCTATACAGAGGGGGCTCGGGGGAGCCCAGTGAACGCTGCAAGCGAGTGCCGAAAGACTCTGTCTTTTGGCACCTCGCTTGCCGGGCCGGAGGCCAACACCTCCGGCCCTTTTCATTCCACCATGCAATCACCCCCCTCCCTGCGCATCGCGATGATCAGCGAGCACGCGTCGCCGCTGGCCGCACTCGGCGGCGTAGACGCCGGCGGGCAGAACGTGTATGTCGACCAGGTCGCGCGCTGCCTCGCCTCCTGCGGCCACCAGGTCGACGTGCTCACGCGGCGCGACGATCCGGCGCTGGCGACGGCCGTGGACGTGCGGCCCGGCATGCGCGTGCTGCACATCGATGCCGGCCCGCCCGAGCCGGTGCCCAAGGAGCAGTTGTTGCCGTACATGGCGAAGTTCGCGGACAACGCGCGGCGCCTGCTCAGCCACAGCGTGCCCTACGACGTGGTGCATGCGAACTTCTTCATGTCGGGGCTGGTGGGCCTGAAGCTGAAGGACTGGCTCGGCACGCCGCTGGTCGTGACCTTCCACGCGCTGGGCCTGGTGCGGCGAGAGCACCAGGGGGCGGCCGATGGCTTCCCGTCCGAGCGCATTCCCATCGAGCGGCGCATCGTGCGTCGCGCCGACCGGGTGGTGGCCGAATGCCCGCAGGACCGCTCCGACCTGGTACGCCTCTACGGGGGCGACGATGCCCGCATCTGCATGGTCCCCTGCGGCGTGGACCTGAAGGAGTTCCATCCCGCCGACAAGGCCGCGGCCCGGCGCGAGCTCGGCCTCGGCGCGGACGACTTCGTCGTGCTGCAGCTCGGGCGGATGGTGCCGCGAAAGGGCGTGGACAACGTGATAGAGGCCGTGGCCGAACTGCAGCGTGAAGCGCCGCCGGGCCGACGTCGCCGCGTCAGCCTGCTGGTCGTCGGCGGCAACAGCGCCGAGCCCGACGAGCGGGCCACGCCCGAGATCGGGCGCCTGCGCGCCATCGCACGCGAACTCGGCGTGGCCGAAGGCGTGCGCTTCACCGGCCAGCGCCAGCGGGCGGCCCTGCGCTCCTGCTACGCCGCGGCGGACGTGTTCGTCAGCACGCCCTGGTACGAACCCTTCGGCATCACGCCGCTGGAGGCGATGGCCTGCGGCACGCCGGTGATCGGCAGCGACGTGGGGGGCATCCGCTATTCGGTGGTCGACGGCGTGACGGGCTATCTCGTGCCACCGCGCAACCCGGTCGCGCTGGCGCAGCGCCTGGCCCAACTGCGCGACAACCCGGCGCTCGGTGCGGCCCTCGGCCGCGCCGGCATCCGCCGCGTGCGAAGCTGCTTCACCTGGGACCGCATCGCCCGCGACCTGGCCGACGTCTACCGCTCAGCCTGCGGGTACGCGCTGCCCGAATCCGGGCCCTTGCGCTCGGCCACGATCCTGCCGCGCTTCGCCGCGGGCACGCCGGAGGTCCGCGCATGACGGTCGACCCGCGCTGGGGGGCGGCCCGACGGATCCTCGGCGTGCGGCTGGACAACCTGGGCGACGTGCTGATGACCACGCCCGCGCTGCGGGCCATCCGCCGCACGCTGCCCGAGGCCCGGCTGACGCTGCTGACCTCGGGCGCCGGTGCCTCGCTCGCGCCGGGCCTGCCCTGGATGGACGAGTTCCTCGTCGCCGACGTGCCCTGGGTCAAGCGCCAGCGGCCGGACGAGGCGCCCGTGGGCCGCGCCGAGGCCGAGCTGGTGCAACGCCTGGCCGCCGGCCGCTTCGATGCGGCCGTCATCTTCACCGTCTGCACGCAGAGCGCCCTGCCCGCTGCGCTGGCCTGCCGCATGGCCGGCATCCCCCTGCGGCTGGCGCATTGCCGCGAGAACCCGTACGAGCTGCTGAGCGACTGGGTGCCCGACAAGGAGCAGGTCGAGGACGGCATGCGGCACGAGGTCGAGCGGCAACTCGCGCTGGTGCGGGCGGTGGGCTTCGAGGCCGAGGACAAGCGCCTGCAGCTGCAGGTCGCGCAAGCCGATCGCGCCGCGGTGGCGTGCCTGCTCGCGGCGCATGGCGTGCCCCCGGGGCGCCCCTACTTCGTCGTCCACCCGGGTGCCAGCGCAGCCTCCCGGCGCTATCCGGCCGAACGCTTCGGCGAAGCGGCCCGCGCAGTGGCGGCAGGAAGCGGCTGCATCGCGGTCTTCACCGGCGACGAGTCCGAGGCCGACCTGGTCCGCGAGGCACGCGCTTCGATGCGCATGCCCTCCGTCTCGCTGGCCGGGCAGCTCGACCTGGGCCGGCTGGCCGCGCTGATCCAGGCGAGCGACCTGCTGCTGACCAACAACACCGGCCCGAGCCACATCGCCGCGGCCGTCGGGACGCCGGTGGTGACGCTCTACGCGCTGACCAACCCGCAGCACCATCCCTGGCACGTGCCTTCGCGGGTGCTGAGCCACGACGTGCCTTGCCGCAACTGCCTCAAGAGCATCTGCCCGCAGGGCCACCACGATTGCCTGCTCAAGGTCGAGCCTCGCCGGGTGGCCGAGGCGGCGCTCGAGCTCCTGTTCGAAGGCGCCCGCCGGGGAGCGGCCGCATGAACGCGAATGACGATGCCCGGCCCCTGGCGGGCGAGGCCATCGAGCGCGTCGCCGTCTTCCGCGCGCTGATGCTGGGCGACCTGCTGTGCGCCGTGCCGGCGCTGCGGGCGCTGAAGGCCGGCCTGCCTGATGCATCGATCTGCCTGGTGGGACTGCCCTGGGCACGGGCCCTGGTCCAGCGCCTGTCGTGCGTCGACGAGTTCATCGATTTCCCGGGCCATCCCGGCCTGCCCGAGGTCGCCTGCGAGGCGCGCCAGTGGCCGGACTTCCTGGCCCAGGTGCAGGCCCGCCGCTTCGACCTCGCGCTGCAGATGCACGGCAGCGGCGAGGTGGTCAACCCGCTCGTGACGCTTTTCGGCGCGCGCTGCACGGCAGGCTTCGCACGCCCGGGCGTGTGGCGGCCTGACGCGGACGAAGCGCTGTACTGCGCCTGGCCCGAACAAGGCCACGAGATCGAACGCATGCTGGCCTTGACGGACCACCTGGGCCTGCCCCGGCAGGGCACGCAGCTCGAGTTCCCGCTCACTGCGCAGGACCGCCAGGACTTGCGGCAAGCCTGGCCGGAGGTCGACGCCGCGCGGCCGTACGTGTGCGTGCACGCCGGCGCCCAGCTGCCTTCGCGCCGCTGGGATCCGCGGCGCTTCGCCGAGGTGGCCGACCAGGTCGCCGCCTTCGGCCGCACGGTGGTGCTGACCGGTGCAGGCGCCGAGGCCGGTCTGGTGGCCGACGTCCAGGCCTGCATG
>CAMLGG010000412.1 GCA_946479475.1 uncultured Ideonella sp. | reverse complement strand
GCGGTCCTCGGTGAACTTCTCGCGCGGCAGGATCTTGCCGCGGGCCACGCCGGTGAGGTCGGGCACGAGGCACTCGATCTCGGTGACGCGGTTCTGGTTGAGCCACTGTTCGAGCTCGCTGAAACTGAAGTGTTCTCTGCTGGCCATGATGGCACCTGGTGTTGGTTTCGCTGCGCGCGGAAGGACCCCCGGGCGTGCCGGGGCGCGGGCCGCGCGGGCCCCGCGGGTTTCGGCGAGGAGAGCGACCCTAAGGGTGGGGGCCGCGCCGGCCTTCGCGGTAGCGACGGCAGGCCTCGCCGAAGGCGGTGAGCAGCTTCATCGAGACCGGGTTCTGCGCGGCCAGCCACTCCGGGTGCCACTGCACGCACATCGTGAATCCACGCGACTCGGCGACCGAGAAGGCCTCGACCACCCCGTCGGGGGCGCGCGCCTCCACGCGCAGGCCGTCGGCCAGGCGGTTCACCGCCTGCCCATGGACCGAGTTCACCTCGAAGCGCGGCTGGCCGACGATGCCCGCCAGCACGCTGCCTTCGGTGACGATCACTTCGTGCGCCGGCCCGTAGACCTCGTCGGCCGGCGCGCCCTGGGCGCCGCGATGGTCGTCGTGCCCCTCGACCTGGTGCACCGCCTGGTGCAACGAGCCGCCGAGCGCGACGTTGGTCTCCTGCGTGCCGCGGCAGATGGTGAACAGCGGGATGCCGCGGTCGATCACGCGGCGGATGAGCGGCAGCGTCCAGCTGTCGCGCAGCGGGTCCAGGGGCAGGGAGGGGTCGAGCACCTCTTCGCCGAAGTGGCTGGGGTGCACGTTGGACGGCGAGCCGGTCAGCAGCACGCCATCGGCCATGTCGAGCAGGACGTCGATCTCGGCGTCCTCAGCCGAGGGGACGATCAGGGGCAGGCCGCCGGCGAGCCGCACCGCGTCGAGGTACTTCTTGCCGGCGATGTGGAAGGGGTGCTCGCCCAGCATGCGGTTGCAGGCGGGCACCAGCACGACGGGCCTGGCGGCGGCCGTCGCGGCGGCTTCTGGCTGGATGCCGGTGAGGGCTTGGGGCGTGGTCATGTCGTTCATCCGAGCAGGTCCCGCAGTCGATACCAGGCCATGCCGAGCACCAGCGCCGGGGTGCGCAGCCAGCGGCCTCCCGGGAAGGCATGGTGCTTCAGGCGGGCGAAAACGTCAAAGCGCGAGGAGTCTCCGCCCATGGCCTCGGCCACCAGCTTGCCGGCCAGGCCGGTCAGCGCCAGGCCGTGGCCGGAGAAGCCTTGCAGGTAGTACAGGTGAGGCGACAGGCGGCCGAAGTCGGGCGCCCGGTTCATCGTGATGTCGACGAAGCCGCCCCAGGCGTGGTCGATGCCGATGCCGGCCAGTTGCGGGAAGGTGCCCACCATGCGTTCGCGCATGCTGTGCGCCAGGTTGGGCGGGGTGAGGGTGCTGTAGCTGACGCGGCCGCCGTAGAGCAGGCGGTTGTCGTTGGTCGGCCGGAAGTAGTCGAGGACGAAGTTGGTGTCGCACACCGCCGAGCGGCTGGGCACCAGCGAGTCGCACAGCCGGCCATCGATCGGTGCGGAGCACACGATGTAGGTGCCGACCGGCATGATGCGGTCTTCGAGCCTGCGGGCCACGCCTTGCAGGTAGACGTTGCCGGCGAGCAGGGCCTGCTTCGCGCGGACTTCGCCCTGGGCCGTTCGCAGGCGCACGCCTTGCGCATGCGGCTCCACCGCGGTGACCGGGGTGCTCTCGTGCAGCTGCGCGCCGGCCAGTGCCGCGGCCGCCGCGATGCCGAGCGAATACTTCAGCGGATGCAGGTGCCCCGAGCGCGGATCGTGGATGCCGCCCTTGTAGCGTGGGCTGTCTATCCAGCGCTGCACGTCGGCCTCGGGGATGCGGGTGAACTCGGCGCCGTACACGTCGCCCATGCGATCGGCCCAACGGGCCAGATCGTCGGCCTTGCCGCGGGTGGTGGCCAGGCCGAGATAGCCGTCGCGCCAGTCGCAATCGATGGCGTGGGTGGCCATGCGTTCGCGGATCAGGTCGAGCGCCTCGATCGACATGGCCCAGACTCGCCGGGCCTCTTCCAGGCCGAGCTGCGCCTCTATCGTCTCCTGGTCGCAGGCCAGGCCGTGGATGGCCTGCCCGCCATTGCGCCCGCTTGCCCCCCAGCCCACCTCCTTGGCCTCCAGCAGCACCGTCCGGAATCCCTTGCCGGCCAGCTCCAGCGCGGCGCTCAGGCCGGCCAGTCCGCCCCCGACGACGGCGACGTCGCAATCGACGTCTGCCGACAACGCGGGATACCCGGGGCCCCGCCGCACGGTGGCGGCGTAATACGAGTCGCGGGCGAGATCGCGGTCGATGCTGAGGAAACTCATAAGGTATGCGCTAGGCAAGCCCTCGGTTGGTCAATCGGCTTCGTCGGATGCAGGTTTCAGGCCACTCGCTTGAGGGCGGTGGCCAGCGTGCCGACGATCTGGTCGACCTGCTGCCGCTCGATGATCAAGGGCGGCGACAGGGCGATGGTGTCGCCGGTGGTGCGGATGAGCACGCCGGCTTCGTAGCAATCGAGGAAGACATCGAACGCGCGCTGCGTCGGCGCATCGGGCCGCGGTGCCAGCTCGATGCCGCCCACCAGCCCGATGTTGCGGACGTCGATGACGTTCGGCAATCCCTTGAGCGAGTGCAGGGCCTCGGCGAAGTAGCCCTGCAGCTCGGCCGCGCGGGTCAGCAGGCCCTCCTCGCGGTAGACCTCCAGGGTCGCCATGCCGGCCGCGCAGGCCAGCGGATGCGCCGAGTACGTGTAGCCGTGGAAGAACTCGATCAGGTGCTCCGGGCCCTGCATGAAGGCCTGGTGGATGGAGTCCTTGGCGATCACGGCACCGGCGGGCACGCAGCCGTTGGTCAGCCCCTTCGCGCAGGTGATGAGATCCGGTGTGACACCGAAGGTCTGCGAGGCGAAGGGCGCACCGGTGCGGCCGAAGCCGGTGATGACCTCGTCGAAGATCAGCAGGATGCCGTGCCTGTCGCAGATCTCCCGCAGGCGTTGCAGGTAACCCGCCGGAGGCAGCAGCACGCCGGTGGAGCCGGCGACGGGCTCCACGATGACCGCGGCGATGGTCGAGGCATCGTGCAGGGCGACCAGGCGCTCGAGGTCATCCGCGAGTTCGGCGCCGTGGGCCGGCTGGCCGACGCTGAAGGCGTTGCGCGCCAGGTCGTGCGTGTGGCGGATGTGGTCGACACCGGCCAGCATCGCGCCGAACATCTTGCGGTTGGCAACCATGCCGCCGACCGAGATGCCGCCGAAGTTGACGCCGTGGTAGCCGCGCTCGCGGCCGATGAGGCGGGTGCGCTGGCCCTCTCCGCGAACGCGGTG
>CAMLGG010000411.1 GCA_946479475.1 uncultured Ideonella sp. | reverse complement strand
CAACGGCAAAACCACCACCGCGCGCCTGATTGCGCACCTGTTCACCGCGCAGGGCTTGCGCGTGGGCATGACCAACACCGACGGCGTGTACGTCAACGGCCGCCAGATCGACAGCGGCGACTGCTCCGGCCCCAGGAGCGCGCGCAACGCCCTGGCCCACCCCGAGGCCGACGCCGCCGTGCTCGAATGCGCGCGCGGCGGCCTGCTGCGCGAGGGCCTGGGCTTCGACCGCTGCCAGGTGGCCGTGGTGACCAACATCGGCGCGGGCGACCACCTGGGCCTGAACTACATCACCACGGTCGAGGACCTGGCGGTGCTCAAGCGGGTGATCGTGCAGAACGTGGCCGCCACCGGCTATGCGGTGCTCAACGCCACCGACCCGCACTGCGTGAGCATGGCGCCGACCTGCCCCGGCGGCATCATCTACTTCGCCCAGGACAGGCATCACCCGGTGCTGGCCACGCATCGCGCGCAAGGCCAGCGCTGCGTCTATGTCGAGGGCGACCAGATCGTCGCGGCCGAAGGGAACTGGCGCGAGTTCGTCGCCCTGCGCGACATCCCGCTGACCCGCCACGGCACCATCGGCTTCCAGGTCGACAACGCGATGGCGGCCATCGCTGCCGCATGGGGCGCGGGGCTGAGCTGGGATGCGATCCGCTCGGGCCTGGCGAGCTTCCTCAACGACGCCGACAACGCGCCGGGCCGCTTCAACGTCATGGACTACCGCGGCGCCACGTTGATCGCCGACTACGGCCACAACCCTGACGCCATGCGCGCCCTGGTGCAGGCCGTGGACGCCATGCCCGGCAACCGTCGCTCGGTGGTCATCTCCGGCGCCGGCGACCGCCGCGACGAGGACATCCGCGAGCAGACCCAGATCCTCGGCCGGGCCTTCGACGAGGTGATCCTCTACCAGGACGCCTGCCAGCGCGGCCGGGAGGACGGCGAAGTCATCGCCCTGCTGCGCCAGGGCCTGGACGGCGCGCCGCGCACCCGCCACGTGGAGGAGATCCGCGGCGAGTTCGTCGCCATCGACACGGCGCTTTCTCGCCTGCAGCCGGGCGACCTGTGCCTGGTGCTGGTCGACCAGGTGGACGAGGCCCTGGCCCATCTCGCCCAGCGGGTGGCC
This sequence comes from uncultured Ideonella sp., assembly GCA_946479475.1. The sequence goes on along the minus strand of CAMLGG010000411.1, from coordinate 2,277 downwards.
GAGCCGGTGGGCTGACGTTCATCGGGCGTATCGCGCTTTCATCGCACGATGGCGCGCTCCGTCCTCTCCCGGATCGCGTCACCGGCCGCTTCCCGCTATGGTCGGCCCTTCCACGGGTGCCACCCGCACCCCGCCGGCCAACGACCTGGCGCCGCAACCCGCGGCGCCTTTTGCTTGATGGAAAGCCCTGCCCTGATGAAAACCCTGAGACTGACGACCGCCGCCGTGCTCGTCCAATTGGCCATGAGCAGCCTTGTCGCCGCCGCGCCCACCTCGGGCCTCGACCAGCCGGGCTTCGATCCCGCCGTCCGCGCCCAGGACGACCTGTTCCGCGCCGTCAACGGCAACTGGATCAAGAACACCGAGATCCCGGCCGACAAGCCGGAGTACGGCACCTTCATCCAGCTGCGCGACCTGTCGGACCAGCGCGTGCGCACGATCGTCGACGGCCTGAAGGACAAGAAGCTCACGCCGGGCACCGTCGAGCACAAGGTCGGCGCCTTCTACGCCACCTACCTGGACACCGACGCCATCGACAAGGCCGGCTTCGCGCCCGCCAGGCCCCTGCTGGCCGAGATCGAAGCGATCAAGACGCCGAAGGACCTGGCCCGCTGGATGGGCTCGGTGCAGGGCCGGCTGGAGACGCCGGTGCAGCTGTATGTCATGGCCGACTTCAAGAACCCGACCATGAACCAGGCCCTGACCTGGCAGGGCGGCCTCGGCATGCCGGACCGCGACTACTACCTGAAGAAGGACGACGAGCGCCTGTCCAAGGCCCGCGCCGCCTACGAGACCTACCTCACCACCCTGGCGACCCTGGCCGGCCTGAAGGACCCGGCCGGCGTCGCCCGGCGCGTGATGGCCATCGAGGAGCGCATCGCCGAGGCCCACTGGGACAAGGTCGAGAACCGCAACCCGGTCAAGATCTACAACCCGATGACGGTGGCCGAGCTCGAGAAGGCCGCGCCGGGCTTCGACTGGAAGACCTTCCTCCAGGCCGCGAGCCTGGGCCAGGTCGAGCGCCTGTCGATCTCGCAGCCCAGCGAGGTGACGGCGGTGGGCAAGATGTACTCCGAGGTGCCGCTGGACGACTGGAAGCTGTACTTCAAGCTGCACGCTCTGGACGACGCTGCGCCCTTGCTGCCCCAGGCCTTCCGCGACGCCCGCTTCGCCTTCCGCGGCACCGCGCTGACGGGCGCCAAGGAGCAGAAGCCGCGCTGGCAGCAGGCCATCGCCGAGCTCAACGGCGCGCTCGGCGAGGCGGTCGGCCAGCTCTACGTGGCCCAGTACTTCCCGCCGGAATACAAGGCCCGCATGCAGGCCCTGGTGGGCAACCTGCTGGCCGCCTACCGCGAGTCGATCGACGGCCTGAGCTGGATGACGCCGGCCACCAAGGCGCAGGCCCAGGACAAGCTGAGCAAGTACATGACCAAGATCGGCTACCCCGACAAGTGGCGTGACTACGGCAAGCTCGAGGTGAAGGCGGGCGATGCGATCGGCAACAGCCAGCGAGCGGCCCGCTTCGAGTGGAACCGCATCGCCGCCAAGGCCGGCAAGCCGGTGGACCGCAGCGAGTGGGGCATGACGCCGCAGACGGTCAACGCCTACTACAACCCGAGCCTGAACGAGATCGTCTTCCCGGCCGCCATCCTGCAACCGCCGTTCTTCGACATGGCCGCCGACGACGCGACCAACTACGGCGCCATCGGCGCGGTGATCGGCCACGAGATCAGCCACGGCTTCGACGACCAGGGCAGCCAGTTCGATGGCGACGGGGTGCTGCGCAACTGGTGGACCGACGACGACCGCAAGGCCTTCGAGGCGGTGGGGGCCAAGCTGGTCGCCCAGTACGAAGGCTACGAGCCCCTCCCCGGCAAGCACCTCAACGGCAAGCTCACGCTGGGCGAGAACATCGCCGACCTCTCCGGCCTGCAGATCGCCTACAAGGCCTACCGGCGCTCGCTGGGCGGCAAGCCGGCGCCGGTGATCGACGGCTTCACGGGCGACCAGCGCTTCTTCCTCGGCTGGTCGCAGGCCTGGCGCGAGAAGGTACGTGAAGAGCGCTCGCTGCAACTGCTCACCATGGACCCGCACTCGCCGCCCGAATACCGCGCCAACGGCGCCGCCGTGAACCACGACGGCTTCCACCAGGCCTTCGGCACCAAGCCCGGCGACAAGATGTTCAAGGCGCCGGAGGAGCGCATCCGCATCTGGTGACATAGGGCCCCCACGGCCCCTTGCCAGGGGCCGCCTTGCAGGCCGCGCCGGGCCAGTGGC
>CAMLGG010000410.1 GCA_946479475.1 uncultured Ideonella sp. | reverse complement strand
AGCTACGACCCGACCTTCGCGCACGAAGTGGGCGTGATCATGCACCACGGCCTGAAGCGCATGGTCGAGAGGCAGGAGAACGTCTTCTACTACATCACCCTGCTCAACGAGAACTACCCGATGCCCGGCCTCAAGCCCGGCACCGAGGAGCAGATCATCAAGGGCATGTACCTCCTGGAAGAAGGGGCCAAGAAGACGCCGCGCGTCAACCTGCTCGGCTCCGGCACCATCCTGCGCGAGTCGATCGCCGCCAGGAAGCTGCTGGAAGAAGAGTGGGGCGTGGCCGCCAACGTCTGGAGCTGCCCGAGCTTCAACGAGCTTGCCCGCGACGGCCAGGACGTGGAGCGCTGGAACCTCCTGCACCCGACCGAGACGCCGCGCGTGCCCTTCGTCGCGCAGCAGCTCGACAAGCAGGTCGGCCCCGTGATCGCCTCGACCGACTACATGAAGAACTACGCGGAGCAGATCCGCGCCTTCATGCCCAAGGGGCGTACCTACAAGGTGCTCGGCACCGACGGCTTCGGCCGCAGCGACTTCCGCTACAAGTTGCGCGAGCACTTCGAGGTCAACCGCCACTACATCGTCGTCGCTTCGCTGAAGGCCCTGGCCGACGAGGGCAGCGTGCCGGTTTCCAAGGTCGCCGAGGCGATGAAGAAGTACGGCATCAACGCCGACAAGATCAATCCGCTCTACGCGTAAAGCGGCCAGGAGACAAGAACAATGGCATTGGTCGAAGTGAAGGTCCCCGACATCGGGGACTTCAAGGACGTGGCCGTCATCGAGCTGCTGGTCAAGCCCGGCGACACGGTGAAGCCCGAACAGAGCCTGGTCACCGTCGAAAGCGACAAGGCCTCGATGGAGATCCCCTCGTCGCACGGCGGCGTGGTCAAGGAGGTCAAGGTCGGGCTCGGCGACAAGGTCAGCGAAGGTTCCCTGCTCCTGCTGCTGGAGGCGGCCAACGGTGCCTCCGCCCCGCCTCCTCCCGGGCCGCCGCCCGCGCCGGCCGCGACGGCACCGGCTCCTGCGCCCGTCGCCTCCCCCGAGCCAGCCGCGGCCCCGGCCGCCGGAGGCCGCATCGAGGTGAAGGTGCCCGACATCGGCGACTTCAAGGACGTGGCGGTCATCGAGCTGCTCGTCAGGCCGGGCGACACGGTCAAGGCGGAGCAGTCGCTCATCACCGTCGAGAGCGACAAGGCTTCGATGGAGATCCCCTCCTCGCACGCCGGCGTGGTCAAGGAGCTCAAGGTCGCGTTGGGCGACAAGGTCAGCCAAGGCTCGCTGTTGGCGATCCTCTAGTGCGCAGGCGGCGCGCCGGCTACCGCGTCGGCGCCCGTGCCGGCCGCGGCTGAAGCGGCGGCGCCCGGGCCGGCGATGGCCAGCACGCCCGTCGAGCGCACTGCGCCGACCGCTTCACTGCCGGCCCACGAGCCGACCGCGCCGCAAGGCAAGCTGCCGCACGCGTCGCCTTCGATCCGCCGCCTCGCCCGCGAACTGGGCGTGCCGCTGGCCGAGGTGGCCGGCAGCGGTCCCAAGGGTCGCATCACGCAGGACGACGTCCAGAACTTCGTCAAGAAGGTCATGGCCGGCGACCAGCAGACGGCGGCCCAGAAGGCCAAGGCGCCGGCCGGCGCTTCAGGGGCTGCGGGTGGCGGCGCCTTCCCCGGCCTGCTGCCCTGGCCCAAGGTGGACTTCACCAAGTTCGGCCCGGTCGAGCGCAAGGACCTCAGCCGCATCAAGAAGATCAGCGGCGCGAACCTGCACCGCAACTGGGTGGTCATCCCGCACGTCACCAACCACGACGACGCGGACATCACCGAGCTCGAGGCCTTCCGCGTCCAGCTGAACAAGGAGAACGAGAAGTCCGGCATCAAGGTGACGATGCTGGCCTTCATGATCAAGGCGGCGGTCGCCGCGCTGAAGAAGTTCCCCGAGTTCAATTCGTCGCTCGACGGCGACACCCTGGTGCTCAAGAACTACTTCCACATCGGCTTCGCGGCGGACACGCCCAACGGCCTCGTGGTGCCGGTGATCAAGGACGCCGACAAGAAGGGCATCCTGCAGATCAGCCAGGAGATGTCGGAGCTGGCCAAGAAGGCGCGCGACGGCAAGCTCGGCCCCGCCGACATGACCGGCGGCTGCTTCAGCATCAGCTCGCTGGGCGGGATCGGCGGCCGCTACTTCACGCCCATCATCAATGCGCCCGAGGTGGCCATCATGGGCGTGTGCAAGAGCAGCATGGAGCCGCGCTGGGACGGCAAGCAGTTCGTGCCGCGCCTGATCCTGCCGCTTTCGCTGTCGTGGGACCACCGCGTCATCGACGGCGCCGCGGCCGCGCGCTTCAACGTCTACTTCGCATCCCTGCTGGGCGACTTCCGTCGCATCGCACTCTGATCAGGAGCTGAATGCACATGGCAACGATCGAAGTGCAGGTGCCGGACATCGGCGATTTCAAGGACGTCGGCGTCATCGAGCTGCTGGTCAAGCCCGGCGACACGGTGAAGACCGAGCAGAGCCTGATCACCGTCGAGAGCGACAAGGCCTCGATGGAGATCCCCTCGAGCCACGCCGGCGTGGTCAAGGAGCTCAAGGTCAAGCTGGGCGACAAGGTCAGCCAGGGCAGCCCCATCCTCGTGCTCGAAGCGGAAGGCGCCGGCTCGGCGCCGCCGCCCCCGGGCCCGCCGCCGGCTCCGTCCGCCCCGCCGCCCCCGGGGCCGCCGCCAGCGCCTGCCGCCGTGGCCGCGCCTGCCGCCGCGAGCTACGCCGGCGGAGCCGACATCGAGTGCGACATGCTGGTGCTGGGCGCTGGCCCCGGCGGCTACTCAGCCGCCTTCCGCGCCGCCGACCTGGGCATGAAGACGGTGCTCGTCGAGCGCTACGCCACCCTCGGCGGCGTGTGCCTGAACGTCGGCTGCATCCCTTCGAAGGCCTTGTTGCACGTCGCGGCGGTGATGGACGAGGTCAGCCACATGGATGCCCTCGGCATCTCCTTCGGCGAGCCCAGCGTGGACATCGACAAGCTGCGCGCCCACAAGGCCAAGGTGGTGGGCAAGCTCACCGGCGGCCTGTCGGCCATGGCCAAGATGCGCAAGGTCACGGTGGTCCGCGGCTACGGCAGCTTCGTCGACCCGCACCACGTGCAGGTCGAGGAGACCACGGGCGAAGGCCAGGCCAAGACCGGCACCAACAAGACGATCCGCTTCAGGCACTGCATCATCGCCGCCGGCTCCCAGGCGGTGCGCCTGCCGTTCTTCCCCGATGACCCGCGCATCGTCGATTCGACCGGTGCGCTCGAGCTGCGCGGCCAGCCCAGGAAGATGCTCGTCGTCGGCGGCGGGATCATCGGCCTGGAGATGGGCACGGTCTACTCCACGCTCGGCGCTCGCCTGGACGTGGTCGAGATGCTCGACGGCCTGATGCAGGGCGCGGACCGC
>CAMLGG010000409.1 GCA_946479475.1 uncultured Ideonella sp. | reverse complement strand
TTCGAGCTGGCGGCCGGGCTGGCGCACTTCCTCGATCCGGCGGATTTCATCGTCCCGCCGCTGCCCAACGCGATGTTCACCCGCGACACCAGCTGCTGGGTCTACGGCGGCGTGACGCTCAATGCGATGCACTGGCCCGCCCGCCGCGCCGAGACGCTGCTGATGAAGGCCGTCTACCGCTTCCATCCGCGTTTCGTGCAGACGGCGCCGGTGTGGTGGGGCGACCCCGAAGGCGACCACGGCGCGGCCACGCTCGAAGGCGGCGACGTGATGCCTGTCGGCCGCGGCATCGTGCTGGTCGGCATGGGCGAACGCACCACGCCGCAGGCGGTCTCGCTGCTGGCGCGTTCGCTCTTCGCGGCCGGCGCCGCCGAGCGGGTGGTGGCCGCCAAGCTGCCCCGCAGCCGCGGTGCCATGCACCTGGACACGGTCATGACCTTCTGCGATGCGGACCTGGTGACGGTCTTCCCCGAGATCGTCGACGGCATCCGCTGCACCTCCATCGGCCCCGGTCAGCGAGAAGGGGAGCTCGAGTTCGTCGCTGAGCGGGAGCCCCTGCTGCCGCTGCTGGCCTCGCTGCTGGGGGTGCCGCGGCTGCGCAGCGTGGCGACCGGCGGCGACAGCTACGAGGCCGAGCGCGAGCAGTGGGACGACGGCAACAACGTCCTCGCGCTGGCGCCCGGCGTGGTGGTGGCCTACAACCGCAACACCTACACCAACACCCTGCTGCGCAAGGCGGGCGTGGAGGTCATCACCATCCCCAGCGCCGAGCTCGGCCGCGGGCGAGGGGGCGGGCACTGCATGTCGTGCCCGATCGCCCGCGATCCGGTGTGATCACTCCAGCGCGAGGCCCTTGAACTTGCGGTCGACCCAGGTGCCGGCCTCCCCCGCGACCAGCCGCTCGACATCGTCCAGCGAGCCGATGACCGCCGGGCAGCCGGTGGCGCGGGCGAATTCGCAGGCCGCCTCCACTTTCGGCCCGATGGAGCCGGCGGCGAAGGGCAGGCCCTGCAGGGCGTCGGGCGAGGCGCGCCGCACCGCCCGGGCCTGAGGCGTTCCCCAGTCGAGCACCACAGCCGGCACATCGGTCGCGATGAGCAGCAGCGAGGCCTCGAGGCGGCGGGCCAGCAGGCTCGCCGCGAGGTCCTTGTCGATGACCGCCTCGACGCCCTGGTACGGCTCGGCCGGGCCGGAGCGGGCCACCGGCACACCGCCGCCACCGGCGCAGACCACCACCGCGCCCGATTGCAGCAGCACCCTCACCGAGGGCAGTGCCAGCACCTCGCGTGGCTTCGGCGAAGCCACCGCGCGACGCACGCCGGCGCCGTCGGGCACCATGGTCCAGCCGCGTTCGCGCGCCAGGGCCTCGCCCCGATCGGTGTCGAACACCGGCCCGATGGGCTTGGTCGGCCACTGGAAGGCGGGGTCGGCGGGGTCGACCGCCACCCGCGTGAGCAGCGTGGCGATGCCTCGGCCCGCCGGCAGGCGGTTGGCGATCTCCTGCTCCAGCAGGTAGCCCACCATGCCCTCGGACTCCGCGCCGAGCACGTCGAGCGGGTAGGGCGGCACCTCGCGATAGGCCTCCGCCTGCAGCGCGAGCAGGCCCACCTGCGGGCCGTTGCCATGGGTGACCACCAGCCGCCGGCCGGACGCGAGCTGCGCTATCTGGGCAGCGGCCTGGCGAACGTTGTGCAGCTGGGTCGGCGCGTCCAGCGGCTCGCCGCGCTTGAGCAGTGCGTTGCCGCCCAGGGCCACGACGACGAGCGGGCCGTCGGGCAGGGGGAAGTCGCCGGCGATCACAGCGTGAGCGTCCCGTTCAGCAGCATCCAGCCGGCCAGGGCGGCCGCCGCGAGCAGGATGGCCGCCACCACGCCTTCGGCGGCGCGGAAGGCCGGCTCGCCCCGCTCGCGCCGGGCCCAGGCGAAGACCGCCAGCCCGGGCGCATACAGCAGGGCGCTGAGCAGCAGGTACTTCGGACCGGCGGCGTACAGCAGCCAGACGCAGTAGAGCGTGGCGAACGAAGCCAGGAGGACGTCGCGGCCGCGGCCCTCGGCTGCCTCGTAGCCCGTGCCCCTGAAGGCCGAGCGCACCGCATGGATGCCGGTGAACAGGTAGGGCACCAGGATCATCGAGGTCGCCAGCATGATCAGCGCCTGGTAGGTGGCACTCGCCCACAGCGTGAGCAGCAACATGGCTTGCGTCAGGCCGTTGGTGACCCACAACGCGGCGGCGGGCGAGGCCTTGGCGTTCTCGTGCGAGAGCAGCCGGGGCATCAGTCCTTCGCGCGCCGGCGTGAAGAGCGTCTCCGCCGCCAGCAGGATCCAGGCGAGCAGCGCACCGCCCACCGAGACGACGAGGCCGATGCTCACCAGCTTGGCACCCCAGGGCCCGGTGACACGTTCGAGCACGCCGGCCATCGACGGGTTCTTCAGCGCCGCCAGCTCAGGCTGGCCCAGGATGCCGAGCGACAGCAGCGACACGCCCATCAGCAGGGCCAGCACGACGACGAAGCCGAGCAGCGTCGCTCGTCCCACGTCGGCCCGCCGTTCCGCCCGCGCCGAGTACACGCTGGCCCCCTCGATGCCGATGAAGACCCACACGGTGATCAGCATGGTGCTCTTGACCTGGTCGAGGACGCTGCCGAGCGCGGGAGCGCCCCAGTAGGCGGTGGAGAAAGTGTCGATGCTGAAGGCGGCTGCCGCGAGCGCGACGAACAGCAGCAGCGGCACCAGCTTGGCCACCGTGGTCAGCAGGTTGGCGAAGGCGGCGCTGCGCACGCCGGCCAGCGTGAGAGCGTGCACCGCCCACAGCAGCACGGAGGCCGCGGCAATGGCGGTGGTGTTGTTGCCCTCGCCGAACTGCGGGAAGAAGGTGGCCAGCGCGGCGAAGAAGATCACCAGGTAGCTGGCGTTGCCTATCCAGGCGCTGATCCAGTAGCCCCAGGCCGAGGAGAAGCCGACGAGGTCGCCGCCGCTGGCCCGGGCATAGGCGTAGACGCCGTTGTCGAGGGCCGGCTGGCGCATCGCCAGCGACTGGTAGACGAAGGCCAGCGCCAGCATGCCGGCGCCGGTGATGAGCCAGCCCAGCACCACGGCGCCCGCGCCGGCGCCGCTGGCCATGTTCTGCGGCAGGCTGAAGATGCCGCTGCCGATCATCGAGCCGATCACCAGGGCGGTGAGGGCCGGCAGGCGCAGGGTGCGCGAGGCGCCTGCCGTCGCGCGGCTGGCCGATGGGGTGCTGCTCGCGGGTCTCCCTGGCGAGGCTTGAGTTGCGGGTCGCGCCAGACTCATGCTTGTCTCCTTTGGATGGCTAGCGCCGGCGGGTGCCACCGGCCGCAGCGGCCAATCTAGGCAGGCGCGGGCCCGGCGAGTTGCGCTGGATCAGCGCAGGCCTTCGAAGCCGGCCGGACGCGCCCGGGCTTGTCGTGGCGCGGGG
>CAMLGG010000408.1 GCA_946479475.1 uncultured Ideonella sp. | reverse complement strand
GCCTCGGTGTCGGCCGTGCCGGTCATGCCCGACAGCTTGCCGTACATGCGGAAGTAGTTCTGGAAGGTGATCGAGGCGAGGGTCTGGTTCTCGCTCTGGATCTGCACGCCTTCCTTGGCCTCGACCGCCTGGTGCAGGCCGTCGGACCAGCGGCGGCCCGTCATCAGGCGGCCGGTGAACTCGTCGACGATGACCACCTCGCCGTTCTGCACCACGTAGTGCTGGTCGCGGTGGTAGAGATGGTTGGCCCGCAGCGCCGCATACACGTGGTGCATCAGCGTGATGTTGGCCGGGTCGTACAGGCTGGCGCCTTCTGCGAGCAAGCCCGCCTCGGAAAGGATGCGCTCGGCGTTCTCGTGGCCGTCCTCGGTCAGGAAGACCTGGTGGCTCTTCTCGTCCACCGTGAAGTCGCCCGGCTCGACCACGCCCTCGCCGGTGCGCGGGTCGGCCTCGCCGATCTGCTTCTTCAGCTTCGGCACGACCGCGTTGATGCGCACGTACAGGTCGGTGTGATCCTCGGCCTGGCCCGAGATGATGAGCGGCGTGCGGGCCTCGTCGATCAGGATCGAGTCCACCTCGTCGACGATCGCGTAGGCCAGGGGACGCTGCACACGATCGGCCGCGTCGTGGACCATGTTGTCGCGCAGGTAGTCGAAGCCGTACTCGTTGTTGGTGCCGTAGGTGATGTCCGAGCCGTAGGCCGCCTGCTTCTCGGCGCGGTCCATGCCGGGGACGTTCACGCCCACCGAAAGGCCGAGGAAGTTGTAGACCTTGGCCATCCACTCGGCATCGCGACGGGCAAGGTAGTCGTTCACCGTCACCACGTGCACGCCCTTGGCGGGTAGCGCATTGAGGTAGACCGCCAGCGTCGCGGTCAGCGTCTTGCCCTCGCCGGTGCGCATCTCGGCGATCTTGCCGGCGTGCAGCGCCATGCCGCCGATGAGCTGCACATCGAAGTGCCGCATCTTCAGCGTGCGCTTGCTGGCCTCGCGGACGGCAGCAAACGCCTCGGGCAGCAGGTCGTCGAGCGTCTCGCCCTTGGTCAGGCGCTCGCGGAACTCGGCCGTCTTGCCCTTCAGCGCCTCATCGTCGAGCGTCGCGAACTTCGGCTCCAAGGCGTTGATCGCCTCGACCGTGCGACGGTAGCCTTTGAGCAGGCGGTCGTTGCGACTGCCGAAAATCTGGGTCAGGAGCTTGGGCAACATGCGGCGCTGCGAATGAAGGCTGTCGGTCGGGTCCGGGCGGGCGGTGGGCCTTCGCCGGCGAGCCGCGCACTGCCTGCTGACTTGGGGGCGCAAGGCCCGTTTCGCAAGTTCAGCCCGCAAGCCGGGGCGGCGCCCCTTCGGACAGCAGGTTTCGTTGTGCTGCGCGCCCGGCTGCGGCGACCCATGCGGGCCGGGCGAACACGGGCGCGAAAGCGGGCGAGTTTAGCACCCGGGTTTCGGCCCTTCAGTGCCGCCGTGCGGGCGCGATCGCCACGGCCGCGGCAGGCGCGACCGATGTGCCGCCTGCCAGTGCGGCCGTCGTGGCCGGCGCGGGGGCGGCCGCGAGAAACTTGGCCGGATCCTGCATCACGCCGTCCACCAGCACCTCGAAGTGCAGGTGCGGGCCGGTGGAACGGCCGGTGTTGCCCACCAGCGCCACCGGCTGGCCACGCTTGATGAGGTCGCCCACCTTGACCAGGATGCGCTGGGTGTGGGCGTAGCGCGTGCTCAGGCCGTTGCCGTGGTCGATCTCGAGCAGGTTGCCGTACTGCGGGTGGTAGTCGGTCGAAGTGACCATCCCGCCCGCGGCGGCCAGGATGGGGGTGCCCGGGTCGGCGGAGAAGTCGAGCCCGGTATGCAGGGCCGTGCGGCCCGTGATCGGATCGATCCGGAAGCCGAAGCCGGAGCCGACCGGCGCCTCGACCGGACGGGTGTTCGGGATCATCAGCGACTTCAGCCGGGACTCCAGCAGGCGCGACTCGGCCAGGGTGAGGACGTCGCCATGCTGGTCGGCCACCTGCTCCAGCGCGCTCAGGGTCTTGTCCAGTTGCTCCAGGCTGGGATGCGACAGCGGCACGTACGGGCCGCCCTGGCCCGCGGGCCGGGTGCCCGCCCGGTCGGGCTCCGTGGCCGGCCGCTGCAGGGCCTTGAGCTCGTCAGGCTTGACGCCCGCCAGGCCCGTGACCCTCTCGCCCATGGCCTCCAGGTTGATCATGCGGGCCTGCATCTCGCCGACCTTCTTGGCCATCGCGTCGAGGTTGGTCTGCATGTAGCGCTCGCGCTGGGCGATCTCGTCGCGCACCACCAGCCGCACCAGCTGGCTGACCACGGGCCAGCCCTCGCGGGCAGCCTTGAGGAAGATGAAGTGGTAGACGGCACCGGAAAGCAGCAGCAGGGCCAGGACCAGAGCGGCCAGCGCCAGGCCGATCTGCAGGCGGCTGAGGCTCAGCACCCGGGTCCGCGCCAGGCTGCTGTGGGTGATCAAGATCTGCATCGCTAAACTCCTGGGCCCGATGTGCCCTGCTGCTCCCACCCCTTCCGGCCCTCATACCCGCCCTATCAACGAAGCGCTCGACGCCAGCACGACGCTGGCGCAGCTGCTGCAGCGGCTGAAGGAAGCCGAGGCGCGGATGGAAACCGTCCGCCAGGTGCTGCCGCCGGGCTTGAAGACCCATGTGCGCGCGGGCGTGCTGGACGAGACCGGCTGGAACCTGCTCGTGCCCAACGGCGCGGTGGCCGCGAAGCTTCGCCAGTGCCTGCCCGCGATCGAACAGGCATTGGCCGAGCGGGGGTGGAAGACTACTGCACTGCGCGTCAAGGTTCAATCCGCGCAGGCGTGAATGACGGCCCCTGCGCCGCCTGCAGTGTCGGCCCCCGGGGCGGATCAGTCGTCCAGGGCAGGCCCGGCGGCGATGGAGGTCACGCGCAGCAATGGCATGGTGCCGGCTATCCGAATCGAACGGATGACCTACCGCTTACAAGGCGGTTGCTCTACCAGCTGAGCTAAGCCGGCACGGCCAAGTGCTTGATTCTAGGCGGCGACCGGCCCGCCTTCACTTCACGCGCTTGAGTGCTGGGCGCGGGGGCGGCGGGGGTTCATCGTCGCCTTCGCCGCTGTCGGCAGTCGTGCCCGGAGGGTTGGTGGCCGTGCCCGCGCTGTCTGCGCGCGCCAGCCGCAGCCCGCGGCCGGGCCGCGAGCCGCTGGCCTCGCCGCTTTCGCTCGCCAGGGCCACGCCGGCGGGCGCGCCTTCCGGCGAGCCGGTGGGCATCGGGAAGGCCATGCCCTGCCCGTTCTCGCGGGCGTAGATCGCGACCACGTGGTCGACCGGCACGATGATCTCGCGCGCGACGCCACCGAAGCGGGCCTTGAACTCGATGTAGTCATTGCCGAGCTTGAGGCCGCTGGTGGCCTCGAAGCCGACGTTGAGCACGATCTCGTTGTTCTTCACGTACTC
>CAMLGG010000407.1 GCA_946479475.1 uncultured Ideonella sp. | reverse complement strand
ACGACAGCGTGCACGGCCGCTTCAAGGGCGAGGTCGCGGTCGATGGCAACACGCTGATCGTCAACGGCAAGCGGATCCGCCTGACCGCGGTGAAGGACCCGGCCGAGCTGAAGTGGGGCGAAGTCGGTGCCGACGTGGTGGTCGAGTCGACCGGCCTGTTCCTCACGAAGGAGACGGCCGAGAAGCACATCGCCGCCGGCGCGAAGAAGGTGGTCATGTCGGCGCCGTCGAAGGACGACACGCCGATGTTCGTCTACGGCGTCAACGACAAGACCTACGCCGGCCAGGCCATCATCTCCAACGCCAGCTGCACCACCAACTGCCTGGCACCGGTGGCCAAGGTGCTGAACGACAAGTGGGGCATCAAGCGCGGCCTGATGACCACCGTGCACGCCGCCACCGCGACGCAGAAGACCGTCGACGGCCCGTCGAACAAGGACTGGCGCGGCGGCCGCGGCATCCTCGAGAACATCATCCCGTCGTCGACCGGCGCCGCCAAGGCGGTGGGCGTGGTGATCCCCGAGCTGAACAAGAAGCTCACCGGCATGAGCTTCCGCGTGCCGACGTCCGACGTGTCGGTCATCGACCTGACCGTCGAGCTGCTGAAGGAAGCCAGCTACGACGACATCTGCAACGCGATGAAGGCGGCCGCCGCCGGCTCGATGAAGGGCGTGCTCGGCTACACCGAGGACAAGGTGGTCTCCACCGACTTCCGCGGCGAGGCCATGACCTCGGTCTTCGACGCCGAGGCCGGCATCGCGCTGGACAAGACCTTCGTCAAGGTCGTGGCCTGGTACGACAACGAGTGGGGCTACTCGAACAAGGTGCTGGAGATGGTGCGCGTGATCGCCAAGTGAGCTCGGCGTTCGCACCACAGAAAGGGCCTGCGGGCCCTTTCGTCTTTCTGGGCGGGCCTGTCGCCGGTCGCGACCCGGGTGGCAAGTGCAAACCTAGGGGGGCGGCGGGGTTTGGAGCACTCCTAGAGTCGTCCCGGTCCACACAGCCAGGGAGACCGAACCCGTGAAAGCCAGCCTGCCCCTCCTCGCGCTCGCCGCTGCCTGCGGCACCGTCTTCGCCGCCGAGCCGACCACCTACCGCTGCGAACGCCTGCTGCAGGCCTACGCGAACGTGACGGACCTGGCCGGCGACGGCACCGTCGCCGGCGCCTATCGCCCCGACCACGATGACTGGCATGCGGCCGTCTGGGCCGACCGACGGCCGCAGGCCCTGGCCAATCCGGACGGCATGGACCAGCCGGCCGGCGAGGCCCTGGCCATCCACACAGCGGGCGACCTGGTGGGCCGGGTCACCTACCTTGGGCACGAGCACGCCTACCGCTGGATCAGCGGCGGGCCGGTCGCATTGCCCGGGCTGACCGATGCGCCCACCGCCGACTCCCGCGCCGCCGGGATGAACGCCCACGGCAGGATCGTCGGCTTCAGCACCAACGACTGGGACGTTCGGCATGCAGTGCTGTGGAAGAGCGGCGGTCGAATCGTCGATCTGGGCGCGCTCGACGGGCCCAACGGGAGGCGCCGAACCGCCAGCTGGGCTAACGCGATCGGCCCCACCGGCACGGTCGTCGGCGCGAGCGAGGCCAGTCTGGGGAGCTGGCACGCGGTGCAATGGACCGACGGCCGCGCCAGCCTGATGGACCTGGGAGCCTCGGCCTACGGAAGCACGTCCGAAGCGATGGCGGTCAACAGGGACGACGTCGTGGTCGGCTACAGCAGCATCGGGACCGGCACGGAGCCCTACCGCCCCATCGGCTGGAAGCAGGGCGTGTTGTTCGATCTCAAGCCGCCCGCCGGCGGGGCCAACTCGCGGGCGAACGACATCAACGATGCCGGCACCGTGGTGGGCAGCCTCGAAGCTGTCGATAGGGCCGCCCTCGTCTGGCCCGGCTACGAGGACGAGCCGATCGACCTCAACACCCTGCTGGACGCCGACGGCTGCCGCGACGGCGCCGGCAAGAGCTACCGGCTGACGCATGGCATCGCCATCAACGAGCGCGGCCAGATCCTGGCGGGCAGTTTCGTGCTCACCGAGGGCCTGCAGACCTTCAGGCTGACGCCGTACTGAGCGCGCGGCTCGGCCACTTTGCTTGACCCCTGGGGGCGGGAATGACGCGTCATTCCCGGGGTTCTCACGAGGGCTCGCCCGCCGCCTCGGCGAGGCCCTCGAGGAACCGCGCGGCGTGCCAGCGCATGCCTTCGGCGATCGCGGCCCAGGTGCGGGGCGGGAAGTCGGATGGCAGCTGCGCCTGGACATCGTCGAGCGCCGCCCCGACCCGCTCGACCAGGTCGAGCATGGCCTGCCAGGCGGCCGTCCCGCCGTTCCTCATCGCCCACTGGTGCCAATGCCGGGCGTGGATGCGCTCCAGCTCCCAGTGGACGTTCTTCGAGCGCATCGCCATCGCCAGGCGCGCGCGCTGGCGACGCCACTGGTTCGGCCCGTCGCCGATGTAGGGCCACATCGACAGCACGTCGTACAGCGGCGTCATGGCGTAGGCGTCGCCGGCGTGGAGGAAGATCGAGAAGTTCTTGGCATGGCCATCCGTGGCGGCGAGCAGCCAGAAGGCCAGCTGCGCCCGCTGGAAGACGGCCGTGTCCTGCGCGGCCTGGCGGCTGCTGCCCAGCAGCCGCAGGCAGGCGGCCATGCCCGGGCCGCCGTCGGCTTCGTACTTGGCCGAGGGCGGCAGGCCCAGCGCCTGGCAGAAGTCCTCCTGCGGCAGGCGGGCGATCCAGCGGCCACCGTCCATCCAGGCCCGGTCGAAGCGCTCGACGACGAGCGCCTGCTGGTCCTCGAAGCGGGCCATCTCCGTGCGCGCCACGGGCAGCCCGAGCGCGGCGAGGATGCGGCTGCAGGCCCATTCGTTCGCCACCGAATCGCCCAGGTCGACCCGGCGTGAACCGCCCACCAGGCCCAGCGGCAGCTTGAGGATGTGGGTCGTGGGCGTGGCGCCGCGCGGCAGCGCCCAGCGGCCGTCCGGCAGACGCAGCAGGCCGGTCTTCTCCTGGGCGCCGGCGATGGAGAGGCGAAAAGGCTCTTCGTCTTCGTCCCAGGCGCCGGGGCCGGCGCCGGTGGGCACCGCGCGCAGGATGGCCGCGACGCGCGCTTCATCGAGCGGCTCGGCTTGCACCCGCTCCCATCCCTTCGGCGCGGCCTCGCCGGGCAGGAGCTGGACCGCGCCCACGCAATCGCGTCCGATGGCTTCGAGCAGCGTGAACGCATCGTCGTCGTGCAGCCCGAAGCGCCGGGCGAGCCGCGCCCGGATGCGCTCGTTGTCGGGCAGCAGGTTGTCGAAGTAGTGGGCGACTGCCGGCCCGCGGCTCTCACGCGCCGGCGTGATCGGCATCGACAGCGAGAGCGACCGCCTGCGCGGCGATTGCAGCCACTGCTCGTCGTAGACGAAACGATGGACGCCCCGCTCGACGCGCCAGGTGCCGACGCGTTCGCCGTTCATCCAGGCGGCCAGGGCCGAGCTCACTTGGCCCCCAAGGCGCTTCGCGCCATCCCCCCAAGGGGGAGCGAGCGCCTGCGGAGCGGCCGGGCGGCGCTCA
>CAMLGG010000406.1 GCA_946479475.1 uncultured Ideonella sp. | reverse complement strand
TGCGCGCCGGAGTAGTCGAACTCGCAGGCCTGGCCGATGATGATCGGGCCGGCGCCGATGATCAGGATGCTTTGGATGTCGGTGCGCTTGGGCATCTTCAGTGTTTCTCCATCAACGCCACGAAGCGGTCGAACAGGTAGCCGATGTCGTGCGGGCCGGGGGAGGCCTCGGGGTGCCCCTGGAAGCAGAAGGCGGGTTTGTCGGTGCGGGCGAGGCCCTGCAGGGTGCCGTCGAACAGGCTCACGTGCGTGGGGCGCAGGTTCGCCGGCAGCGTCTTCTCGTCGACGGCGAAGCCGTGGTTCTGGCTGGTGATCGAGACACGGCCCGTGTCCAGGTCCTTCACCGGATGGTTGGCGCCGTGGTGGCCGAACTTCATCTTGAAGGTCCGCGCACCCGAGGCCAGGGCCATGATCTGGTGGCCCAGGCAGATGCCGAAGACGGGCAGGCCGGTGTCGATCAGCTCACGCGTGGCCGCGATGGCGTAGTCGCACGGCTGCGGGTCGCCGGGGCCGTTGGAAAGGAAGATGCCGTCCGGCTTGTGCTTGAGCACTTCCGAGGCTGGCGTCTTGGCGGGAACGACGGTGACGCGGCATCCCCGCTCGGCCAGCATGCGAAGGATGTTGCGCTTGACGCCGTAGTCGTAGGCGACCACGTGGAAGCGGCCGCCGGCGAGCTGGCCGTAGCCCGGCGTGCCGTCTTCTCGGGACAGGCGCCACTCGGTCTCGCTCCACTCGTAGGGCTGTCCGACGCTGACGACCTGCGCCAGGTCCAGGCCAGCCATGCTCGGAGCCGCCTTGGCACGGCCGACCGCCTCGGCCACCTCGGCGTCACTGATCACATGCCCGGGCTCGAACGTGGCGATGCAGCCGTTCTGCGCACCCCGGGTCCTGAGCACGCGGGTGAGGCGGCGAGTGTCGATGTCCGCGATGGCCACCGTGCCCTGCGACTTGAGGTACTCGCTCAGCGTCTGAGCGTGGCGGAAGTTGGAGACGCGGACCGGCAGGTCCTTGATGATGAGGCCGGCGGCATGGACCTTCGACGCCTCGACATCCTCCGCGTTGACGCCGTAGTTGCCGATGTGCGGATACGTCAGCGTGACGATCTGCCGGCAGTAGCTCGGGTCGGTGAGGATCTCCTGGTAGCCGGTGAGCGCGGTGTTGAACACCACCTCGCCGACCGTGTGACCGGCTGAGCCGATCGAGGTGCCGGTAAAGACCGTGCCGTCTGCAAGTGCCAGGAGAGCGGGCGCCATGACAGGCACCAGGGACACAGGCGCCTGGGGGGACGATGCGGGCAACAAAGGAAACTCCGGTGTTTGCGCACCCAGCCCCGGCCCACTTGCCGCCCTGTCGCAATGCAGCGTTGCTGCAGATGCAGGGCTCGGGCAGGACTCGAGAGGAAACCGTGAGGGGAGTTTCGCTGGGTGGCTGTGGGTCGGTTAAACCTTCAAATTATAGCCCGAGATCGCTCGCCCGTCCACGCCGCAATCGCGACTTGCGCGCAGGCGCGGAAGGTGGCGGAACTAGAATCCGGCATCGCGGGTCTGACTCGCCGCGCTGCCTGCAGCGCCACTGCAACCAACGGAGGTTCCATGAACGAAAGCCTGCAAACCTACACCGGCCTGGCCGGCACGGGCTCGCTGGCCGCGCAACGCAATCGCGTGCTGCGCAACACCTACTGGCTCCTGGCCCTGTCGATGATCCCCACCGTGCTCGGGGCGTGGGTCGGCGTGTCCACCGGCATCACCGCCGCCATGACGCCCGGCGTCGGGCTGATCGTCTTCCTCGTGGGCGCCTACGGCCTGATGTTCGGCATCGAGAAGACCAAGCATTCGGCCACCGGCGTCGCCATGCTGCTGGCCTTCACCTTCTTCATGGGGCTGATGCTCTCGCGCCTGATCGGCGTGGTACTGGGCTTCAAGAACGGCACCGCGCTGGTCATGACGGCCTTCGGCGGGACGGCGGCGGTGTTCCTGGCGATGGCCATGCTCGCCTCGGTCGTCAAGCGCGACCTGTCGGGCATGGGCAAGTTCCTGTTCGTCGGTGCGCTTGTCATCATGGTGGCCGGGATCATCAACGTCTTCGTCCAGTCCAGCGCCGCGTTCCTGACGATCTCGGTGCTGTGCATCGGCCTGTTCTCGGCCTTCATGGTGTACGACCTCAAGCGCGTGATCGACGGCGGCGAGACGAACTACATCACCGCCACGCTGGCGCTGTACCTGGACATCTACAACGTGTTCCAGAGCTTGCTGAGCCTGCTCGGCATCTTCGGCGGCGAAAGCGACTGAGGGCGCGCCCTCCAACATCCCAAGGGGCCCTTCGCGGGCCCCTATTCCTTTTCGGCGGACGGCACAATCGTGCGCAAGATGAGTTCGCCGTCATGGAATCAAGCCACCTCCGCCCTGCCCTCGCGCTGTGAGGTTCTCGTGGTGGGCGCCGGCCCGGCGGGCAGCGCCTGCGCCCGGATGCTCGCGCTGGCCGGCCGGGACGTGGTGCTGGTCGATGCCCAGGCCTTTCCGCGCGACAAGGTCTGCGGCGACGGCCTGGTGCCGGACACCCACGCCGCCCTTCGCCGCCTGGGCGTGCACGACAAGGTGATGGCCGCGGCCAGGCCAGTCGATTCGGCTCGTTGCGTGTCGCCGGGAGGCAGCACCATCGACGTGCAGGGCGAACTCGCCGTCCTGCCGCGCCGTGAACTCGATGCGATCCTCTGCGAGGCTGCGTTGGACGCGGGCGCCCGCATGGCTGCGCCGGTCCGTTTCGTCCGCCCCTTGCACGATGCCGGCGGCCGCGTGATCGGCGCGCGGCTGGTCGAAGCCGGCCGGGAGAAGGAGGTCGGATGCCACTGGCTGGTGCTGGCCACCGGAGCAACGCCCGGCGCACTCCTGTCGGCCGGGCTGTGCGAGCGCCGCACGCCTAGCGCGATGGCGTTGCGGACGTACGTTCGACACGAGGGCATCGCCCAGGAGATCCCGAACCTGCGCTTCGTCTGGCATCGCCGCATGCGGGGCGGCTACGGCTGGATCTTTCCGGCCCCGGGCGGCGTATTCAACGTCGGCGTCGGCCTGCTGGACAGCCACGCCGACGTGCCCGCAGGAAGCCTCGGGGGCCGTCGCCAGGGGCGCAACCTGCGGGACTTGTTCGACGACTTCCTGGCGGTCGACCCGCTGGCCGCGCGCCTCATGCGCGAAGGCCAGCGCCTGGGCGAGCTCAAGGGCGCACCGCTGCGCTGCGACCTTGAAGGCGCACGGACAGCAGCACCAGGCGTGCTCGTCACCGGGGAGGCCGCCGGCGCGACCTACGCCTTCACTGGCGAGGGCATCGGAAAGGCGTTGGAGACCGGCATCGGCGCCGCCGAGAGCCTGCTGTCGAAGAAGGATGACGCCGCAGTCCTGGCGGACTACCGCTCCAGGCTCGATGCCTTGAGGCCGCGCTTCGAGATGTACCGCAAGGCAGCCAGCTTCAATCGATATCCGTGGCTCGTCAGCCTGGTCATCTGGCGAGCGAAGCACAGCCGTCGCACGGCCGCGCGGCTGTCCGACATCCTCAACGAGCGCCGCATGCCTGGC
>CAMLGG010000405.1 GCA_946479475.1 uncultured Ideonella sp. | reverse complement strand
ACATTATGTCGAGCAGGCCGTGGCTCGGGAGGGCGGATTACAAAGGGATACGGAGGGAAGGCGCTCCCAGGTCGACCACCCGGTCGGCACTCGCGATCGTCTCCGGCCGGTGCGCCACGATGATGCGCGTCAGCTGCAACGCGCTCACCGCATCGTTGACGCTGCGCTCCCGCGCCACGTCGAGGTGGCTGGTGGCCTCGTCGAGGAAGAGGATGCGCGGCCGCCGGTACAACGCCCGGGCGAGCAGCAGGCGCTGCTTCTGACCGCCGGACAGCGTGGTGCCCATGTCGCCCACCGGTGTCTCGTAGCGCATGGGCATCGCGACGATGTCCTCGTGCACCGCCGCCTGGCGGGCGCAGGCCTGCACTCGCGCGAGGTCGGGCTCGGTGTCGAAGAAGCTGATGTTGTCGGCGATGGAGCCGGCGAAGAGCGCATCCTCCTGCATCACGCCGGCCACGGCGGCGCGGTAGCGCGCGAGGCCGATCTCTTCGAGCGCGACACCACCCACCTCGATGCGGCCGGCCGTGGGTTGCAGCAGGCCGAGCATGAGCTTGACGAGCGTGGTCTTGCCGCAGCCCGAAGGGCCGACGATGGCCACCGACTCCCCGGGCTCGATGCGAAGGTCCAGCCCTTCGAACAGCGGCGGCTCGCCTTCGTAGCCGAAGCTCAGCCCTTTCAGCTCCAGGCTCGCGGCCACCTCGATGCCGCTGTCGCTGCCCGCCTCCTCCGGCGTGGCCAGCGCGATGTCGCTCACGCGCTCGGCGTGCAAGCCGAGCATGCGCAGCTCCAGCGCCTTGTCGATGAGCGCGGCAGCGCGTTGGGAGAACTGTGTCTTGTACGCCAGGAAGGCGACGAGCATGCCCACGCTCAGGCCCTGCCCGCCGAGGACGAGCAGCGCTCCCAGCCAGATCGTGGCCACGTTCTCGATCGCGAACAGGCCGCCGTTTAGTGCCTGCGACAACACGCCCAGGCGTTCGACGCGCAGCGCGGCGTTTCCCTGGTCCACGGCAAGGTTGCTCCAGCGTGCGAAGCGCTGCGGCTCGTGGGCCATCAGCTTGATCGTCTGCATGCCGCGCAGGCTTTCCAGCAGGTGGCCATGCTGGGCGGCCAGGCGGGTCATCTGATCTTCGGCGGCGCGCCGCATGGTCCGGTACAGGGCCAGGCGCATGCCCGCGTAGACGAGGGCCGCGGTCATCGGCACGAGCGCCAGCCTGCCGCTGTACGTCAGCATCATGGCCAGCGTGAGCATGGCCATCAGGCCATCGACCAGGGCTTCCAGCAGGCCGCTGCCCAGGCTTCGCTGAATGGCCTGCAGCGAATCGAATCGAGAGAGCACCTCGCCGGTCTGGCGCCGCAGGAACCAGCCCATCGGCAGGCGCAGCAGGTGCTGCAGCAGGCGGCGCTGCAGCTGCAGGTTCAGGCCGGTGCCGATGGCCGCGAGCAGCCACCCCCGAAAGGCGGCCACCACCGCCTGGAGCACGGCCAGCCCCAGGAAAGCCAGGCCGAGCGTGGTGACCAGCGGGCGGTCCTGCGCAGACAGGGCCTGGTCGACCACCGACTGCAGGTACATCGGCGACAGCAGCACCAGGCCCTGCAGCAGCAGCGTGAGCAGCAGCGCCCGGCCGGCCCGCCGCGCCAGGCCCGGCACGGGGCCTACGAGTGCCCCGACGCAAAGGCGCTGCCGCTCGCGATGCCGCTGGAAATCGGGCGCCGGCAACAGCTCCAGCGCGATGCCGGTGAAGTGCTCGCCCAGCTCCTGCAATGCCATCTCCCGGCGCCCTTGGGCCGGGTCGTGGACCACCGCACGGCCCCCGCCGCACTGCACGAGCACGACGAAGTGGTTGAATCCCCAGTGCAGCACGCAGGGCAGCGGCAGCTCGCCCAGGTGCTCGGCTTCGATGCGCAGCGGCCGCGCTCCCAGCTGCAATCGCGACGCCAGCTTGATCAGCTCCGCCAGGGTGGCGCCGCGCGACGACTGCGGATGCCGTGCGCGCAGCGTGGCGAGGTCGACATCGTGTCCATGGTGGCCCGCGACCATCGCGAGGCACGCCAGGCCGCACTCGTTGGCCTCGGCCTGCAGCAGCAGGGGCGTCGATGTCCGCGTGAAGAGCTGGCGCCAGCCGGCGAGCAACCCGGCCTTCAGCTGCACCCAGGGCTGGCCCAGCCGCAGCGGTGCGCCGAACTGCCGCAGGCGCTGCGCCTGCAGGGCCTGCTCGCGGAACAGGGGCATGGTCACTCGTGCACCACGTGGCTGTCGTGCTCGGGCCGGCGGTGCACGCCGCGCTCGGCTTCGAGCAGGTCGAGCGCGGCGCGCTTCACGTCGGCATAGGCGGGCCCCCGGGCCGCGCCCTGCGCGCGCCGGAAGGCCGGGTCGCGGCTCAGCAGGAACGAGCAGAAGGTCTGCAGCATCGGCACCTCGGGGCACATCTCCTCGACCCAGAGGAACTGGCCCATCTGGTTGATCTCGAGGAAGACGTGCCCGCCCTCGGGCGTGATGATGACGTCGATGCAGCCGAAGACGAGGCCCAGCCGGCGCAGCAGCGCGCGGCAGCGTTGCTGCAGGTCGGCCGGCAGCTCGACCGGCGTGATGGCGAGCTCGGCCAGCTGCGCGACGCGCCAATCTGTCTTGCCGTGGTCGGTGGATTGCGAATCCAGCCGGACGGCCATCAGCTCCTCGCCCATGCAGGTGATGCGCAGCTCGTACGCCTTGGGCACGCGCGCCTGGAAGATGCCTGGCGCCAGGCGCAGCAGCGCGTCGTCGGGCAGCATGGATTCATCGACGCGGGCCGTGAAGAGCATCGCCAGGCGATCCTCGGACTCCCAGGTCACCGGGCGGAAGGACTTGAAGATGGCACCGCCCTTCTCATGCCGACGCAAGAAGCGGCGGATGCGCTCGGGGTCGTTGGAGACGAGCGTGTCGGGCAGCGTGAAGCCGAGCTCGCGGGCCGCCGACAGCTGCAGCACCTTGTTCTCGGCGCGCGAGGCGCGGTGCACGTCGTTGACAGCGAAGGCATGCTGCGAGGCCAGGCCCAGCGCGCCGCTGAGCAGCACTTGGGATTCGCGCAACGCGAACTGGCGGTCGCCTTCAGGCAGGCCGGCAGCCACGACGGGCGGCGACAGCCGGCGGTTCCAGCAGATCTCGGGCAGCGTGTCGAAGAGCACGCCCTGTGCATCGCGCACGCTGAGCTGGGTGGGCGCATCGCCCTCGGGCGACATCGAGATGCTGCACTGTTCGGGGAAGTCGGCGCAGAACCAGCGGATGGCGCGGTGGCCCTGCTGCTCGAGCGCCAGCGCCACGGCGGCCGCATGCACATCACGGTCGATGGTGGGAATGAGGATGTTGGCCATGGTGCGAAAGAAGCAGTCCGGTTGGGAGGAAGGCCGGCCCGGCGCGAACCGGCCGGCCTTCGATGGCGTGATCCGAAGGGCTTACTCGGCGTCGTCCAGGTTGCCCCAGAGGCCCGAGCCGGTGCCGCCGTGGTCCTGGTCCTTCGAGCGGCCGCCGGAGATGGCCTCGACCTCCTCCTTGCTCAGCTCGCGGGCCAGCTGGCGAGCCAGCAGGCGCGGGGCTTGTTGGGAAACC
>CAMLGG010000404.1 GCA_946479475.1 uncultured Ideonella sp. | reverse complement strand
GGGCAAGACGCTGCCGGCGTTCGAGATCCTGGCCAGGCGCGCCGCCGGGGGTTGATCGGCCCAGGAGCGGGGCATGGCACCGAGGTGGATCTGTGCCGTTCTGCTGGTCGTCGCCGCCAGCGCCTGGCCGGCCGAGCCGACGGCCGGCGTGATCGGCGTCCAGGCCGGCAGCTCGCAGCTGCTGCGCGACTGCAGGCCCTGGGTTCCACGTGGCCTGTCGTTCTTCGGCCGCTTGGTCCCCCGCTCGCGTGAAGCGGACCCGAGCACCGCGGCCGCGCGCGATCGCTTCGACGCCGAGGCACTGCCGCTGGCCAGGGCCATCGGGGCGGACGTGGTGCGGCTGCAGATCGGCCAGCCCTTCCTGGATCCCCAATCGCCCGAGCGGGATCCGGCCTACCTCGGCGAAGTGAAGGAAGCGGTCGCCGCAGCGCGACGCGCTGGCTTCAGCGTGATCCTGTCGCTGCAGTGGGAAGGCCGCACCGGCGTGAAGCCGGTGGAGATGCTGCCCAAGGCGTCCGCCTTGCGAACCTGGCTGGCCGTGGCGCCGGCCTTCGCGGAGGACCTCGGCATCGCCTTCGAGCTCTTCAACGAGCCTGCCAGCCCGCCCGAGCCTGGGCCGGGCGTGTGGGAGGCCTGGCGCGCGGGCCACCAGGCGCTGATCGACGCCCTGCGCCGCCAGGAGGTGCGCAACCTGCTCATCGTCGATGGCCTGCGCGGCGCCGCGCGGCTCGATGGAGCGCCGGCGTTGACCGACCCGCTCGGCCAGCTCGCCTATGCCGTGCATCCGTATTTCGGCCAGGAAGACAACTCGCCCGCCGGCTGGGACCGGCGCTTCGGCCGCTTCGCTGCCAGCCATCCGGTGATCGTGACCGAGTGGGGCCACGCCGCGCGGCAGTGCGAGCGAGGTGGGCCCGACAAGGTCGAGGCGCTTCTCGGCTACCTCGCCGACAAGCGCATCGGTGTGATCGCCTACGGCGCCGACGAGCGCCACAGCCGCCTGTCCAGCGGATCGCCCGAGCGGCCGGCCTGGTCGACCTACCGGAATCGCTCGTGCACCGGTGGATCTGCGGGGCCGGGGGAACTGCTCAAGGCCTGGTTCGACCGCCAGGCACGGCAGGCGGCGCGCGCCGCCGCCGTTGCGCCGGCAGCCTGTGCGCGCCCAACGCCGGCCCGCTAAAGCCCACTGGCATCGAGGCATGCCGATCGTGCATGCTGTGGGGATCACGGACGCCGCGACCCGCCGGGGCCGCTACGCTCCCGCCTCCTTGCAAGCCGCCACGAGGAGCCGCCATGGGCAACAACATCCTGACCCCCGCCGAACAAGCCCTGCGCGACGCCGCGCTCGACTACCACCGCAGCCCCACGCGCGGCAAGATCGCCGTGACGCCGACCAAGCCGCTGTCCAACCAGCGTGACTTGTCCCTCGCGTATTCGCCGGGCGTCGCGTATGCGTGCCTCGCGATCGAGGAGGACCCGTCCAAGGCGGCCGACTACACCTCGCGCGCCAATCTCGTCGGCGTGGTCACCAACGGCACCGCGGTCCTCGGCCTGGGCAACATCGGGCCGCTGGCCGGCAAGCCGGTGATGGAGGGCAAGGGGTGCCTCTTCAAGAAGTTCGCCGGCATCGACGTGTTCGACATCGAGCTGGCCGAGACCGACCCGGACAAGCTGGTCGAGATCATCGCGGCGCTCGAGCCCACGCTGGGCGGCATCAACCTCGAGGACATCAAGGCGCCCGAGTGCTTCTACGTCGAGCGCAAGTTGCGCGAGCGCCTGAACATCCCCGTCTTCCACGACGACCAGCACGGCACGGCCATCATCTCCAGCGCCGCGCTCATCAACGGCCTGGAGCTGGTGGGCAAGAAGATCGGCGAGGTCAAGCTCGCGGTCTCCGGCGCCGGTGCGGCGGCCATCGCCTGCCTGGACCTGATGGTCAGCCTGGGCGTGAAGCCGGCCAACATCTTCGTCTGCGACTCCAAGGGCGTGATCCGCGAAGGCCGCGGCGACAAGCTCGACGAATCCAAGCAGCGCTACTGCCAGCGCACCGAGGCCCGCACGCTGGCCGACGTGGTGGCCGGCGCCGACGTCTTCCTCGGCTGCTCGACCGCCGGCGTGCTGAGCGCCGAGATGGTCAAGACCATGGCCGACCAGCCGATCATCCTCGCGCTGGCCAACCCCGAGCCCGAGATCCGGCCGGAGGTGGCCAAGGCCGCAAGGCCGGACTGCATCATCGCCACCGGCCGCTCGGACTACCCGAACCAGGTCAACAACGTCCTGTGCTTCCCCTACATCTTCCGCGGCGCGCTCGATTGCGGCGCCACCCGCATCACCGAGGAGATGAAGCGGGCCTGCGTGCAGGAGATCGCGGCGCTGGCCAAGGCCGAGACGAGCGACGAGGTGGCGGCGGCCTACGCCGGCCAGGAGCTGAAGTTCGGGCCGGACTACCTCATCCCGACACCCTTCGACGCGCGACTGATCCTTCGCATAGCGCCGGCGGTGGCCCTGGCCGCGGCCGAATCCGGCGTCGCCACGCGCCCCATCACCGACGCGCAGGCCTACCGCGAGCAGCTGACCAAGTACGTCTACCA
This sequence comes from uncultured Ideonella sp., assembly GCA_946479475.1. The sequence continues at coordinate 1,017 of CAMLGG010000404.1, read as the reverse complement.
GACGGGCATGTTCATGCGGCCGGTGTTCCTCGCGGCGAAGTCGAAGCCGGCGCGCGTCGTCTACGCCGAGGGCGAGGACGAGCGCGTGCTGCGCGCTGTGCAGGTGGTGAAGGACGAGGGGCTGGCGCAGCCCATCCTCGTCGGCCGGCCCAACGTGATCCGCATGCGCATCGAGCGCGCCGGCCTGCGGCTGAAGCCCGGAGTCGATTTCGAGCTGGTCGACCCCGAGGACGACCCGCGCTACCGTGCCTGCTGGGAGGAGTACCAACGCCTCGCCGGCCGCGATGGCATCTCGCCCGAGATGGCCAAGGCGGCGCTGCGCCGCTCGAACACGCTGATCGGCTCGATGCTGGTGCGCCGGGGCGACGCCGATGCGCTGCTGTGCGGCCTGGTCGGCCGCTTCGACCATCACTTCGACCACGTGAAGACCGTGCTGGGCGCGCGCCCGGGCTCCGGCACCATGGCCACGATGAACGCGCTGATGCTCGACCAGCACACGCTGTTCATCGCCGACACCTTCGTCAACGAGGAGCCCACGGCCGAGCAGCTGGCCGAGATCGCGCAGATGGCCGCCGAGGAGATCCAGCGCTTCGGCATGCCGGCCAAGGTGGCCTTCCTCTCGCACTCGATGTACGGTTCTTCGCCCAGGGCCTCGGCCAGGCGCATGCGCGCGGCGCGCGATCTCTTCGTGCAGCGCTGCCCGGGCATCGAGTGCGATGGCGAGATGCAGGGCGATGCGGCGCTGTCCGAGTCGATCCGGCGCGCTGTGCTGCCCGAAACCACGCTGAGCGGCGCGGCCAACCTGCTGGTGCTGCCCAACATCGATGCGGCCAACATCCTGTTCAACGTGCTGAAGATGACCGGCGGCCACGGGGTGACGGTGGGCCCGATCCTGCTCGGCGCGGCCGCCACGGCGCACATCCTCACGCCCTCGGCGACGATGCGGCGCGTGGTGAACATGACGGCGCTGGCGGTGACGGACGTCGCGGCCTCCCGCACCTAGAGGTTCGGCAACGG
>CAMLGG010000403.1 GCA_946479475.1 uncultured Ideonella sp. | reverse complement strand
GGAACGCGATCTCGAGGTCGAACAGGATGAACAGGATCGCCACCAGGTAGTAGCGAACGTCGAATTTCATGCGTGCGTCTTCGAAGGCCTCGAAGCCGCATTCGTAGGGAGAGTTCTTTTCGGCGTCGGGCCGGTTCGGGCCGAAGACGAAGCCGAGGATCTGAGGCAGCACGCCGACCGCCGCGCCGACCAGGATGAAGAGGATGACGGGCAGGTAGGGTTGCAGGTCCATGGTCGGGTGTTCCGGCGGTCGTCAGAGATCCCATCCGGCCATGAGAAAGGCGCGCGGCCCGACCGGCCGAGGATTGACCTCGGCCCACCGAACCTTGCGCGCCCGGCTCTTACCCCGACGGGTGCCGGAGTGCTCGGCCAGGCGCCGGATGAGGGCCCGCCCGAAGAAGATCTGGTGCCGACGGCGAGACTCGAACTCGCACAGCTTTCGCCACTACCCCCTCAAGATAGCGTGTCTACCAATTTCACCACGTCGGCGCTTTCGCAAGCCTTGCAGGCCCCTCTTGGACTTGCTTCGACCCGCTTGGCTAAGGTGTTCAGCTGGCATGAGGATGGCTCGCTGAACAGCCTTGAATTCTAGCCTGATTACGAAACCCTTCCCAGGGTTTCGCCGCATCCGGGCATCATCCTTATGCGTTCCTGATACAGCTCAGCAACGGTCCATCACTGGGTCGGGATGGCCGGACCCGCCGACGCCGCTGGAGCGGGCGCGACAGCCGAGGCGGCAGCCGGGGCCGAAGCAGCGCTGGCCGCCGGGCGATCGAGCACGCTGCTGTCGGGCGCGACCTGGTTCGACCCGCCCGAAAGAAAGGCCAGCCCGAGCGTCGCGACGAAGAACACCGTCGCGCAGACCGCCGTCGAGCGGGAAAGGAAGTTCGCGCTGCCGGTGGCACCGAACAGGCTGCCCGAGGCACCACTGCCGAAGGAGGCCCCCATGTCAGCCCCCTTGCCGTGCTGCACGAGCACCAGGCCGATCATCACGATGGCCGAGAGCAGCTGCAGCACGACCAGCAGGTTCATCCAGATTTGCATGTTGTGAGGACTCCGAAAGATCTCTTGTCTTGATAGGCCGGCGCGATGCTCTTCAGCCCGCGGCGCGGCAGATGGCGACGAAGTCCGCCGCCTTCAACGAGGCGCCGCCGATCAGCCCGCCGTCGATGTCGGGCTGGGCGAAAAGCGCCGCCGCGTTGTCGGGCTTGACGCTGCCGCCATAGAGGATCTGCATGACATCGGCATGCGGCGTGGCGGCACGCAGCTGAGCGCGAAGAAGCGAGTGCACCGCCTGGGCTTGCTCGGGCGTCGCCGTGCGGCCGGTTCCGATGGCCCAGACGGGCTCGTAGGCCACCACCATTTCGCCGGCGCAGTGGCCGAGCGTGTGGATGACCGCGGACAACTGCCGCTTGACCACTGCATCGGTCTCGCCCGCCTCGCGCTGCTCCAGCGTCTCGCCGACGCAGACGATGGGCGTCACGCCTCGCGCGAGGGCGGCCTTGGCCTTGTCCGCCACCAGCTGGTCACCCTCGCCGTGGAAGGCGCGGCGCTCCGAGTGGCCGACGATCGCATAGCGGCAGCCGAACTCCTGCAGCATGCCGGCCGAGACCTCGCCGGTGTAGGCGCCCTGATCATGCACGGAGCAATCCTGCGCGCCCCAGCGGATATCGCTGCCCGCCAGCGCCACGGCCGTCTCGGACAGGTAAGGAAACGGCACGCAGACGGCCACGTCGCAGCCGTAGGGCCGGCCGGCGACGATGCCGGCCAGCAGCTCCGCGTTGGCGGTGTGGCTGCCGTGCATCTTCCAGTTGCCGGCCACGAGATTGCGTCGCATCTTGAATGGTCCCCCGCTTACTCGTCCTTCCAGCGCAGCACGATCTTGCCGACGTGCTGGCCGGATTCCATCAGCGCGTGCGCAGCCGCCGCCTCGCGGGCCTCGAACACCCGCTCGATGACCGGCTTGATCACGCCCGCCTCGAGCAGGGGCCAAACCTTCTCGCGAAGGGCCTTGGCGATGGCGCCCTTGAACGACACCGGACGCGGACGCAGCGTCGAGCCGGTCACCGTCAGGCGGCGGCGCAGCACCTCGCCCGCATTGATCTCGCTCTTCACGCCCCCCTGCACCGCGATGATCACGATGCGGCCATCGTCCGCCAGGCACTTCAGCTCGCGGCCGACGTAATCGCCCGCCACCATGTCGAGCACCACGTCGGCGCCGCGGCCACCGGTCAGGCGCTTGACCTCCTCGACAAAGTCGGCGGTGCGGTAGTTGATCGCGTGGTCGGCACCGAGCGCCAGGCAGGCGGAGCACTTCTCGTCGCTGCCCGCCGTGACGATCACCGTCGCACCGAGGGCCTTGGCGAGCTGGATGGCGGTGACGCCGATGCCCGACGATCCGCCCTGCACCAGCAGCGTTTCGCCTTCCTTCAACCGGCCCCGGTCGAACACGTTCGACCAGACGGTGAAGAAGGTCTCCGGCAGAGTTGCAGCCTCGATGTCACTCAAGCCCGCCGGCACGGGCAGGCACTGCGGGATCGGGGCCACGCACAGCTCGGCATAGCCGCCGCCGGCAACCAGGGCGCAGACCCTGTCGCCGATCTTCAGGCCGGCCGCCGCGAGCTCGGAAGCATCGCCCGCCTCGACGACGCCGGCCACTTCCAGACCCGGCAGGTCCGAGGCGCCCGGCGGAGGCGCATAAGCTCCCTTGCGCTGCAGCACGTCGGGCCGGTTGACGCCCGAAGCCGCCACACGGATCAGCAGATCGCCTGCAGCCGGCTGCGGATCCGGCCGCTGGACCTCGACCAGCACCTCGGGGGCGCCGAACTCACGGATGGCAATGGCTCGCATCGCTACCTGCCGGCGCTTACTGCTGCTGTTGCTCTTGCTGCTGCTGGGCCTGGCCCTCGTCGCTCGCGGCCTCGGCGGCGCCCTCGGGGCGCGGCTGCTCGGCTCGCTCGCGACGCGGCCGATCGCCCCTGTCGCCCCTGTCGCCACGGTCGCCGCGGCCACCGCGATCGCCACGCTCACCCCGGTCGCCGTACTCGCGGCGCGGGCGCTCCGAACGCTCTTCTTCCATGCCTTCCGGCCGGTCGAGCAGCGCCTTCATCGACAGCTTGATGCGGCCCTTCTCGTCCGTCTCCAGCACCTTGACCTTGACGATCTGGCCTTCCTTGAGGAAGTCCTCGACCTTCTCGACGCGCTGGTGGGCGATCTGGCTGATGTGCAGCAGGCCGTCCTTGCCCGGCAGGATGTTGACCAGGGCGCCGAAGTCCAGGATCTTGGTGACCGGGCCCTCGTAGACCTTGCCCACCTCGGCTTCGGCGGTGATCTCCTCGATGCGCTTCTTCGCGTAAGCGGCCTTGTCGGCGTCGGTCGAGGCGATGGTGATGGTGCCGTCCTCGGCGATGTCGATCGTCGTGCCGGTTTCCTCGGTCAGCGCGCGAATGGTCGCGCCGCCCTTGCCGATCACGTCGCGGATCTTCTCCGGGTTGATCTTCATCGTGTACAGGCGCGGCGCGAAGTCCGAGACCTCGGTCTTGGCCTCGCCCAGGGCTTCCTGCATCTTGCCCAGGATGTGCATGCGCGCTTCCTTGGCCTGCGCCAGGGCGACCTGCATGAT
>CAMLGG010000402.1 GCA_946479475.1 uncultured Ideonella sp. | reverse complement strand
CGCCGGCCGCCATCCCGACATCCGCGAGCGGCCGCGCCGCGCCCCGCTGGCCGTGGCCTTCACGGACCCGCAGATCATGGTCGCCGGCCGCAGCCACCGCGAGCTCAGCCACGAGGGCGTGGCCTTCGAGACCGGCGAGGTCTCGTTCGAGGACCAGGGCCGCAGCCGGGTGATGCTGAAGAACCGTGGCGCGCTGCGCGTCTACGCGGAGCACGGCACCGGCAAGTTGCTGGGCGCCGAGATGATCGGCCCTTCGGCCGAGCACCTGGGCCACCTGCTGAGCTGGTCGATCCAGCGGGGCGACACGGTGCAGCAGATGCTCGACAGCCCCTTCTACCATCCGGTGGTCGAGGAGGGCCTGCGCACGGCGCTGCGAATCGTGCAGCGAGCCTTGCGCATGGGCCCGCCGCCGGTCGAACGCTGCCTGGATTGCGGGCCGGGGGCGTGAGTCGGCCCCGGAGGCCTGTCGACGACCGGGCCTCAGTCCTTCATCGCCGGCGCCAGGCCCGCCAGGCTCAGGAAGAAGGCCTGCTCGAGCGCGGCATCGCGCAGCTTCTGGAAGCGCCCGGTGGCGCCGTGGTGGCCGGCGGTCAGGTTCACGTCCAGCAGCAGCGGGTTGGAGTCGGTCTTCCTCGCCCTCAGTCGCGCCACGTACTTGCTCGGCTCGTAGTACTGCACTTGCGAATCCCACAGGCCCGTGGTGACGAGCATGGCGGGGTAGGGCCGGGCAGCGATGTTGTCGTAGGGCGAGTACGAGAGCATGTAGCCGTAGTCGGGCTGGCGGCGCGGGTCGCCCCACTGCGTCCACTCGTTGGCGGTGAGCGGGATCGACTCGTCCAGCATGGTGGTCACCACGTCGACGAAGGGCACGTGCAGCGCGATGCCCCGGTAGTCCTCGCCGGCCTGGTTCGCGACGGCGCCCATCAGCAGCCCGCCGGCCGAGCCGCCGCTGGCGAAGACCTTGTCCTTCGCGCCCCAACCGTCGGCCACGAGCTGGCGCGTGGCATCCACGAAGTCGTTGAAGGTGTTCTTCTTGTGCATCAGGCGGCCGTCCTCGTACCAGCCCTGGCCGAGCTCCGAACCGCCGCGGACCTGGGCGATGGCGATCACGAAGCCCCGGTCCAGCAGCGGCAGACGGCTGACCCTGAACTTCGGGTCGCTGGGGATGCCGTAGGAGCCATAGCCCACCACCAGCAGCGGCGCCTTGCCGTTGCGCGCGGCGCGGTCATGTCGCCAGGCCAGGACGATGGGGATGCGCTTGCCGTCGCGTGAGGGCGCCCAGGCGCGCTCGGTCGCGTAGCGGCGGGCGTCGTAGCCGGGAACCGGCTCCGTCTTGCGCAGCACGCGCTGGCCGGTGAGGAGGTTCAGGTCCCAGGTGGACAGCGGCTGCGTCATCGAGGTGACGGTGTATCGCAGCCAGGGCGAAGCGGCGTCCGGGCCGGGCAGCAACTCCATCGTGGCGGCGCCGCCGCCGCCCGGCACGACATAGGCCGGCTTGCCGTCCGCCGGCAGCACGCGCAATCGCTTGGCGGCATCGACCCGCTCCTCCAGCACGATGCCGTGGCCAGTCAACGCGAAGCGGTCGATGGCCGCGTCCTCGCGGGCGGCGACCAGGTCCTTCCATTGGCTCGTGTCGTCCGGCGCGCGGTCGGGGGCCTCGACGAGGCGGAAGTTGAGCGCGTGGTCGTTGGTGCGGACGACCCAGCGGCCGTCGAGGTGATCGGCGTAGGAACGCACGCCGGCACGCCGCGGGATGACGATGCGCACGGCCGCATCGGGCTTGGCCAGTGGCACGGCCCGGGTCTCGGTGGTGTCGAAGCCATCCATGTGGATCACCAGCTGCTCCCGGGACGCACTCGGGTAGATCGCCGTGAACAGCGTCTTGTCGGGCTCTTCGTAGACCGTGACGTCCTCGCTCGCGGGCGTGCCCAGCCGATGCCGCCTGACCGGCCCGCTTTGCAGGGTGACGGGATCCTGCAGGATGTAGAAGACCGTGCGGTTGTCGGCGGCCCAGACGACGCTCTCGAGCACGCCGGGGATGGCATCTTCGAGCACCTTGCCGCTGGCCAGGTCGCGAAAGCGCAGCGTGTGGATCCGCCGGCCCTTGGTGTCCTCGGTCCAGGCCACCAGGCGGTGGTCGGGGCTGACGGCAGAAGAGCCGAGGTTGAAGAACGGCTGCCCCTTGGCCAGCCGGGGCAGGTCCAGCACGAGCTCTTCGCGGGCCTTCGGCTTCATGCCCTGGGGGGTACCGGCGCGGCGCATGAGGCGCGGGTACTCGGCGCCCTTGTCGAACTTCGTCCAGACCCAGTAGCCGCTGTCGTACTGGGGCGGGCTGGCGTCGTCCTGCTTGATGCGGGCCTTCATCTCGCCGATGAGCTGCTCGCGCAAGCCCTCCAGCGGGGCCAGCACCGCCTTCGAGTAGGCGTTCTCGGCCTCCAGGTACTGCATCACCTCGGGGCGCTTGGCCTTCTCGTCGTCGTCGCGCAGCCAGTAGTACTCGTCCACCCGGTTGCCGCCGGGGCTCTCGACCGTGTGCGGCTTCTGTGGGGCGACCGGCGGCTTCAGCTCGGCCGCGTGGGCGGCCAGGGCAAGCAGGGCGGAGGCGGCGAGGGCGCTGGCGGCAGCGCGGCGGCGGGTGGCGTTCGGCATGGCGCGCGATGCTACGCCTCGTACAGGGCGACGGCCTCCCGCAGGGCCTCGGCGAGCCGCTGGCGCAGCTGCGCCGGGGCCATCACCTCGCCCTGTTCGCCCAGGCGCAGCAGCTCTCGCGAGGCGTGCTCGACGGACTCGATCGGCACCTCGGTCTCTATCCACCCCTCGCGCTCGCAGGGCCGGGCGTTCTCCAGCGCAGCCTCGGCGATGCGGCTGCCGATCTGCGTCAGCCGCGACAGGCCCCGTTCGGTGACCCGGACCGTGGCGGTGGCCCGGTAGAGCTCGTCCTCGAAGCGGGCCGTGGCCTCGGCCCACCAGGCGGGCAGCGCAAAGCCGCGCGGGGGCGTGAACGGCTCGGGCAGGACCTGCATCGCCTGGATGGCATCGACACGGTGGATGCGCGGCTCGGCGTCGGCTCTTGCGCTGCGGGCCACGAGGTACCAGCGGCCGGACTTCAAGACCAGGCCCAGGGGCTCGACCGTGCGCTCGGCGACCTGGCTCCAGCTCTCGTAGCGCATGCGGATTCGGTGATGGCTCCATACCGCGCCAGCCACTTCGCGCAGGTGCGGCGAAGGGGTGGCTGCGTGGTACCAGTCGGCCGGATCGAGGTGGAAGCAGCCGGCGACCTGGTCGGCGTCGGTGCGCCAGCCTTCGGGAAGGGCAGCCATGAGCTTGAGCTGCGCCGAGGCCATGGCTTCGCCGAGGCCCAGTTCGGCCGCCGGGCCGGGCAGCCCGGCGAGGAACACGGCGCGCGCCTCGGGGACGGTCAGGCCGGTGAGCTGCGTGCGCCATCCGGCCTGCAGCTCGAAGCCGCCGAGGCGGCCGTTCTCGGCCCAGATCGGCACGCCCGAGGCGCTGAGGTGGTCGACGTCGCGGTAGATCGTCCTCACCGAGACCTCGAGCTCGTCCGCCAGCGCCTGCGCGCTCAGACGCCCGCGGGTCTGCAGCAGCATCAGGATGGACAGCAGGCGGCTGGCTTTCATGGATCACTGGC
>CAMLGG010000401.1 GCA_946479475.1 uncultured Ideonella sp. | reverse complement strand
CTCGGCCAGCAGCACGTTCATGTGGCCCGGCATGCGGCCGGCCACCGGGTGGATGGCGTACTTCACCGTCACGCCCTTGTGGGTGAGCTTCTCTGCCAGCTCCTTCACCGCGTGTTGGGCGCGGGCCACCGCCAGGCCGTAGCCGGGCACGATGACGACCGTCTCGGCGTTGCCCAGGATGAAGGCCGCGTCGTCCGCCGAGCCGCTCTTCACGCTGCGCTGCTGGGCTGCACCGCCGGCTTCGGCGGCGTCTCCACCGAACCCGCCGAGGATCACGTTGAAGAACGAGCGGTTCATCGCCTTGCACATGATGTAGCTCAGGATCGCGCCCGAGGAGCCCACCAGCGAACCCGCGATGATCAGCATCGAGTTGTTCAGCGAGAAGCCGATGCCCGCCGCCGCCCAACCCGAGTAGCTGTTGAGCATGGACACCACCACCGGCATGTCGGCCCCGCCGATCGGGATGATCAGCAGCACGCCCAGCGCGAAGCCGAGTGCGGTCACCAGGCCGAAGTCCAGCGCGCTCTGCGAGCTCCAGAAGCCGTAGCAGAAAAAGGCCGCCGCAAGGCCGAGCGCCGCATTGAGCTTGTGCTGCCCGGCGAACACCACCGGCTTGCCCTGGAACAGGCGGAACTTGTAGGTGCCCGAGAGCTTGCCGAAGGCGATCACCGAACCCGAGAAGGTGATGGCACCGATGAACACGCCCAGCGCCAGCTCGATGCGGTTGCCGCCCGGGATCTCGCCCGGCGTGCCGCCGTGGGTGATGCCGAAAGCCTGCGGCTCGGCCACCGCCGCGATGGCGATGAACACCGCGGCCAGGCCGATCATGCTGTGGAAGAAGGCCACCAGCTCGGGCATCTTGGTCATCTCGACCGTCTTGGCGCGCCAGGCGCCGTAGCCGCCGCCGGCCACCAGGCCCAGCAGCACCCAGGCCATGCCCAGGCCGATGCCGCCGCCCTGCTTGACGATCAGCGCCGCGGTGGTCAGCACGGCGATGGCCATGCCGACCATGCCGAAGAGGTTGCCGCGGATGGAGGTGGTGGGATGGCTCAGGCCTTTCAAGGCCTGGATGAAGCAGACGCTGGCCACCAGGTACAGCAGCGTCACGACGTTCATGCTCATGCTGTCAGCCCTCCTTCTTGGCGGCCGGCGCCTTCTTCTTGAACATCTCCAGCATCCGCCGCGTCACGAGGAAGCCGCCGAAGATGTTCACGGAGGCCAGCGCGACGGCCAGCACGCCCATGCTCTTGCCGAGCGTGGTGGTGGTCAGCGCCGCGGCGAGCATGGCGCCGACGATCACGATGGCCGAGATGGCGTTGGTCACTGCCATCAGCGGCGTGTGCAGCGCGGGGGTGACCGTCCACACCACGTGGTAGCCCACGTAGATGGCGAGCACGAAGATGATGAGGTTGACGACGGTGGGCGACACGACATCCATGGCTCAGCTCCTCAGGGCTTCTTCACTTCGTTGTTCTGGGTCATCAGGCAGGCGGCGACGATGTCGTCGTCCATCGGCACGTTGAACGCGCCCTCCTTGGTGATGACGAGCTTGAGGAAGTCGAGCACGTTGCGCGCGTACAGCGCGCTCGCGTCGGCAGCCACCAGCGCGGGCAGGTTCGTCTCGCCGACGATGACCACGCCGTGCTTGACGACGGTGCGCCCGGCCTCGGTGAGCGGGCAGTTGCCGTCGATGCCGTTCGGGCCCTTGCCGGCGGCGATGTCGATGATCACCGAGCCCGGCTTCATGGCCTTGACCATCTCCTCGGTGATCAGCACCGGCGCCGCTCGCCCGGGGATGAGCGCGGTGGAGATCACCACGTCGGCCAGCGCGACCCGCTTGGCCACCTCGACCTTCTGCCGCTCCAGCCACGAGGGCGGCATGGGCCGCGCATAGCCGCCCACGCCCTCGGCCGCTTCCTTCTCCTCGGCCGTCTCGTAGGGCACGTCGATGAACTTGCCGCCCAGCGACTCGATCTGCTCCTTCACCGAGGGCCGCACGTCGGACGCCTCGATCACCGCGCCCAGGCGCTTGGCCGTGGCGATGGCCTGCAGGCCCGCGACCCCGACCCCGAGGATCACCACCCGCGCCGCCTTCACCGTGCCGGCGGCGGTCATCAGCATGGGGAAGAACTTCTGGTAGCGGTCGGCCGCCATGATCACCGCCTTGTAGCCGGCGATGTTGGCCTGCGAGCTCAGCACGTCCATGCTCTGCGCGCGCGTGGTGCGCGGCGCGGCCTCGAGCGCGAAGCTGGTGACGCCGGCCGCGGCTATCTGCGCGAGGCCGGCCTTGTCGAAGGGGTTGAGCATGCCGACCAGCGCGGCGCCCGGCTTCATCAGCGCGAGCTCGTCGGCCGAGGGGCGCTGGACCTTCAGCACCAGCTCCGCGCCGAAGGCGGCCGAGCGGTCCACGATCTGCGCCCCCACCGCCTCGTAGGCTGCGTCGGTGGCACTGGCGGCCACGCCTGCACCCGACTGGACCTTGACGGTGTGGCCCTGGGCCACGTACTTCTTTGCCGTCTCGGGGGTCACGGCGACGCGGGTTTCCCCGGCGGCCGTCTCGAGCGGAACGCCAATCTGCATGGAACTCTCCTCGCTGGCCCCCTGCGGGCCGGGGAGCCACCCGTCATGGCAGGTAGCCCGATTCTCCGGCGGCGAGCTTACCAGCGGCTGGCGCATCCACCGCGGGCGGACGCTCTAAGATCGTCGCATGGGAGATACAACGCGCTGGAAGCCGAGCGTCACGGTGGCGGCCGTGATCGAGCAGTCGGGCCACTACCTGCTGGTCGAGGAGATGACCGCCGAGGGCCTCAAGCTCAACAACCCGGCGGGGCACCTGGACCCGGGCGAGTCGCTGCTCGAGGCGGTGGTGCGCGAGGCGCTGGAAGAGACCGCGAGACCCTTCGCGCCGCAGGCGCTCGTCGGCACCTACCTCGCGCGCTTTCGCCACGTGCGCACGGGCGAGGACATCACCTACCTGCGCTTCGCGATCTGCGGCACGGTGGGCGATGCCATCGCCGGCCGCGCGCTCGACGAGCCCATCGTGCGCACGCTGTGGATGACGCCCGAGGAGCTGCGCGCCTGTCCTGAGCGCCACCGCAGCCGCCTCGTCATGCGCTGCATCGACGACCACCGGGCCGGCCAGCGCGCGCCGCTGGCCCTGCTGCATGCCGACGGCAGCCTGTACACGGAGGGCGGCGCGGGGTAAGGCGGCCGGGGGAAAATCACCCCATGGCGATGAAGAAGCAGCGCGTGGTGGTGGGCCTGTCGGGCGGGGTGGACTCGGCCGTCAGCGCCTGGATGCTCAAGCAGCAGGGCCACGAGGTCGTCGGCATCTTCATGAAGAACTGGGAGGACGACGACGATGACGAGTACTGCTCGTCGCGCCAGGACTTCCTCGACGCCGCCTCGGTGGCCGACGTGATCGGCATCGAGATCGAGCACGTGAATTTCGCTGCCGAGTACAGGGACCGCGTCTTCGCCGAGTTCCTGCGCGAGTACCAGGCGGGCCGCACGCCGAACCCGGACGTGCTGTGCAACGCCGAGATCAAGTTCAAGGCCTTCCTGGACCACGCGATGCGCCTGGGGGCCGGGAAGATCGCGACGGGTCACTACGCACGCGTGCGTGAACGCGGGGGCCGCTTCGAACTGCTCAAGGGCCTGGACCCGCTGAAGGACCAGAGCTACTTCCTGCACCGCCTGA
>CAMLGG010000400.1 GCA_946479475.1 uncultured Ideonella sp. | reverse complement strand
GCATGAGTCCGCAGGGCCGCCCCAAGGGCGAATTCCCCCTCGGGGGGACGGCGCGCAGCGCCCAGGGGGCTGTGTGAGCGGCGCGATCGCCACCAAGCTGCTGGCGATCGCGCTGATCGTCGCGCTGGGCTACCTCGTGGGCCGCCTGCGCTGGCTCGGGCCACCCGAGGCGGAGCCGGCACGGGTGCTCTCCAACGCAGCCTTCTACCTCTTCGCGCCGGCGCTGTTCTTCCGCACCACGGCGCGGCTCGACCCGGCGGCGCTGCCCTGGCCGATGATCGCCGCCTTCTTCGTGCCGGTCGTGGCGCTGATGCTCGCGAACCACGGCTGGCAGCGCTGGCGGCGTGACGAGCGAGGCCTGCCGGCGGCTGCACCGGCGGTGCGTGCCATCACCGTCGGCTTCGGCAACTCGGTGCAGATCGGCATCCCTCTGGCGGCCGGGATCTTCGGCGAGACCGGACTGGGCCTGCACCTCGCGCTCGTGAGCGTGCATGCGCTCATCCTGCTGGTCGTGGCCACCACGATGGTCGAGCTGGACCTGGCCCACGCCGCCCACGCCGGTGGCGAGGGCGCGCACATCGGCCGGATGCTGCTGGGCACGCTGCGAAACACCGTCATCCATCCGGTCGTGCTGCCCGTGCTGGCCGGCATGGCGTGGCAGGCGACAGGCGTGCCGCTGCCCGGGCCGGTCGACGAGGTGCTGCAAGTCCTGGGCAGCGCCGTCGTGCCCCTGTGCCTGACGCTGATCGGCATGTCGCTCGCCTACATGGGCCTGCCGAGTTCGCTCGGCGCGGCGGCCAGCCTGACGGTGCTCAAGCTGGTGGTGCAGCCCGCCCTGGTCTGGGGCGTGGCGGCCGGCCTGTTCGGGCTGGCCGGCCTGCCGTTGCAGGTCGTCGTGATGCTGGCGGCCCTGCCTTCGGGCACCAACGCGCTCATGTTCGCCCAGCGCTACCGGGCCCAGGAGGCCGAGACCACGGCGGTCAACGTGATCTCGACGCTCGCCTTCGTGGCGACCGCGCCGGTCTGGCTCCTGCTGCTGGCCAGTTTCAATCGCTAACAAGTTGCCGCCGGGTTCTCCCGTGGACGAGGGCGCCCCGCGCCTCGCCGCGGCATGAAAGAATCCCGCCATCACCTGGCACCGAAAATGCGGCCGGATAGAGGGACGGCCGCGCACGACCAAGATGTCCGGTGCCCGCCCCGCGTGTCTCGCAGTACCTCCATGGACAGTCGACCCCTTTCGCCGGAGACCTCCGCCCCCGCTGCGCCCCGCTTCGACGTCTTCCTGCGCCTGCCACGCGGCATGAGCCCGGAGGAAGCGCAGCGCCGCGTGGTGGAGATGGGCGGCTTGACGCCGGCCCAGGGCGAGCGGATCGCCGCGGCCTTGCGCCAGGTTTCCGTCGTGCAGGTGCGCCGGGCGATCGACGAGGCGCGAGCCCGCAAGACGGAGCACCAGCTCAGCCTGGCCGGCCTGAAGGTCGAGGTCAAGCGCCTGCCCTCCGCCGCCACGGCGGAGACGGCGTCCCACCCGCAGCCGCACGCTCACGCGCACGCGGCGCTGGTCTCCGACAACCCGGAGGAGTTCGAGTTCGACCTGCACGCGGCCGGGGAAGAGGACGAGACGGTGTTCTCGCCGCTCACCACCCGGCCTGCCACGCGGCCCGGGCCATCGACCCTGCCGCCCGGGGTGCGCCCCGAGGCGCCTCCCGGCCGGCCGGTGCGCCGGGTCACCCGCGTGGCGACCCTCGCGGCGGTGCTCGGCGTGGCGGCCGTCGCCTTCCTCGGTGGCCGCCTGTCGCTGCCCTGGCTCGGCGGCGGCGAAGCCCCGGCCGGCGGCACCCGCTCCATCGACAAGGTGCTGACGACCGTCGGCGCCCCGGCGCCGCTGGCCGAGACCTCCGCCGCGGCCGCCTCGGCGGTCGCCATGCCGGGCAGCGAAGAAGCCGCGCGCGAGGGCGAATCGCTGGTTCAGCTCGCCAAGATCGAGCGCGCCCAGGGCCGCGGGATGACGCTGGAGCAGGCCGTCGCCCAGCTCCAGGGCGGCAAGCCGGCCAGCCTGATGCTGCCGGGCGACCAGCTGCCGGCGGGGCTGGCCCAGGCCGCGGCTGCGCCCACCTCCGCTGGCCCCGCCGCCACCCCGCAGGGCGCGCCGGCCGGTGCCGTGCCCTCCCTGCCCGCCGCCCTGCGCGCGACCCTGACGGCCGACCTGGCGGTGCAGCTGGCCGAGTTCGGCCAGTTCGCCCGCGCGCGCGAGGTCCTCGCCCGCCTGCGCTCGGATGCCCTGGTCAGCGGCGACCCGGCGGTAGGCGCCAGCGCGCAGCGGGCCGAGGTGATGTTGACGGCCTGGTCGCTGCGCGACGCCAGCGGCCCCTCGGTGGACCGCGGCATCGCCTCGCTGCGCAGCCTCGTCCACGGCATCGACTCGCCGGCCGCCCGGGGCGCGCTGATGGGCCGCGTCGCGACCGTGCTGGCCCGCCACGACAACGTGCCGGATGCGCTCGCGCTGGCCTGCCTCGCCGATGCGGGCGAGGCGTTGAAGAGCGTTTCCGACGGCGCCCAGCGCCAGGCGGCCATCGACGACTGGCTGGTGGACACCGGCGACCTGCTGATGTCCCAGCTGTCGCGCCACGGCCGGCTGGGCCGCTGGCCCCAGGCCCAGTCGCTGGCCGCCCAGCTCGACACCCTGGCGGGCCAGGCACGCGGGCGCCATGCGGTGCTGCAGCTGCAAGCCCTGCGGGCCCGCGCCCAGGACCTGATGGGGCAGCCGGCCAAGGGCGAGAAGCTGCTGGCCGATGCGCTGAAATCGTGGAGCCAGCAGGGCTCGCCGGCGCGCCAGGCCGATGAGCTGCGCGAGTTCGCCGGCCGGGCCGGCGACATCGCTTCGCCCGAGCTGTTCCAGGTCACCGCCCAGCTCGCCACCGCGGCCGACTCCCTGCGCGGCAACGAGCGGGCCCGCACGCTGACCAGCCTCGCGCTGATGCAGGCCGAAGCTGGCGAGGCCGAGCGCTTCGAGGCGCTCAAGGCCATGCTGCGCCAATCGCCGGACGCCGACCGTCCGGAGCAGACCGCCCTGACGGCGCAGCTGCTCGTCGGCGGCGAGCTGGCCTCGGCCCGCGCCGAGCAGCGCGCCGGCGCCTTCGGGTTGGCCGAGGCGCGGGTGCGCAAGGTGGCCGCCTACCTCTTGTAGCGCGCTGCCGCCACCTCGCCGCGCGGCGATCGGGGAAAATCGGGCCATGACCGCGCATGACATCCCCGCCTACATGGCTCACCTGGGCGCCGCCGCGCGCGCCGCGAGCACGCTGATGGCCCGCGCCGGCACGCGCGAGAAGAACGCCGCCCTGACGGCGCTGGCAGCGCGCCTGCGCGCGGCCGGCCCATCGCTGGCCGAAGCCAACGCCACGGACATCGCGGCGGCCGAGCTGCGCGGCCTGGCCGCCCCGATGGTCGACAGGCTGCGCCTGACCGACAAGGTCATCGCCACCGTTGCCGAAGGCTGCGAGCAGCTCGCCGCCATGCCCGACCCGATCGGCGAGATCACCGGCGTCAAGCGGCGCCCGACCGGCATCAGCGTCGGCCAGATGCGCGTGCCGCTCGGCGTGTTCGGCATGATCTACGAGAGCCGGCCGAACGTGACCATCGAGGCCGCGTCGCTCGCCATCAAGAGCGGCAACGCCTGCATCCTGCGCGGCGGCTCCGAGGCGCTGCATTCCA
>CAMLGG010000399.1 GCA_946479475.1 uncultured Ideonella sp. | reverse complement strand
GCCCGAACGGTGGCTGGTGTTCAGCCCGAACTTTCCCGCCACCGTTCACCCTGAGCCTGTCGAAGGGCCCAGTCCAATGCAGGTGCGTCAAGCGTGACTGGAAGAGCGCTCACATCCCGATCAGGCTGCCCACCCAGCCGGCGACGCGGCCCTCGAAGCGCAGCGGGCCGTCGAGCGCCGCGAGGCAGATGCACTCGCTGCCGGGCAGCACCACCGGCTGATGGAGGATGGTGCCGTCTGCGGCATCGAAATCACCCTCGGCGAACCGCGAGCGGCCGTCGTCGAACGCGCCGCACAGGACCTGCGTCAGCTCGGTGGCCCGATGGGTGTGCCGCGCGAGGCTGCGGCCGGCACCGATGCGCAACAGGAACAGCCGCGCGTCAGGATGGCCGGGGAGCGCCAGGCGCGCCCAGCGCATGCCCGGGCCCATCCAGCGCCAGCGTGGCACCTCGCAGCGCTCCAGCGCCCGCGGCCAGGCCACGCCTTCGGGCCAGTCGATCGGCGGCGCGCGGCGGCCGGGGGGCGGTTCGTCCGGCGCCGGCGGCAGGCCGTCGATCCGGGCCAGGGTGCGGGTCAGCGCCTCGGTGGCCAGCAGGGCCGGCTCCGCCTGCTCCAGCAGCACGGCGCCGACCTCCTCGTAATCAAGCAGGTGCGCGCGGCACCGGGGGCAGGACTCCAGGTGCACGTCGAGCAGCAGCGCCGCGCCGGCGCCGAGGTGGCCGCCCGCGTGGGCGAGCAGCAGGGCTTCGTCCGGGTGGTGGTAGATCATGGTCTCAACTCGTCGAGCAGGCGGCGCAGTTGCGTCACGGCCAGGCGGATGCGCGACTTGACGGTGCCCAGCGGGATGCCGAGATCCTCGGCGATGTGGGCGTGCGCCTGGCCATCGTAGAAGGAGCGCTGCAGCACCGCGAGCTGTTCGGCCGGCAGGAGCGTCAGGGCCTGGCGCACCCGGTGCTCTCGCTGGGCGAGGTGGAGCTGCTCTTCGGGCGGGGCGTCGCCATCCTCGATCGCGGCGTGCGTATCCGCCAGGCTGTCGATCTCCAGCGGCACCTCCTGGCTCGTGTGGCCGCGGCGGTGCCAGTCGACCCGCAGGTTGCGGGCGATGGTGAAGATCCAGGTCGAGACGCGGGCCCGCCCGGGGTCGAAGCTGGCCGCCTTGCGCCAGACGCAGACCATCGTCTCCTGGGCCAGCTCCTCGGCCAGTTCGGCCGGGGTGCCCGAGCGCATCAGGAAGCTTTTCAGCCGCGGCGCGAAGTGCTTGAACAGCGCGGCGAAGGCCGGCCGGTCGCGCTGGGCGGCCACGGCGAGCAGCAGGCTGGTCAGTTCTTCGCTCGTCGGCATCGGGAGGGCTTGGGGGTCGCGCGCCACGACGGACAGGCTGCCGACGCGCCGCCGGGGTGGCGGATCGCCCTCGATGACCTGTCGACGCGCGTTGTCCATGCGGCTTGTACGCGGTTCAGTCCGGATTGGATCACGCCCGGCTTTCCTTCGGCGCAGTGATCCGGCAGCGGGCGGGCCGCGTACAAGCTCCCAACGCACGCAGGCATGTCGACCTGCGGCGCGACCGGAGGTGGATCTTGAGCGTTTCACGACTGGCTTTGGCCTGCACCGAGCGCGGCATCGTGCCCGACGCGCTGGTCCGCACGGGCATCCGCGCGCTGCTGCGGGCCCGGGTGGACGAACTGGGGGCGGGTGGCGCCGAAGCGGCGGCAGCCCGCGCCGAGGAGTTCATCTCGCACATGCGGCAGGCCCCGCTCGCGCTGGTGCCCGAGAAGGCCAACGAGCAGCACTACGAGTGGCCGGCGGAGTTCTTCGGCGCCGTGCTGGGGCGGCATCGAAAGTACAGCTCGGCCTGGTGGGGGCCGGGCGTGACCGACCTCGACCAGGCCGAGGCCGCCGCCCTGCAGGCCACCTGCGAAAGGGCAGGACTGGCCGATGGCCAGCGCGTGCTCGAACTCGGCTGCGGCTGGGGCTCGCTGACCCTGTGGATGGCGGAGCGCTATCCGCACAGCCGCATCACGGCGCTGTCGAACTCCACCTCGCAGCGCCAGTACATCGAGGCCGAGGCCCGCCGGCGCGGGCTGGGCAACCTCCACGTCGTCACGGCCGACTTCAACGCCTTCTCGACCGAGGAGCGCTTCGACCGCGTCGTCTCGGTGGAGATGTTCGAGCACCTGCGCAACTGGCCAGAGGCCTTTCGCCGGGTCCGCTCCTGGCTTCGGCCCGGCGGACGCTTCTTCATGCACGTCTTCGTGCACCGCTCGTCGCCCTATGCCTTCGTCGAGCGCGACGACAGCGACTGGATGGCCCGGCACTTCTTCTCGGGCGGGATGATGCCCAGCGACGACCTGGCGCTGCGCTTCCAGGACGACCTGCGCCTGGTCTCGCGCTGGCGCTGGGACGGCACGCACTACGCCCGCACCGCCGAGGCGTGGCTCGCACGCATGGACGCCAGACGTGAGGTGATCTGGCCGATCTTCGAAAGCGGGCACGGCGCCGAGCAGGCCGGCCTGTGGTGGGTGCGCTGGCGGCTGTTCTTCATGTCTTGCGCGGAGCTCTTCGGCCACGACCGGGGCCAGACCTGGTGGGTGGGCCACTACCTCTTCGAGCCGCGCCCATGAGACATCCTGGGTCAACCCCCTATCGGCGGGCCGAGCGCAGGGCCGCTCCCAAGCCGGGCCGCATCCCCTCGGGGGATCGACCGGCGTACTCGTCGGGCGAGGGGCTCCAATGAGCGTCCGATCCATGCCGGGACTCGCTCCGCCCTGGCCGCGAGGCGTGCGACTGGCGCTGCAGGTGGCTCTGTACGAGATGGCGTGGCTGGCCGGCGTGCTGGGCGCCGCCAAGGGTCATGCGGGGGCCGGCATCGTGGTGGTGGCCGTGGTCGTCGCGGTGCAGATGGCGACCAGCGACTCCCCGCTGCACGAGGCTGCGCTGGCGACCTGCGCAACCGTGCTGGGCCTGTGCCTCGACTCGGTCCTGTCGGCGAGCGGCCTGGTGGCCTACGCGGGCAGCGACGGGCCGTCGGCGCTGGCTCCGGCCTGGATCGTCGCGCAGTGGGCTCTGTTCGCCACGCTGCTGCGCGGGCCGCTCGTCTGGCTGCACCGGCGGCTGGTGCCCGCGGCTCTCCTCGGGGCGGTGGGCGGCCCGCTGGCCTATCTCGCCGGCGAACGACTGGGGGCCTGCTCGCTGGTCTACCCGGTGCCCGCGATCGTCGCGCTGGCGCTCGGCTGGGCCGCCGCCACGCCGCTGCTGCTGGTGCTCGCACGGCGTCCCGCCGGAGGGCTGGCATGAGCGGCATGCTTCAAGTGGCGGCGGTGACGCTGCCCGGCCTGGCCGCGTCGGGCACCCTGGCCTTGCTGGCCTGGGTCGTCAGCCTGGCCAGGCGGGACGCGAGCGTGGTGGACATCGCGTGGTCGCTGCTGGTTCTCTGTCCCGCCCTGGCGGTGGCGGTTCACGCGTGGCCGCTGGATGCCCGCGCCGCGGCCGCCATCGCGCTGGCCGTGGCCTGGGCGCTGCGCCTGTCTGCCCACATCGCCTGGCGCCATCGCGGCCAGCCGGAGGATCACCGCTACCAGGCCATGCGCGCGCGCCACGGCCACCGCTTCGGCCTGAAGAGCCTCTTCCTCGTCTTCGGCCTGCAGGTGCTGCTGGCCTGGGTCGTCAGCGCGCCCCTGGCCGCACTCGCTGCGAGCGACGCGCCATGGGGCGC
>CAMLGG010000398.1 GCA_946479475.1 uncultured Ideonella sp. | reverse complement strand
GGTTCTCAGAATCGCGCCACCCACTCACTTCGCTGCTAGGTCCGGGTTGTCCAACCCCGGGTTGGCCGCAAGAAGGAGGGCGTTTAAGGGGGAGAGGCGCTTGGCTTCTGCCGCCTTGGACTTGACGGCCGTTCAACCATTCACATCGAGGTCAACTATGAAGAAGATCCTGTTCGGACTGTCCCTCATCGCCTGCGCTGCCGGCGTTTCCGCCGCCGAAGAAGGCGCATACCCCAAGTGCGTCTCGTTCGAGCCGGCCGGGTACTGCGACGCCATGCAGTATGACGCCAAGAGGGCGGCCACCTGGCACAACTATGACTGCGCCGGCTCCGCGGGCGCGCAGACCAAGGCCTCCTACGCCAAGGGCAAGACCGTCTGCGACGGCACGGCCGGCTGCAACCCCGCTGCCGCCTACGGCTGGGACTCGCTCAACTGGAAGTTCAACTTCACCAACAACACCGGCACGCTGACCGGCACGACCGGTGGCACGAAGTACGTGCTCCAGCAGGACATGCCCATCTCCGTCACCAACGGTGCGTGCAGCGTCGCCAATCAAGCCAAGGGCGGCGTCTCGTCGATGTCTCGCTGAGGACCTGCATCGGATGACGGCGTGACGTGCCGGCGCCTGCCGGTGCGTCACCCGGACTTCGACTCGAAGCAAGGCCGTCGGGGGCAGCCCCGGCGGCCTTCTTTCTTTTCAGTACCGTGGATTCATGTACCAGTCGAGCGACTCGACCAGCTTGCGGTGCAGCGGGTCCATCGGCGGCGGCTGGATCTGTGGATCCTGGTAGCGGAATGTCCTCAGCTCCGCCGCCAGCAGGGTCTGCACGCGCCAGCGGTCGTAGTGGTCGAGCTGGGTGCGGCCGGTGCGCATGGCAATGTCGCGGTCGGCGGGCTTCAGCGCATCGGCCTTCCAGGTCTCGAAAGGCTGCAGCAGCGCACCTTCATCGACTTCGCCCTGCGCGTCGTCGGCCGGCACGTCGAGGAATCTCGCGATGCGGTTGAGCTCGCGGCGCGGGCGTGCCGAGAGATCTTCGAGCCGCACGTAGAGCACCCGGCCCGGCTGGGACTGGTCGAACTCGCGCATGGTGGCCATCAGCCTCTGCCATTCGGCGCAGAGCACCTCGATAGGCCGCCAAGGCTCGCCCCAACCCTTGCCCGGTTCGTTCAACTCGCGGCGCGAAGCGAAGGCGAGCTCGGGGTTGCGCACCATGCAGATGAACTGCGCCCGCGAGAACATCCGGCCGATGCGGGGAGCGGAGAAGGCGTGCAGCGGGGTTTTCTCGACCCACCGGCCCCGCAGGGCGAGCGTGCGGCTGCCGAGCTGCTCGGCGACCAGCCGCAGGAACAGATCGCGGATGCGGACCGGCTCCATGGCCAGCAGGTCACGGTAGGCGGCGAGATCGACGGGCAGCAACTCGGACAGCTCGCGCAGCAGGCCGCGCGCGCCCTGGGACGAGATGTACCGGTCCTGCGGGTGGTACTTGTGCAGCCGCTCGAAGAAGTGCGTCTCGGGCAGCGTGGGCAGGCCGAGCTGCTCGGAGACGAGGCGTTGGCACAGCGTGGTGCCGGATCGCGCGAAACCGACGATGAAGACGGGCATGGGACTCCTGGACAGGCGCTGCTGCACGCCTACCCGGACACCATGCGGGGTGGCGCGGCGGCTCGCCGCGCATCATGCAGGAAAGCGGCGTCGTCTCGCGACGCCGGCCTTCAGCGGATCTCCGAATCGTGGCGGGCGAGAGCGGCGAGCAGGTCGGCCGCGAACCCGGGATCGCTGTTCTGCACCGACAGGGCCAGTTGGCGCACTTCTTCGGCAGACATGTCCTGGCTGCGCCGCGGCTTGTGGGTCAGCAGGCCCGACAGCAGCCGGCCGGCGGCGACGAAGAGCTCGGCCGCCGCCCGCGCGCCGCGCGGGATGCTCAGGCTGGGGCCGTAGGTGAAGGTCTTGGAGGTGATGGCAGTCATGGTGTTCTCCTGCGTGTGAGGTGAAGGGCCGCGGGTGGCGGCCGGTCACGCGGCGCGCGCCACGGTGGCGGCGCGCGGGTGGGGGCGATCGGTGGCCCTGGCCAGGTCGCGCAGCGAAGCGGCGACTCGGGGGTCGGTGGAATCGAGCCGGCTGGCCTCGCGAAGCAAATCTGCAGCGGCGTGCAGCCGGGCCGTCTCTTCGAGCGCCGACCAGACGCCGGAGGCCAGGCTGGCCAGGCGGTGGCCCCAGACGGTCTTCAGGGACGCCGCGCGCCAACGGCGGCTGCCGGCGGCGGAGGGGGAGCGAAGCATCGGCGCATTCATTCGGGTCTGCCGCTCGTGGCGGCCCTCAGGGGATCTTGGATGGGCTGATCCTAGGGTTTGTACGTATAACTGTCCAATGAATATTGCTCACAGTTCATATACGTACAGCGCATATCACGTCGATCCATGAACTTCCGCACACTCGACCTCAACCTGCTGCGGGTGTTCGACGTGGTGATGGCCGAAGGCAGCCTGACCCGGGCGGCGCAGTCCCTGGCCATGACCCAGCCGGCGGTGAGCCACGCCATCAAGCGGCTCCACGAGGCGGTCGGAGAGGCGCTGTTCGAGCGCAGCGCGCACGGCATGAAGCCGACGGCCCGGGCGCGTGCCCTCTGGCCCCAGGTCCGCGCTGCATTGACCGGCCTGCAGCAGGTGTTCGCGCCGGCTGCGTTCGATCCCGAGCGCGACGCCGTGAACCTGCGCCTGGCCATGGCCGACTCGACAGCGGCCCTGCTGCTGCCCACCCTGGTCGAGGCGATCGAGCGCCAGCGGGCGCTGGCCAACCTGCGGGTGCTGCCGCTGACCACGCGCGACCCGCGGGGGCTGCTGGAGCAGGGTGACTGCGACCTGGCGGTGGGCTACTTCCCCGAAGCGGTGGCCAGCATCGAGGCCCAGGGCGCCGACGCCACGCTGCACCACGAACGCCTTTCCGAAACGCGCTACGTGTGCGTGATGCGCCGCGGCCATCCGCTGGCCGAGCCGGGCGCTCTCGACCTGGAAGCCTATTGCCGGGCGAACCACCTGCTCGTCAGCTTCTCCGGGCGCGCCCACGGCTTCGTCGACCAGGCGCTGGCGGGCCTGGGAAGGCAGCGCCGGGTCGTCCTCACCGTCAACCAGTTCTTCACCGCGGGCCGGGTGGTGACCGGCTCGGACCTGCTGACGGTGCTGCCCGAGCGCTTCGTCGCTGCCACCGGCTTCGAGCAGCAGCTGGTGACGCGGGAGCTGCCCTTCGAGCTCGGCCGGATCCACATCGAGATGCTGTGGCACCTCAGGCGCGACGCCGACCCGGCCCACCGATGGCTGCGGGGCCTGATCGAGAACTCCGAAGCGCGTTGAAGCCGTCCCCGGGCCGGCCCGGGCTGCGCGACCGGAGAGGACCCGATGCCACAAGGCCCGCGGCTGACCTATGCTGGACCATCTCCTGGAGTCATCTTCCTTGCCGACCGTCGAGGCCGACGTCCCGTTCGCCGGGTTGCCCTTCGCGCAGGGCGCCCGCCAGGCCCAGCTGGGGCGTGACCGCGTAGCGGTGCGGGCCCTGCTTTGGGTCGCCGTGACGCTGGCCGCGCTGCTCGCGGTGTCGGTCCCGCTGCAGGCCGCGCTGGGCCATCCCAGCCCCTACTCCACCGGCCGGCTCGTCGTGGCTGCAGTGCTGGTGGCCGGCTCGGGCGCCGCGGCGCTCCTGTCGCGGCGCACCACTCCC
>CAMLGG010000397.1 GCA_946479475.1 uncultured Ideonella sp. | reverse complement strand
TGCGCATCGGCGACACGGTGATCGTGCGCCGCGCGGGCGACGTGATTCCCGAGGTGGTCGGGGTGGTGGCCGACAAGCGCCCACCGGACGCCGGCGAGCCCTTCGACCTCTACAAGCGCCTGCATGGCAAGTGCCCCGTCTGCGGCAGCCCGATCGAGCGGCCCGAGGGCGAGGCGGACTGGCGCTGCACCGGCGGCATCACCTGCCCGGCGCAGCGCAAGCAGGCCTTGCTGCATTTCGCCGGCCGGCGCGCGATGGACATCGAGGGCCTGGGCGACAAGCTGGTCGACCAGCTGGTCGACGGCGGCATCGTCAAGACCGTGCCGGATCTCTACAAGCTCGGCTTCGCCAACCTGGCGGCGCTGGAGCGCATGGGCGAGAAGAGCGCGCAGAACCTGCTCGAAGGCATCCGGAAGAGCAAATCGACGACGCTGGCGCGCTTTCTCTACAGCCTGGGCATCCGGCAGGTCGGCGAGACCACGGCCAAGGACCTGGCGCGCCACTTCGGCTCGATCGACCGGCTGATGGACGCGCGGCTGGAAGAGCTGCTGGAGGTGCCCGACGTCGGCCCCATCGTCGCCGAGAGCATCCGCGACTTCTTCGACCAGCCGCACCACCGCGAGGTGGTCGAGCAGCTTCGGGCCGCCGGGGTGCATTGGCCCGACGTCGCCGGCACCGCGAGCGATGCGCCGCGGCCTCTGCTGGGCAAGACGCTGGTGCTGACCGGCACGCTGCCGACGCTCAGCCGCGACGAGGCCAAGGAGCTGATCGAGGCTGCCGGCGGCAAGGTCAGCGGCTCGGTGTCCAGGAAGACGAACTACGTGGTCGCCGGCGAAGAAGCCGGCAGCAAGCTGGACAAGGCGCGCGAGCTGGGCGTCGCGATCCTGGACGAGGCAGGCCTGCGGGCGCTGCTCGACGCGGCCGGATAATCCGCTCTTTCGGCGATCGGCGAGCGGAAGACCAGATGGCGGTGCGAGAGATTCTGAAGATGGGCGACCCGCGCCTGCTGCGCGTGGCGCCGCCGGTGAAGGCCTTCGGCACGCCGGAGCTGCACGCCCTCGTGCAGGACATGTTCGACACGATGGAGGCCGCGCGCGGAGCCGGCCTGGCCGCGCCGCAGATCGGCGTCGACCTGCAGCTGGTGATCTTCGGCTTCGAACGCAGCGAGCGCTACCCGGAGGCCCCGGCCGTGCCCCGCACGGTGCTGCTCAATCCGGTCATCACGCCGCTGCCCGGGTCCGACGGCCAGCTCGCCGAGGAGGAGGGCTGGGAAGGCTGCCTTTCCGTGCCCGGCCTGCGCGGTGTAGTGCCCCGCTACCGCCGCATCCGCTACAGCGGCGTGGACGTCGCCGGACAGCCGATCGAGCGCGAGGCCGAGGGCTTCCACGCCCGGGTGGTGCAGCACGAGTGCGACCACCTGATCGGCCGGCTCTACCCGACCCGGATGCGCGACCTGACGCGCCTGGGCTACACCAGCGTGCTCTTCCCCGAGCTCGAAGACGCTGGCGACGATTGATCCGTTACATGGCAGCAACATGGGCCGGTCAGCCGGCGGCCCGGATATTGCGTTGAGAGCCTGGACAAGTCTGGAGGCAAGACATGAACATCCTGAAACATCGGTGGGCGAGTGCGGCCCGCGCCCTGACCGCGGCCTTTCTGGCCGCGGGCCTGGGCCTCGCGGCGCTGTCGGCGCACGCGGCCGATGATCCGCCGGGCCGGGTCGGCCGGCTGGCCGAGATGCGCGGCCAGGTCTGGTTCCTCGAGGAGGGCCAGGGCGAGTGGCAGTCGGCGACCATCAACCGCCCCGTGACCACCGCCGACCGCGTCGCCACCGACCGGGACGGCCGGCTGGAGATGCAGATCGGCTCGACCACCGTCCGCCTGGACGAGGCCAGCGACCTGGAGATCAACCGCCTGGACGACGACCGCATCGAGCTCACCCTGCACAGCGGCACGGCCTCCTTGCGCGTGCGCGAGCCCGAGGTGGCCCGCGAGATCCAGCTGACCACGCAGGAGGGCCGCTTCCAGCCCCGCGGCCCGGGCCTGTTCCGGATCGACCGCACCGACCGCGGCAGCTTCGGCGCCGTCACCCAGGGCGAGCTCGATTTCGAGTCCAGCGACAGCCAGCTCACGCTGCGCCCCGGCCAGCGGGCCGAACTGTGGTTCGAGAACAGCGACGGCCGGACGCACTACAGCTGGTCCACGCCCGCCAACGACGATTTCGAGCAATGGGTCCGCCGCGACGATTCGCGTGAGCAGCGCTACGCCGATCGCCACCCCATCTCCCCCGAGATGACCGGCGCGGAGGATCTCGACGGCAATGGCCAGTGGGCCACCCACCCCGAGTACGGCGCGGTCTGGTACCCGACCACGGTGGTCGCCGGCTGGGCCCCGTACCGCTACGGCCACTGGGCCTGGGTCCGCCCCTGGGGCTGGACCTGGATCGACGACGCGTCCTGGGGCTTCGCCCCGTTCCACTACGGCCGCTGGTTCTACTGGGGCAGCCGCTGGTGCTGGGCTCCGGGCACCTACGTCCGCCGCCCGGTCTACGCCCCGGCCATGGTCGCCTGGGTGGGCGGCCCGCACCTGAGCGTGTCGGTGTCCGTCGGCCAGCCGGTCGGCTGGGTGCCGCTGGCTCCGCGCGAGGCCTACTACCCGGCCTACCGCGTGTCGCCGGTCTACATCAAGCAGGTCAACGTCACCCATGTGACCGTCGTGCAGCCGACGCGGCCGACCCGCCCGATCATGTATGCCAACACCCGGGTGAACGGTGGCGTCACGGTGGTTTCGTCGGACGTGTTGACGCGCCGCCAGGCGGTGGCCGCGGCGGCTCGCCCGGCCGACCCGGAGGTCATCCGCGCCATCAACAGGGAGCGCGGCGGCGTGGTGGCGGTGGCGCCGCCGACGCCGAGCAACGCGTCCTTCGCGCCGCGCAGGGCGGTGCCGGTCAATCCGGCGGCGCAGCCGCGGATCGCGGCTCCCGGCCGCGCCGGAGCGGTACGCGTCGATTCGGAGGAAGGCCGCAATGCCCGCCTGCAGCAAGCCAGCCCCGGCGACCCGCGGGGTGGCTTCGGCGTGCAGGCGCGGCAACCGGACTCGCCGGCGGCCAATCGGCCGGCCCCGGGCCCGGGCCGCGAGGGCCGGGAAGCTCGCGAAGGGCAGGACGACCGTCCGGCTCGCGCCGTCAATCCCGCGCCGGGGCAGCCCAGCCCGGCCACGCAGGGCGAAGCCGGCCGCCAGCGTGTGGCCCGTCCGCCGCTGTCGGGCACTCCCTCGGACGACAGCGTCCGCCGGCCCGGCCAGCCGTCCCAGGTGGTGCCCCAACCGCGCCGCGAAGCCGATGTGCCGGGGTTCGCGCCGGCCCGCGAGCGGGAGCCTCAACCGCAGCGCGACGCCCGCGAGTTCCAGCCGCAGCGCCCGCACCAGCAGCAACCGCAGGTGCAGCAGGCGATGCCGCAGGCGCAACCGCAGGTCCAGCCCCAGCGCGCCGCCCCGCGTGACGAGCAGCGCCATGAGCGGCAGGTCGAGCGTCAGCGTGAACGCGACGATCGGCAGGACCACCGGCGTCGCGACAACGACAACCGCTGAAGCCTGCCTTCCCGGCGCGAACTCTTCGCGCCGGGCCGTGTCGAAGAGGACGACGACCGCCTCGGGCATTGGGTTTGCACCCCTCCCGTCGAGCAAGCACGTAAAACTAGCGTTGAAGTTGACGCTTTGCCTACTGGTTC
>CAMLGG010000396.1 GCA_946479475.1 uncultured Ideonella sp. | reverse complement strand
CGTGGACGCTCGCCACGTGCGGCAGGCCCGTCTTGCGGCTGCCGTAGAGACTGGGCAGCAGGGCCATCAGGCGGCCCTGACTCAGCACCTCCACCGGCGCAGCCCGGCAGGCGTCGGCGGAGACCGGGACCACGCCCGGCGCCTGGAAGCGGCTGCGCAGGCTCAACGAACCCGCCGCGATCGCCTCGCCGACCTGCTCCCGGTACAGCGAGCTGCCGGCGATGAGCTGCGCGTCCCCCAGCTGCCCCAGCAACCAGTCGAGCAGGTCGCCCACGGCCGCTGGCGTGAGGATCACTTCGCCGACGAACTTGGCGCCCAGCGGCCGGGTGTCGATCTGGTGCGAGGTGTCGCGCATCATCTCGCCGATGCCGAAGCAGGCCTCGGCCGGCAGGCCCTGCAGCGAATGCGCATCGCCGCCGGCGACGTTGAACGAGCTGGCGCGTCCGCCCTCCCGTGCAGTGCCGAAGGCGCTCAGCGAGACCCAGCCGGCGCGCCAGGCGAGGTCGCTGCCACCGGTGGTCAGGGTGCAGCTTTCCGACAGGTGGTGGGCCGAAACGCCCTCCTCGATGGAGAAGCGCGGCGTCTCGCGGGCGCGGAACTCGAGCAGGCTCGCCATGGTCTCGGCCAGCGCGGCCGGATCGGCCTCCAGCGGGCCCTGGCTGATGCGCGCGTGCTGCCCCGCGGAGACCAGGTTCGCGTCATCCTGAGGCGCCGCCCGGGCGGCATCGAACAGCTCTGCCACGGCGCGCTGCACGGCCTCCGGGTCGAAGGTGCCGAGCTCGGTGCTGGCGCGGCGCCCATCGAGGATGCCGAGCAGCGACAGGCGGCTCTGCTCCGTGCTGCGCATCAGGCTCGCCTCGTCGTGAGCCACGTTGAGCTCGCATTGCCGGTGCGAGCCGGCGCTGACCTGGGCCTGGTCGAAGCCTCGATCGCGCAGCCAGCCGAGCACGCGCTCGGCCTGTTCGCGCAACATCGGATCGAAGTCGCTTGCTGCCATGTCACTCTCCCCCGATGTGAGCCTGGGCCCGCAGGGCCGGGCCGCCCATGGAAACCACCATCGGCTGCTTCTTGCCGCAGTAGCCGCTGCAGCTCCAGTACATGTCGTTCGAGACCGCGTCGACCGATTGCAGGACCTTGATCGCCGAGCCCGAGACGGTCGTGTCGCGGATGGCCTGGCCCAGCTTCCCTTGGCGGATCTCGTAGGCGAGCGTGACGCCGAACATGAACTCGGTGGTCGAGTCGGCCTGGCCGTTGCCGGTCTTCATCAGCAGGTAGCCTTCGTCGACCCCCGAGATCAGCTCCTCCAGCGTCGAGCGGCCGGGCAGGATGGCGGTGTTGCGCATGCGCACCAGCGGCTCGTCCGCCGGCGCGTAGGCGCGGGCGCTGCCCGTGGGCACGTGCCCCAGGCGCGCGGCCGTCTCGCGGCTGTTCATGAACTCGGTGAGGATGCCTTCGCGGATCAGGACGGCGTCGCGCGCCGGAGTCCCCTCGTCGTCGGCATAGACCGGAATCATCACCTCCTCGCCCGCGTAGTGGTGGGCGAAGTCGACCATGCTGACGAGCTCGCTGGCGACGCGCTGGCCCAGCAGTCCGCCGGTGACGGCGCCTCCGAGCACGATGTCCGCCTCGCAGGGGTGCCCCATGGCCTCGTGGGCCAGCATGCCGGCCAGCGGCGGCGCCAGCACCACGGTCTGGCGCCCACCGCGGGCGGGGACCGCCTCGCACTTCGCCCGCAGGTGCTGGTGCAGTTCGTCGAGCTTGGGCGCGAGCGCGTTCACCGACCAGTCGATGTCGGCCAGGCTGCCCTTGCCGGAGACCTGCTCCGCCAGTTCCACCGGGGCGCCCCCCACCCCTTCGGCGACGAACACGGCTTGGCACGCTGCGCGCTGGATGCTTGCCAGGGATTCGCCACCGGTGCTCGTGGCGAGCCACTTGCTGTGGTGCTCGTCACCGACCAGGAAGCGGATCGACTTCAGCCCCGGATAGCGCTGGCGGCACCACTCCGTCAGGCTGGCGAGGCGTTCCTGGATTTCCGCGGCCGACAGCAGGGGGCGCCCGCGGAAGGCATGCTCGCCCCGGTAGCCCTCGCCCGGCATGGCGACCGACGAGCGGGAACCGAAACGCGACATGGCGAAGGCATTCGCAGCGGCCTGGCGGGAGACCTGTTCGGCTGCGCTGCTGCCATGGCCTGGCACCGAGGCAAAACCCCAGTAGCCGCCGCCGTACACCCGGGCGCTGGTGCCTGCGTCGATGCTGCGGCTGTTCTGGACCAGGCTGCCGTCGATCATGAGGATGCGCGACTTGCGCAGCTCGTGCCGGCGCAGTTCGCTGTACTGCAATCCGGCCGCCAGGGCCGGGGCGCTGAGGCTCATTTCTTTCTCCCTGGCGCCCGCCGGCGCCCTTGCCAGACTGAAGGAGTGGACTACCGGTCGTCGTGTTCGAGCCGCTTGCCGAGGCTGACCACGTTGTCGTCGGCGTATCCCAGCGCCGCGTAGAACGCCAGCACGGCTTCGTTGCCGCGCCGGACCTGCAGGTTGATCTTGGGGCAGCCGCGCTCGCGCAACCTGGCCTCGGCCCAGTCCATGAGCTGGCGCCCCAACCCCCCGCCCTGCACGGACGGATCGACGGCCAGGTAGTTGATCCAGCCGCGGTGGCCCTCGTAGCCGGCCATCACGGTGCCCGCCACGCTGCCATCGTCGCCCGGCAGGACGCCGAAGAGCTCGGGCTGCTCGGCAAGCTTGCGGCGGATGTCCTTGGCCGGGTCGTTCCAGGGCCGGGTGAGGCCGCAGCGCTCCCACAGCGCGATCACCTCGCCTTCGTCGGCCGGCTCGTAGGGCCGGACCGCTTCTCCCTGCGTCGTCATCAGCTGGCGGCCTGCGGGCCGGCGAGGTAGTCGGCCTTGCCCAGATCCACGCCGTTGTGGCGCAGCAGCGCATACGCCGTGGTGACGTGGAAGAAGAAGTTCGGAATCGCCCAGTGCTTGAGGTAGGCCTCGCCCTTCATCGTGCGTGTCTTGTCGCGGCCGACCGGGAACGTGACGTCGACGTCTTCGCGGCCGTCGAGCGCATCGGCCGGCACGGTGGCGAGCCACGCCTGCGTCTTGGCGATGCGCTGGCGCAGGTCCTCCAAGGTGACTTCGTTGTCTTCGAACTTGGGCGACTCGAGGCCGCCGATCCGGGCCACGGCCAGCTTGGCCGCGTCGCAGGCGATGCGGACCTGGGCGGCGAAGGGCAGCATGTCGGGCGCCAGGCGGGCGCCCGCCAGCACGTTCGGGTCGAACTTGCGGGCCGCCGCGTTGGCCTGGGCCTTGGCCAGGCAGTGGTCCAGGTTGGTCAAGGCGGTCTTGAAGATGGGCAGGCTGGCGGACGACAGCGTGATGGGCATGGGTGCTCCTGAGGGTGCCTTTCGTGAAGGATCGCCATCATAAGCACCAGAAAATAGGCCGGATCGCCGCGAGGCGTCCGGCCTTTGCGGCTCCGGGGCCGAGGATCAGGCGCGCTCGGCGACCCAGCCCGCCACGCTGGCGAGGGCACCGTTCAGCCTGCTCGGATCGGTGCCGCCGGCCATCGCCAGGTCGGGCTTGCCGCCGCCCTTGCCGCCGACCTGCTGGGCGACGAAGTTGACCAGCTCGCCGGCCTTGAGCTTGCCGGTCGAATCGGCGGTGACGCCGGCCGCCAGCTGGACCTTGCCGCCGTCGACCGCCGCCAGCACGATGGCGGCGGTCTTGAGCTTGTCCTTGAGCTTGTCCATGGTCTCG
>CAMLGG010000395.1 GCA_946479475.1 uncultured Ideonella sp. | reverse complement strand
CTGCCGCTGCACCCCGAGTACCGCACGCTGCCGATGGTCTGGTACGTGCCGCCGCTTTCGCCCATCACCGCGGCCGCGAATGCCGGCCAGATCGGCATCAACGGCGAGATCCCGGACGTGAAGTCGCTGCGCATCCCCGTGCAGTACCTGGCCAACCTGCTCACCGCGGGCGACACCGCGCCGGTGATCCGCGCGCTGGAGCGCATGCTGGCCATGCGGGCCTGGCAGCGCGGCAAGCACGTCGAGGGAGTCGAGAACGTTGCGGCGCTGAAGGCCTCGGGCCTGACGGCGGACCAGGTCGAAGAGATGTACCAGGTGATGGCGATCGCCAACTACGAGGACCGCTTCGTGATCCCGACGACGCACCGCGAATACGCCGAGAACACCTTCGACCTGCGCGGCGGCTGCGGCTTCTCGTTCGGCAACGGCTGTTCCGACGGTCAGTCCGAGACCTCGCTGTTCGGCGGCAAGAAGCGCCGGACCATCCCCATCCAGGCGACGGTCTGAGGAGCGCCACCATGAGCAAGACCACCTACCGCCAACGCCTGACGCTGCGTGCCCTGGCCGCGATGCTGGGCTATCCGGATGCCGGGCTGCGCGAGGCGATGCCCGCGATCGTCGCGGCGCTGGACAGCGAGCGCGTCCTCAAGCCGGCCCGCCTGGCCGAGCTGGCCGCGCTGGGCCGCCAGCTCGCGGGCATGGACCCGTTCGAGGCCGAGGCTCGCTACGTCGACACCTTCGACCGCGGCCGCGCCACCTCGCTACACCTGTTCGAGCACGTGCATGGCGACTCGCGCGAGCGCGGACCGGCGTTGGTCGACCTGGGCCAGACCTACGAGCGCGCGGGCCTCGTGCTGGAGGGCGAAGAGCTGCCCGACCACCTGCCGGTGGTGCTGGAGTACGCCTCCACCCAGCCCGATGCGGCGGCGCGCGAGTTCCTCGCCGAGATGGCCCACATCCTGACGGCGATCTTCAGCGCCTTGCGCGAGCGCGAGAGCCCGTATGCGAGCGTGATCGCGGCCGTGCTCGAGCTCGCCGGCGAGCGCGTGCAGGCCGTGCCCGTGGCGCCCGAGCCGGAGATGGACGAGGCCTGGGCCGAGCCGCCGGCCTTCGACGGTTGCTCGACCCGTGGCCAGGCGCGGCCCGACGCGCCGCAGCCCATCCACATCGTCCGAAAGGACACCACCCCCGTGCAAGGAGCGTCGCTGTGAACGCCTCGTGGTTCGACACCTTCTTCTTCGGCTACTACCCCTACATCGCGCTGACGGTCTTCCTCGTCGGCAGCCTGCTGCGCTTCGACCGCGACCAGTACTCGTGGAAGAGCGATTCTTCGCAGCTGCTGCGCGCCGGCTCGCTGCGCTGGGGCAGCAACCTGTTCCACCTCGGCATCCTGTTCCTGCTCGGTGGCCACACGGTGGGCATGCTGACGCCGCACGCGGTCTACGAGCCCTTCATCTCCGCCGGCTCCAAGCAGCTGGTGGCGATGGTCTCGGGCGGCCTGTTCGGCGTGCTGGGCTTTGCCGGCGTGAGCATCCTGCTGCACCGGCGCCTGACCGACCCGCGCATCCGCCGCACCTCCAAGACGAGCGACATCGCGCTGCTCGTGGTGCTGTGGCTGCAGTTCGCGCTCGGCCTGGCGACCATCCCGCTGTCGGCCCATCACCTGGACGGCGGCGTGATGATGCGGCTGGCGGAGTGGGCGCAGCGAATCGTCACCCTGCGAGCCGGCGGCGTCGAGCTCATCGCCGATGTCGACACGGTCTTCAAGCTGCACATGATCCTGGGCATGACGGTCTTCGTGATCTTCCCCTTCACGCGGTTGGTGCATGTGTGGAGCGGCTTCGCGACGGTGGTCTATGCCTTCAGGCCTTACCAACTGGTGCGCAGCCGGCGGCTGAACCTGCCGGCGGGGCATCTTGCCTCGCGACGCACGCTGCCGATGCCGGCGCCGCGTGGCTCGATGCCCGCCGCCGCGCCGGTCGTCCATCCTCCGGTCGTCGCGCGTCCGGCCGCCGGGAGGGGCAAGTGATGGAAACGACGATCATCGCTCCCGTGGCCCGGGTCAACGGCATCGCCCTGCACGAGCCGGGCGAACGGCTGGACGAGCAAGGCCTGCGGCAACGCGCCTGCACCGAGCTGCTGCGCCAGGCCGCCGAGGGCGCCGGCCTGCTCGAAGGCCGCTCCGCCGGCGACGCGATCGAGACCCTGCTGGAGCGCGAGCTCTCGGTGCCCGAGCCGAGCGAGGAAGCTCTGCGCAGGCACCTGGAAGCTCA
The DNA here is from genome assembly GCA_946479475.1 of uncultured Ideonella sp. The sequence continues at coordinate 1,484 of CAMLGG010000395.1, read as the reverse complement.
GCGCTCGGCCTACGTTCAAGGCGAGCGCCTGAAGCTGCGGCACGTGCTGTTCGCCGTCACGCCGGGTGTCGACGTGCAGGCCTTGCGCCGGCATGCCGAAGGCGTGCTCCTCGACCTGCGCTGCGCCGATCCGGCGTGCGACGCTTTCGGACGCGCCGCCGAGGCCCATTCCAACTGCCCGAGCCGCGAGGCGGGTGGCGAGCTCGGCTGGCTGGGCCGCGAGGAGTGCGCGCCCGAGTTCGCCCGCGACGTCTTCACCCACGAAGGCCTGGGCGTGCTGCCGCGGCTCGTGCACAGCCGCTTCGGCCTGCACATCGTGGAGGTGCTGGCGCGCGAGCCCGGCCGCGAGCCGGCGTTCGAAGAGGTGCGCGGCGCAGTCACCCTGGCGCTCAAGCAGCGCGCCTGGGTCAACGCGCTGCGGCAGTACCTGCAGCTCCTGGCCGGCCAGGCCGAGCTGGAAGGCGTGTCGCTCGATGCGGCCGAGACGCCGCTGGTGCAGTAGGCCCATGCCGGACGAGCTGCTGCAACGCCTGCGGCGCTTTCACACCGACGCCTTTCCTTCGCACCAGGCGCGCTTTCGCGAGCTGGTCGACGACGGCCAGCATCCGACGACGCTGTTCATCGGCTGCTCGGATTCGCGCCTCGTTCCCTACCTGCTCACCGGCGCCGGGCCGGGCGAGCTGTTCATGGTGCGCAACGTGGGCGCCTTCGTGCCGCCCTGCTGCGGCACCGCCAACGAACACGGCTCTCTCGGCCATCACGGCACCTCGGCGGCGATCGAGTTCGCGGTGCTGAACCTGAAGGTGAGCCGGATCGTGGTCTGCGGGCACAGCCACTGCGGTGCGATCAAGGCGCTGTACGAGGATGTCTCGCCGGAGGCCATCAACCTGCAGGCCTGGCTGGACCTCGGCCGCGATGCCACCCTGCCCGTGCAGCCGACCGCCGAGGCCCTGCGCCGCACCGAGCAGCGCGCGGTGGTGCTGCAGCTGGAGCGCCTGATGGACTACCCGATGGTGCGGCGACGCGTCGAAGCGCGGCAACTCTCGCTGCACGGCTGGCACTACGTGATCGAGGACGGCGAGGTGCACGTCTTCGACGTCGCTGCCGGCGCCTTCGTGCCCGCCTCGCAGGCCGAGCACGCCGGCACCGGGCCGTATGCCGGCATGGGCGAGGGCGAGGCCTTGTTCAACGAGATCGATTCGGCGTATCTCGCTCGCGTCCAGGCGACCTGATCGCTGCGGCACGCGCAGCTGCTACGCTGCGCGGCGCCTGCGTCCTCGGCTTCGTCGCCGTGCCGCGGCTCAAGGAGTTCCTGATGCTGGAGCACACCGAGATCGGCGGCTGGTATCGGAATCAGTATCCGGCGGTGTTCAACGTTGTCGCCCCTGTGCCCTTCGACAAGCTCAGGGTGAACGGACAGAGAGCGGGTGGTGAACGGACAGAGAGCGGGTGGAGAACGGACAGAGAGCGCGCGGAGAGGGCGT
>CAMLGG010000394.1 GCA_946479475.1 uncultured Ideonella sp. | reverse complement strand
CGAAGTCGGTGGAAGCGGTGCGCGAGGCGGTGACCAAGGCCGACAAGGCGGTGGCCCTGCTCGTCCAGCGCGACGGCGAAAAGATCTTTGTTCCGATCCGGCTCGGCTAGTACAGGGTCTCGACGCTCGCGTCGAACAGATACCCGACCCCGCGCTGCGTGACGATGAGTCGCGGATGCGCGGGGTCTTCCTCGATCTTGCGGCGAAGGCGGAGGATCTGGACGTCGATGGTGCGGTCGTAGACCTCGGCCTCGTGCAGCCGCGACATCGACAGCAGCTGGTCGCGCGTGAGCGGGCGGGCCGGGGCGCTGCAAAGCGCGGCCAGGAGGCTGAACTCGCCGTTGGACAGCTCCACCGTGTCACCGGCCGGCGAGCGCAGGCGGCGCGTGCGCAGGTTGAGCTCCCAGCCGGCGAAGCGGAAGGCGCGGCGGGTCGAGTCGCGCTCGGGCAGCGTGGCCTGCACCTGGTAGCGCCGCAGCACGGCACGCAGGCGGGCCAGCAGCTCGCGCGGCGAGAAGGGCTTGGTGACGTAGTCGTCGGCGCCGAGCTCCAGGCCCATCACGCGATCGGCCTCCTCGTTCTGGCCGGTCAGCAGCACGATGGGCAGCGTGGCCCGCTCGCGCAGCGCCCGCGCCAGCTGCAGGCCGTCCTCGCCGGGCAGCTTCAGGTCGAGCAGGACCAGGTCGACCGGCTCGCGCTCGAGGACCTCGTTCATCTCGCGACCGCTGGCCACCGCCGTCACGCGCAGGCCGTGGCTGGCCAGGTAGTCCTCCAGCAGCGTGCGCAGCGCGGGGTCGTCGTCGACCGCGAGGACGTGGGGCGTGGCGGAGGTATTCATCGTTAGAGTCGCGTTCAACCCCCGATCCTACGGCCAGCCATGCCCGCCACGCCGCCGACACCCGACGCCACGAACGAACGCCCGGTCCTCAACCGCCGCTGGTGGGCCCACCCCGCCGTCGGCATCGCGCTGGTGTTGTGGGCCCTGCTCGCCGGCGCGCTGGGCCTCGGGCTTTGGCACCTGCGGCAGGACACGCTGCAGACCCAGTCGCAGCTGCTGGCCAGCGTCGCCAGTTCCACCGCCGACGAACTGCAGCGCGGGGTGCAGGGCGTGGTGCTCGCCTTGCAGGCGGCGCGCGAGGATGTCGACGAAGGCCGCGCGGAGACCTCCACCCGCCTGCGCCGCCGCACCGCGGTGCTGCCGATGGTGCGCGACCTGTGGGTGCTGGGCCCCGACGGCCAGGTGCTGGCCGCCTCGACCAGCGCGCCGCCGCCGCCCATGGCCGACTACCTGCCCGCGCCCATGGGCATGGAGGAGGATTCGGTCGCCTTCAGCGTGCCGTTCCGCGACCCGAAGCATGGCGATTCCTCGGTCGCTCTGGCGATGCGCTGGTGGCGCGGGCCGTTCCAGGGCTGGGTGCTCGGCACGATGCCCGCGGGCGGGATGCTGGGCGCATTCCCCCGCGTGGTGCCGGCGAACGACATGCGGCTTTCGGTGCTGCGATCGGACGGGCGGGTGCTCGGAGGCACCCTGCACGCCGATCCGCAGTCGCACGCGCCAGAGCCGAGGCCGCTGCAGGAGTTGAGCGACGGCGACAGCGCCGAGCCCGTGGCCTTCGACGATGGCAGCAGGCGCCTCGTGCAGCGCCGCCGCGTCGAGCCGCTCGGCCTGACGATCGTGCTCACCCGCGATGCCCATGCCGTGCTCTCACGCTGGTCCGACATCCGGCGCCTCGTCGGCTGGAGCCTGCTGGCCATAGCCGCGACGCTGTCGCTGCTGCTGTGGTGGCTGCTGCGCGCCGAAGCCCACTCGCGCCGGCTGCAGCGGCGGCTGTCGCGCGTGCGCACGCTCGAGGCCCTCGGCACGCTCGCCGGGGGCGTGGCCCACGACTTCAACAACATCCTCGCGGCCGTCCTGGGCTACGGCGAGATGGCGCGCGAGGGCGCGGCCGAGGGCAGCGCGCTGGCGCGGCAGCTCGACCAGGTGATCGCCGCCGCGCTGCGCGGCAAGGGCGTGGTCGAGCGCATCCTCGCCTTCAGCCGCGGCGGCAGCCGGCCCGCCGCGGTGTTCGCGCTGGAGCCTGTGGTCGAGCAGACGCTGTCGCTGCTGGCCGCCACCCTGCCCGCGGGCGTGCACATCGAGCGCCAGCTGCAGGCGCCGGGAGCCTGCGTGCGGGGCGACCCCGCAGCGCTTTTCGAAGCGGTGATGAACCTGTGCACCAACGCACGGCTGGCGATGCCCACGCAGGGCGTGCTCGGCATCCGCATCCAGCGCCGGCTGCTGGCCGAGCCGCGCGAACTCTCGCACGGCAGCGTGGCCGCCGGCCGCTGGGTGGTGCTGGAGGTGAGCGACACCGGCGAGGGCATGTCGCCGCTGACCATGGAGCGCCTGTTCGAGCCCTTCTTCACCACCCGCGGGCAGCAGGGCACCGGCCTGGGCCTGGCGGTCGTGCACGGCGTGGTGCAGGACATGGGCGGCGCGATCGACGTGCAGAGCCGGCCGCGAGCCGGCAGCCGCTTCAGCCTCTGGCTGCCCGACGTGCCCGCGCCTCCGACGATAGAGGCAGTGCCGGCGCCGGCGGCCGGCGAGGCGCCTCGCGGCGAAGGCCAGGCGGTGCTGGTGGTGGACGACGAGGCGGCCCTCGTCGCACTGGCGGAAGAAAGCCTGGCCGAACTCGGCTACGAGCCCATCGGCTTCACCGATGCGGAAGCGGCGCTGGCGGAGGTGACGGCGCAGCCGCAGCGCTTCGACCTCGTTCTCACGGACGAGGTGATGCCGGGCATGAACGGCACCACGCTGGCGGCCCGGCTGCGAACCCTCAGGCCCGGCCTGCCCGTGCTGCTGATGAGCGGCTTCGGCGGCGCGCAGCTGCAGCAGAGGGCCGCTGCGGCCGGCATCCGGCGCGTGCTCTCCAAACCCCTGGAAAGGACGGAGCTCGCGCGCGCCATCGCGGCTGCGCTGGAGGACGTCCCGCACAGCGTGTGACAACTGCAATCCGGCCGCGCCCGGCCAGCAACAAGCCCGCAGCATCGCCGGTACAGCATCGCCGGCATCCCAAGGACCACTGCCACCACTGCCTGGAGGCCCCCATGTCACACCTCACGTCATCGTCCCTCCTGCGCCGGCCCCTCGCTGCCACCGCGCTCGCGCTCGGCTTGGCGCTGACCTTGAACGCCTGCGTCGTCGCGCCCCCACGCGCGCGCGCCGCGGCCGTCGTCGAATACCCCGCCGGCCCGATGCCGGCGCCGGTCCCCGAGACCGCGCCGCCGCCGCCCGCGCCCAGCGGCTGGTCCTGGGTGCCCGGCCACTGGGTCTGGGGCCCGCACCACTGGCACTGGATCCGCGGCCACTGGGTCAACGAGGCGGTGCCGTCCATGCCCGAGCCCCTCGCCGAGACCCCGCCCGGCCCGCCCCCCAGCCCGGCCCACGTGTGGATCCGCGGCCACTGGCGCTGGGGCGCCCACGGCTGGGTCTGGGTCGGCGGCGCCTGGGTCCTGAAGTGATGGCCCTCATCCCCACGTGAGCAGAGCCTTGCGCGGCCAGCGCACGGCCGCTCCGAAGCGGCCGCGCACCCCCTCGGGGGCGGGATGACGTACTCGTCATGCCGGGGGCTAAGGACTCCACTCTAGATTTCGCAGGTGCAGCCCCCAATGGACGGGGTTAGTCTCGAACGCATCCAATCCACGCCGTCTGGCGTCAAGGATTTGCATGGAGTTCGACTATCTGGTGATCGGCGCCGGCTCGGCCGGCAGCGTGCTGGCGGGCCGCCTGAGCGAGGACCCGGCCTGCCGCGTGGGCCTGGTGGAGGCCGGCCCGACTGACGCAAGCGTGCTGATCCAGTGTCCGGCGGG
>CAMLGG010000393.1 GCA_946479475.1 uncultured Ideonella sp. | reverse complement strand
ACGGCCTCGTGGCCTTCGACCAGGATGCGCACCATGTCCATCGCCTTGGGCGGCGCGGCCGGGGCGTCTGGCAGCGAGCTCAGCTTGCCGAACTGCCCGTAGCTGCCCGGCGCCGGATGGCCGAGCGAGCGGATGCGCTCGGCGACCGGGTCGACCGCGGCCCACAGCTCGGTGTACTGCGTCATGAACATCGCGTGCAGCGTGTTGAACATCGGCCCGGTGACGTTCCAGTGGAAGTTGTGGGTCGTCAGGTACAGCGTGTAGGTGTCGGCCAGCAGCTTGGACAGGCCGCCGGCGATGGCGGCGCGGTCCTTCTCGCTGATGCCGATGTTGATCTGCGGTGCGGCGTTGCCGCCGTTCGACTTCTTGGCCATGGTCGCTCCTTCGGGATGATCCGGCGATTGTGTCGCCTGCGGGTTTCAGGCCGTCAGCCGCTGCACGCCCGGCAGCTCGCAGGCGTAGACGGCATTTCGCAATGCCGCGATCGCTTCGTAGCGGGTGAAGCTCTTGCGCCAGGCGAGCACCACGCGGCGGCTGGGCACCGGCTCGCCGAAAGGGATGAAGACGACGTGGGCCTGGGGCTCGCGCGGCACCGAAAGCGCCGGCACCACCGTCACGCCCATGCCGGAGGCGACCATGTGCTTGATCGTCTCGAGCGAGGAGCCTTCGAAGCTCTTCTTGATGCCCTCGGTGTCGCTGGAAAAGCGCGCGAACTCGGGGCAGACCTCCAGCACGTGGTCGCGGAAGCAGTGGCCCGTGCCGAGCAGCAGCATGGTCTCGCGCTTCAGCTCCTCGGACGTGATGCTCTTGCGCGAAGCCAGCGCGTGAGTCCTGGGGACCGCGGCCATGAAGGGCTCGTCGTAGAGCGGCGCGATGGCCAGGCCGGCTTCGGGGAAGGGCTCGGCCATGATGGCGCAGTCCAGTTCGCCGGTGCGCAGCATGTCCAGCAGCTTGACGGTGAAGTTCTCCTGCAGGATGAGCGGCATCTGCGGGGTGTGCTCGATCGCGTTCTTCACCAGCTCGGGCAGGAGGTAGGGCCCGATGGTGTAGATGATGCCCAGGCGCAGCGGGCCGGCCAGAGGGTCCTTGCCGCGCTTGGCGATCTCGCGGATGCCCTGGGCCTGCTCGATCACCTGCTGTGCCTGCCGCACGATCGCCTCGCCCAGCGGGGTCATCGTCACCTCGGTGCTGCCGCGCTCGAAGATCTTGACGTCGAGCTCTTCTTCCAGCTTCTTGATCGCGACGGACAGCGTGGGCTGCGAGACGAAGCAGGCCTCGGCGGCCCGGCCGAAGTGGCGTTCGCGGGCAACGGCGACGATGTAGCGCAGCTCGGTCAGGGTCATGAGCCTTATTGTGCGGCCGACAAAGCAAGAAGCCGCCCGGCCGGACGGCGCGGGCGGCTTCGCCGCGGGGGTGGAGGCGGTTTACGGGCGGTTGACGGCCGTCCAGGCCGCGGCCACCGCGTTCGCCTCGGCGGAGCCGACGCCGTACAGGTCCTCGGCGGCCTTGATGGTGTCGGTGCGGGCCTTGGCGAAGCTCTCGCTGGCGGTCATGTAGACGCTCAGGGCGCGATACCAGATCTTGCCGGCCTTGTCGCGGCCGATGCCGGTGACGCTGCCGTTGCCGGTGGCCACGCGGGTGTTGCCGGCGATGCAGGTCTTGGACGGGCTGCCGTTGGTCGTGCCCTCGGCCAGCAGGTAGTAGAAGTGGTTCGCCACGCCCGACGAGTAGTGCACGTCGAGGTTGCCCACGCCGGAGTACCAGCAGTCCGCCGAAGCGCCGTCCGTCGACGGGTTGACCATGTTGCGCAGCCACTGGCCCGGCGGCGAGATCTCTTCGCCGATCAGGTAGTCGCCCGCATCGTTGGCGTTGTTGGCGTAGTACTCGACCATGGTGCCGAAGATGTCCGAGGTGCCTTCGTTCAGGCCGCCGGACTCGCCCGAGTAGATGAGGCCGGCGGTGTGCTCCGTCACGCCGTGCGTCATCTCGTGGCCGGCCACGTCGATGGCGACCAGCGGGTTGAAGAAGTTGCCGTCGCCGTAGGTCATCCGGGTGCCGTCCCAGAAGGCGTTGTCGTAGTTGTTCGAGTAGTGGACCCGCGAGTAGTAGCCGCGGCCGTCGTCGGCGATGCCGTTGCGGTTGTGGACGTACTTGTAGTAGTCCCAGGTCATGTTCTGGCCGTAGGCGGCATCGGCGGCCACGGTCTCGACGTCGGACTCGGCGTTGTTGCCCCAGACGTTGTTCGTGGCCTTGTACTTCGTCTCGGTGAAGGTGGTGTGGTTCATGTTGACCACGTAGTGCTTGCCGCGGGTGACGTCCTTCAAGTTGTACTTGCCGGTCCCGGCCTTGAAGACGTCGTGCAGCTGCACGTCACCGGAGTACAGCGTCTTGCCGGTGCCGATGTCGTCGGCGGTCTGGATCTCGTCCCAGCGGTCCAGCACCTTGCCGCCCGCGCCGAGGATGACGTGCAGGCGGCTGGGCGTACCGTCGGCCTGCACTCCGTGCACCACCACGTCCCAGGCCAGCTGCGGCTTGACGTCGCGCGCGTAGATCACCTGCTTGAGCGAGTCGAGCTTGCCTTCCCGGTGCGGGAAGGCGGCCAGCCCCTTGGCCATCGCGTCGCGCGAGGCCAGCGGCGCCTTGGCGGTGTCCACGTCGATGCGCTGGGCCATGCCGACCGTCACGTCGCGCAGCGCCCCGTTGGCATGCAGGTGCACGACCAGGTCGCCGCCGATCACGCGCAGGCCCTTGTACATGCGGTCGAGGCGTACATGCTGCGAGCCGTCGGCGTCGGCCACCAGGTCCTTGGCCTTGAAGCTGTCGGCCGCGGAGACGAGCCCTGCGGCAGCGCCCTGGCCCTTGAGGTGGGCAAGGGCCTGCTGGACGGCGGGGTGGTTGGCATCCGGCATGGCCGCCTGTGCACCGAAGGCGGCCAGCGAAGTCAGCGCGGCCAGCACTGCACGGTGAATCGTGGTGAATGAGGTCATGGAGGTCTCCAGCGATGTGGAATAGGAATAACCGTGACGTTCGGCGGCATGCCGATGCAGCAGTCTTTGCACCTTGGATCCGGGGCGGCGGCGTTCCGGCCGGTGCTGCCGCGCACTGTGGGCGCCGCCAGGAGCAGCGCCCATCCCGAGAACAGGGGGTCGCTTCAGGAAACCTTCAGCCGGCTTGACGGCGAGCAAGCAAAGGGCTGCCCGCGATGATTTTTGTTGAGGATGTCGGTCGTCGACGGGCCGCTCCCTGGACGACCGATCCCCTCGGCAGACCGACGCCGAAGGCGGCGCAGGGGCCGACTCAGCCGCCGCCGGGCCGCCCCCAGGCGGCTGATCCCCTCGAGGGACCGACGCCGAAGGCGGCGCAGGGGCCGACTCAGCCGCCGCCGGGCCGCCCCCAGGCGGCTGATCCCCTCGGGGGACCGACGCCGAAGGCGGCGCAGGGGCCGATTCACGCCCGCAGGTAGTCCACCTGGCGGCCCAGCCAGCGCAGCACCTGGGCTTGAGCTGCATCGGGATGGCTGTCCAGCAACTGGGGCGCCACGCGGCGGGCCTGAGCGAGCAGCGGCGCGTCCTCGGAGAGGTCGGCGAAGCGCAGCAGGGCGTCGCCCGACTGGCGCGCGCCCATGAACTCGCCCGGGCCGCGGATCTCGAGGTCGCGCCGCGCGATCTCGAAGCCGTCGGTCGTCTCGGCCATCGCCTTCAGGCGGTTCTTGCCGCTCTCGGACAGGGGCGTGGAGTACATCAGAACGCACACGCTGGCCACTTCGCCGCGGCCCACGCGGCCGCGCAGCTGGTGGAGCTGGGCCAGGCCGAAGCGCTCGGCGTGCTCGATCACCATCAGGCTGGCGTTGGGCACGTCGACGCCGAC
>CAMLGG010000392.1 GCA_946479475.1 uncultured Ideonella sp. | reverse complement strand
GCGCTTGCGCGGGATGGTCGAGTCCATGCACATGTAGTCGGGGCTGATGCGGCCGGAGGCGGGGAAGGCGTTCTTGCGGCCGCTCCAGAACTTCAGCCGCTGCGCCTCGTTGGCCGAGACCTCCATGCGCGTCGCGCCACAGCCGGCCAGCACGTCCATCATGCGGCCGATCTCCTCCTCGACCTCCTCCGGCGTGCCATCGCTCTCGCACAGGAGGATGGCGGCCGCAGAGAGGTCGTAGCCGGCATGGACGAAGTCTTCGACGGCCGCCGTCATCGGCTTGTCCATCATCTCCAGCCCGGCCGGGATGATGCCGGCGGCGATGATCTCGGCCACCGCGTCGCCGGCGCGGCGGATGTCGTCGAAGCTGGCCATGATGCAGCGGGCGAGCTGCGGCTTGGGCGTGAGCTTGACCGTGACCTCGGTGACCACCGCCAGCATGCCCTCGCTGCCCACGACCAGCGGCAGCAGGTCCAGGCCGGGTGCATCGAGCGCATCGCCGCCGAACTCGACCGGCTCGCCGTCGACGGTGAAGCCGCGCACCTTCAGCACGTTGTGCAGCGTCAGGCCGTACTTCAGGCAATGCACGCCGCCGGAGTTCTCGGCCACGTTGCCGCCTATGGTGCAGGCGATCTGGCTCGAAGGATCCGGCGCGTAGTAAAGGCCGTGGACGGCGGCCGCCTCGCTGATCGCCAGGTTGCGCACGCCGCATTGCACGACCGCCGTGCGGCTCAGCGGATCGACCTTGAGGATGCGGTTGAACTTGGCCAGGCCGAGCGTCACGCCCTCGGCATGGGGCATCGCCCCGCCGGACAGGCCCGTGCCCGCTCCCCGCGCGACCACCGGCACCTGCAAGGCGGAACAGGCCCGCAGCACGGCACCGACCTGCGCTTCGCTCTCGGGCAGGGCGACGGCGAGGGGCCGCTGGCGGTAGGCCGTCAGGCCATCGCACTCGTAGGGTGTGGTGTCCTCGCCCTGCCACAGCAGCGCATGCGCCGGCAGCACGGCGCCGAGGGCTTCGACGGCCTGCTTCTGGCGCGCGGCGCGGCGGGAGCGCTCGTCTTCGATGGCCGGCAAGGTGGAGGCGGACAGCTCGGACATGCCGGGCACTGTAGCAAGCAGCGCTGAATCGGTGCTGAACCCGCCGGTCGAATCACCCGTGACCCGGAGCGCAGGAATCGGGCGCCGTTCAGGCGCGCTTGCGCGAGGCCGCTGCCCGCTTGGTGCCCGCCGCGCGCGAGGCCACCTTCACCCCGCCGCCGACCGCCTTGGCCGCGGCCTTGGTCGCCTTGACCGGCACCTGGGTGCCCAGCTCCACCGCGCGCTTGATCGTCTCGCCGGCGGCATCGAAGCTCTGCTTGACCATGGCCCCGGCCAGGTTCTTGGCGGCGTCGGTCGCCGAGTCCTTCATGGCCGAGGCGGCCAGCGTGGTGAACTGCTTGGTGAGGGCGCCCCACCACTGCATCGGGTCGACCGTGCCCATGGGCGTCTCGACCTTGGTCTTGGCGGCCGCGGCCTTCTTCGCCGGCGTCTTCCTCGCGGCGGCGCGGGGCGCGGGCTCGGGGGCCGGGGCTTCCTCGGTTGGCTCTGCCGCCGGCTCCACGCCGGGCACCGCCAGCTTGATCGAATCGCGCAGCTCGCCCATCTGCACGTTCATCGTCTTGAGCGTCGACAGCGTCATGCGCTGGACCTCGAGCGCCTGGATGGTCGCGCCCAGCATGCGGGCGTTCTGCTCGAGCCAGAACTGCACCGTGCGCAGCTCCTCGATGCGCTTCTCCAGCTCCTCGGGGTTGAGCGTCGGCGCGATCCACTGGCCCATGTTGGGCAGCGCCGCGCCGGCGTTCTTCACCAGCCCCTGCAGGAAATCGAAGCCGGGAACCAACTTGGTGAAACCGGTCGCATCGGCCATGAGTCCGCCCCTCGATTGCTTGGATTCGGGAGATGGTACGACGGGCCTGGCCGGCGACCGCTCCCGGGCGAACCCGCGGCCAGGCGACGCTCTACTGCGCGAGCAGGTTGGGCGGAGCGGTGGACACGGCCGTGCCGGGCTCCATGCGGCGCACCTCGAAGCCGCGGGCCGCCAGCAGCGCCGGCAGGCCTTGCGGGCCGATCATGTGCAGCGCTCCGACGGCCACGAAAAGCTTCTCGCCGGCCTCGTGGCGCGAGGCCACCTGCGCCGCCATGGCGACGTTGCGCTCGTCGTTGATCTTGCGCATCAGAGCCCGGTCCTCGTCGGTGTCCAGGCAGCGGCACCATTCGGCGTAGTGGCTGAGCTCGTTCCAGTCGCCACGCGCCCAGGCCTGGGCCAGGCGCTCGAGCGTCGGCAGGGCCTGCCCGCTCTCCATCTCGGAAAGCGCATGGTCGACGAAGCGCACCGTCTCGTCGGGATTGGGCTGCAGCAGCACGCCCATCTGCGATTCGGGCGTCTCCAGCGAGACCACCGGCTTGCCGAGCCGGCGAGCCTGCAGCGCGAGGAACAGGTCAGCGCCGTAGGCGGCCTCCAGGCCCGCGCGGCGGGCGGCCGAGACGGTCAGCGAGACCGCCTGCAGCTCGGGCTTGAGCGAGGCCAGCTCCGGCCCGGCGCACCAGGTTTCGGCCAGCGACTTCAGGCGCCTGGCCAGCGCCTCGGGCAGCGGCGGGGCGGCCGGCTCTGCCGTCATCAAGGACATCACCCGGCTCATGGTCGACGGATCCAGCAGGTCCAGCTCGAGCGCGAGCCGGTCCACCGACTGCAGGGCCATGCGGGCCTGCGGCCCCGGGAACATCCAGGGCTGCCGGCCGACGTGCAGCGTGCCGTAGAGCCAGGAACTGTGCCCGCCCTTGGTGACGCGCCACAGGAAGCCGCGGTCGACCGCGTTGCGCAGGCCCTGCTCGACAGCCTCCTGCGTCAGCGGGGCCGGCGGTGGCGGGCAGGGCTCGGCGGCGCGGGAGGCGGGGGACGCGACGAGCGCCAGCATCGCGGCGAGGGGCCCCAGCAGGCCGCGAAGGATCTTGTTCATGCCTCGGCCTCCACCACCGCCTGCTCGATCGCGCCGAAGAGGCTGTGGCCGTCCTTGCCCTTCGCCTCGATGCGCACCACGTCGCCGAACTGCATGAAGGCCGTGCGCGCCTCGCCGTGCTCGATCATCTCCAGCGCCCGCTTTTCGGCGATGCAGCTGTAGCCCTTGGCCGGATCGGCATTGCTGACGGTGCCGGAGCCCACGATCGCGCCGGCGCGAAGACGCCTGGTCTTGCAGATGTGCGCGATGAGCTGGCCGAAGTGGAAGTGCATCTCCGGCCCGGTCTCCACCATGCCGACCTTGCGCCCGTTCCAGCTGGTCTGCAGGGTGACGTTCATGTGCCCGCCGGCCCAGGCATCGCCGAGCTCGTCGGGCGTGACGGCGACCGGGCTGAAGGCCGTGGCCGGCTTGGACTGGAAGAAGCCGAAGCCCTTGGCCAGCTCGGCCGGCACCAGGTTGCGCAGCGTCCAGTCGTTGGCCAGCATCAGCAGGCGGATGCTGTCCAGCGCCTCGGCGGGCGTGGCGCCCATCGGCACGTCGCCGGTGACCACGGCCACCTCGGCCTCGAAGTCGATGCCGTGCTCGACGCTCATGAAATACGCGTCGTCGAGCGGCCCGAGGAAGTCGTCGCTGCCGCCCTGGTAGACCAGCGGGTCGGCGCGCAACGAGTCGGGCATCTCGGCGCCGCGCGCCTTGCGCACCAGCTCGACATGGTTGAGGTAGGCCGACCCATCGGCCCAGCAGAAGGCCCTGGGCAGCGGCGCCATGCACATCGCCGGGTCGAAGGCGAAGGCGTGGCGCGCCTTGCCGTGGTTGAGCGTGGTGTAGAGGTCTTCGAGCTGGGGCGACAGGAAGTTCCAGTCGTCCAGCACCTGCTGCAGGCGGGTGGCGATGCCGT
>CAMLGG010000391.1 GCA_946479475.1 uncultured Ideonella sp. | reverse complement strand
CGCGCCAGCTCGCCGGACTGCCTCCGCCTGCCGTGGAGGCGGCACCCCCGGCCGCCGCCAGCATCCGCGGCCGCGTGGAGCTCGCCCCCGCCCTCGCGGCCAAGGCCGGCCCCGACGACACGGTCTTCGTCTTCGCCCGGCCCGCCGAGGGCTCGCGCATGCCGCTGGCCATCCTGAAGAAGCGGGTGCGCGACCTGCCCTTCGAGTTCGTCCTCGACGACAGCCTCGCGATGAGCCCGCAGGCCCGCCTGAGCCAGGCCGGCCGCGTGGTCGTCGGCGCGCGCGTGTCGCATTCGGGCCAGGCGATGCCGCAGCCGGGCGATCTCGAGGCCGTCTCCGCACCGATGGCCCCCGACGCGAGCGGGGTGAAGCTGGTCATCGCCGAAGTCGTCCCGTGAACGGGCCGGCCGCCTGGGCCTACCTGCTGCTGCCCGTGCTGGCCGTCGGCGGGCACCTGTGGTGGCGCGCCCGGCATGAACGCCGCCACGCGGCGACCCTGGCAGACAACGTCGCCGCGGGCCTGAACGAGCCGCCCTCGTTGCACCCCGTCGTCGACCCATCCCGCTGCATAGGCTCGGGCTCCTGCGTGAAGGCCTGCCCCGAGCAGGCGCTCGGCATGGTCGACGGCAAGGCCACGCTGGTGAACGCCTCGGCCTGCATCGGCCACGGCGCCTGCCACGCGGCGTGCCCGTTCGACGCGATCTCGCTGGTCTTCGGCACCGAGCGGCGCGGCATCGACATCCCGCTGCTGACGCCGCAGTTCGAGACCAACGTGCCGGGCCTTTTCATCGCCGGCGAGCTGGGCGGCATGGGCCTGATCCGCAAGGCCGCCGAGCAGGGCCGGCAGGCGATGGAGGCCATCGCGCAGCGCGGGCGGGCGGATGCGCCGGGCCAGCTCGACGTGGTCATCGTCGGCGCCGGCCCGGCCGGGCTCTCGGCATCGCTCGCCGCCGTCGACAAGGGCCTGAGCCACGCGGTCATCGAGCAGGAGTCCTCGCTCGGCGGCTCGATCTTCCACTACCCGCGGCAGAAGGTCGCCATGACCTCGCCGGTGGTGCTGGCCATGGTCGGCCCGGTGAAATTCACCGAGGTGAGCAAGGAGCGGCTGCTCGAGTTCTGGCACGGCGTGGTGCAGCAGTTCCGGCTGCCGATCCGCTTCGGCGAACGCATGCTCGGCATCGAGGCGAGGGGCGACGGCTTCGTCGTCAGCACCTCCCGCGGCACGCTGAGCGCACGCTCCGTCCTGCTGGCCATCGGCCGCCGCGGCACGCCGCGCACACTCGGCGTTCCCGGCGAAGAGCTGCCGAAGGTGGCCTACCGGCTGCTGGATCCGGCCCAGTATGCGGGCCAGGCCGTGCTCGTCGTCGGCGGAGGCGACAGCGCCCTGGAAGCAGCCATCGCGCTGGCCAGCGAGCCGGGCACGCGCGTGACGCTGTCGTACCGCGGCGAAGCGTTCTCGCGCGTGAAGGCGCGCAACCGCGAGTCGCTGCAGGAGCTGGCGGCCCGCGCGCGCGTCACGTTGCGGCTGAGCAGCGAGGTCGCGTCCATCGCGCCCGGCGAGGTGCTGCTGCGCGGGGCCGACGGTGCGACGGAGCACCTGCCCAACGACGCGGTCATCGTCTGCGCCGGCGGCCTGCTGCCGACGCCCCTGCTGCAGGACATCGGCATCCGCTTCGAGACCAAGCACGGCACGGCGTGAGAGCCCCCTGTGCGCCTGGGGCTGCAGGGTCCGCAGCAGCGGCCAGGCCTCGGCCGGACGGCCCAGATCGTTCAGGGCCTGCGCGCGGAAGTAGTCGATGGCCTGAACCAGGGCCGGGTCCGGCCCGCCGAAGGTCCGAAGCGCCCAGGCACGGCCCTCGTCCAGGGTCTTCAGGGCGTGGGCAGCCTGGCCGGACTGCAGCTCGACCAGTGCCAGGTTGAGGGCCGTGAAGCGCGTGCTCTGGTGCTCGGGGCCCAGCGTCCGCAGCATCGCCTCGTGGGCACGGGTCGACTCCGCCAGCGCCTCGGCGAAGCGGCCCTGCTCCATGTAGACATCCGCCAGCGCCGAGCCGGCCGCCACCGCGGTGAACTCGTCGGGCCCCAGCAGCTCGGAGATGCGCTCGCGCGCCTCGCGGTAAAGCGCCGCGGCTTCGTCCAGCCTCTTCTCCTGCGCGAGGACGCGAGCCAGCTCGATCCGCAACCTTCGAGATCGGCCCCAACGGCAAGCCGACCGGCAACTCGGCAACAGTGTCGGTTCCGCAGGCCAAGCCGAAGTCGACGGAATTCGTGCCGGGCCACTACGTCAGCCAGAGCGGCAACTTCACCTGCGAGCTGCAAAACTCGGCGTTTCTGGGGCGTACGCAATTCGACCTCTTGTGCACCGTCGCCTCCGGCCACTCGTACACGGGCACCTGGTACACCGGTCCGATTGCAGGCCATCCATGGGAGACCGACCTGGTCGCGGCCAAGCTCGACACCTTGCCCGGCCACGACGAGTACGCCTGGGGTCGCACCATGTTCGACAGCGACATCAGCTTCTTCGGCTGCTTCAACGATCCCGAGCTCTTCTCGGCTCGCCAGGTGGGCGACACGCTGTCGCTGGTGAACTACGGCTTCGACACGGTGATCGACTGCCAGTACACGCTGTTCAGGCAGCCTTGACTCGATCGCCGGTCCGGCGCGAATGGAAAAAAGGCCCTGCGATGCAAGGCCTTTTCATGGGCAACGCGCCGGACCGGTCAGCCCGCAGCGGAACCCGCCGCAGGATTGCGCAGCCGGATGTGCAGCTCGCGCAGCTGCTTCTCGTCGACCAGGCTGGGGGCGCCGGTCAGCAGGCACTGGGCGCGCTGGGTCTTGGGGAAGGCGATCACGTCGCGGATCGAGTCGGCCTTGGTCATCATCGTGACGATGCGGTCCAGGCCGAAGGCGAGGCCGCCGTGCGGCGGTGCGCCGTACTGCAGCGCGTCGAGCAGGAAGCCGAACTTGACCTGCGCATCCTCGGGCGTGATCTTGAGCGCGCTGAAGACCTTGCTCTGCACCTCGGCGCGGTGGATGCGCACCGAGCCGCCGCCGAGCTCCCAGCCGTTGAGCACCATGTCGTAGGCCTTGGCGATGCAGGCACCGGGGTCGGTGTCCATCAGGTCCTCGTGGCCGTCCTTCGGCGCAGTGAACGGGTGGTGCACCGCGTTCCAGCGGTCCTCCTCGTCGTCGTGCTCGAACATCGGGAAGTCGACCACCCACAGCGGCGCCCACTTGTCTTCGAACAGGCCGTGGGTGCGGCCGAACTCGCTGTGGCCGATCTTCACGCGCAGCGCGCCGATCGCGTCGTTGACCACCTTGGCCTTGTCGGCGCCGAAGAAGATCAGGTCGCCGTTGCAGGCACCCGTGCGCGCGATGATCTCGGCGATCGCCGCGTCGTGCAGGTTCTTCACGATCGGCGACTGCAGGCCCTCGCGGCCCTTCTGCACGTCGTTGACCTTGACCCAGGCCAGGCCCTTGGCGCCGTAGATCTTGACGAACTCGGTGTAGCCGTCGATCTCGCCGCGGCTCATCTCGCCGCCGCCGGGCACGCGCAGCGCCACCACGCGGCCGTCGGCCTGGTTGGCCGGGCCGGAGAACACCTTGAAGTCCACGTCCTTCATCACGTCGGTCAGCTCGGTGAACTCCAGCTTCACGCGCAGGTCCGGCTTGTCGGAGCCGTACTTGTGCATGGCCTCGGCATAGGTCATCTGCGCGTACACCGGCAGCTCCACGCCCATCACCTTGCGGAAGACGGTGCGGATCATGGCTTCGGTGATGGCGCGGATCTCGTCTTCGGTGAGGAACGAGGTCTCCAGGTCGATCTGCGTGAACTCGGGCTGGCGGTCGGCGCGCAGGTCCTCGTCGCGGAAGCACTTGGTGATCTGGTAGTAGCGGTCGAAGCCCGC
>CAMLGG010000390.1 GCA_946479475.1 uncultured Ideonella sp. | reverse complement strand
TGCCCCGCTGGGCCGGCTCCAGCTCGTCGATGATCTCCATCGCGCGGATCTTGGGTGCCCCACTCAGGGTGCCGGCCGGGAAGCTGGCCTTGAGCACGTCCAGGCTCGTCAGGCCGGGCTGCAACACGCCCTCGACGTTGCTGACGATGTGCATGACGTGCGAGTAGCGCTCGATGCCGAAGGCCTCGGTCACCTCGACGGTGCCCGTGCGGGCGATGCGACCGATGTCGTTGCGGGCGAGGTCGATCAGCATCACGTGCTCGGCCCGCTCCTTCGGGTCGGCCAGCAGCTCCTGCTCGTTGTGCTTGTCGGCCTCCGGCGTGGCGCCGCGCGGCCGCGTGCCGGCGATCGGGCGAATCGTGACGACCTGCTCTGCGCTGCCGTTGGCACTGCGGATCTCCTGCCGCACGAGGATCTCGGGCGAGGCGCCGACGATCTGGAAATCACCCATGTCGTAGTAATACATGTAGGGCGACGGATTGAGCGATCGAAGCGCGCGGTACAGGCTCAGCGGGCTCTCGGTGTAGCGCTTCTTCAGACGCTGGCCGATCACCACCTGCATGCAATCGCCTGCGGCGATGTATTCCTTGGCCCGGCGCACGGCCGCCTCGAACTGTTCCTTGCCGAACTCGCGCTCGACCGCGTGGCTCGGCCCGCGGCGGACCTGCGGCGCGGTCACGCTGTAGCGCAGCTTGTCCGCCAGTTCGGCCAGGCGCTTCTTGCCCTTGAAGTAGGCCTCGGCCTGCGCAGGGTCGGCCCAGACGATGAGGTACAGCCGGCCCGAGAGGTTGTCGATGACCGCCAGCTCCTCGGTCTGCAGCAGCATCAGGTCGGGCGTGCCGATGCCGCCGGCCTTGGCGGTGGAGGCCAGGCGAGGCTCCATGAAACGCACGGTGTCGTAGCCGAAGTAGCCGGCCAAGCCACCGCAGAAGCGCGGCAGGCCCGGCCTCAGCGCCGGCTTGAATCGCTGCTGGTAGGCCGCGACGAAGTCGAGGGGATTGCCCTCGTGCGTCTCGACGACGCGGCCGTCCGTCACCACCTCGCTCAGCGCGCCGGTGGCGCGGATCAGCGTGCGGGCCGGCAGGCCGATGAACGAGTAGCGGCCGAAGCGCTCGCCGCCGACGACGGATTCGAGCAGGAAGCCGTTCTTGGCGCCGCCGACCAGCTTCAGGTACAGCGACAGCGGGGTCTCCAGGTCGGCGAAGGCCTCCGCGATGAGGGGAATGCGGTTGTAGCCCTCGGCGGCGAGGCTCTGGAATTCGAGTTCGGTGATCACTGGACGGGTCCTCCGGGGCCTGCTGAGCTGGCGCCTGCGAAGGGATGGCGGTCAGCGGGCCGGTTCGGGCATCGGGATGGGCCGAGCGACCTCATCCCGCGGGGGATTCCGCGGCGCTGGCCTTGCGAAGCAGGGCCGCGCCTACGGCGCAACGGTCAGGCAGGCCAGCGACGCCAGGGCCAGGCTCCCCGGTCGTGCGACGACGCTTTCCGTTTGCGCGAAGTGAACATGATGTGGAAAGTGTAGCAGTCCGGACCCCTTTCTCAGGCTTCGCCGCATGGACATGGCCGTAACACCGGTTCACACTTTGCAGCCCGATCAGGGTCCTTCATGCGCGTTACCGCGCGCTTTCTCGGCCAAGAGCAAAACTGAATAGGTGGTGTGCGGATGTGGCGTCGTCTGGGTTCGAGCCTGGTGCTCGGGTGTGTGCTTGCGCTGGGCGCATCAATGGCCGCAAGGGCCGAGCCGCTGGAGCTGGCGGGTGTCAAGTACGAGGACACCGAGCAGGTGGGCGGCGCGAAGCTGCAGCTGAACGGCGCGGGGGTCCGCTACAAGGCCATCTTCAAGGTCTACACCGCCGGCCTGTACCTGCCCTCCAGGATGGGAACGCCCGAGGCGGTCTACGGTGCCACGAACGCCCCCCGGCGCATCCACATCGTGATGCTGCGCGAGATCGACGGCAACGAACTCGGCAAGCTGTTCACGCAGGGCATGGAGAAGAACTCCCCGCGCGAGGTCTTCGCCAAGTCGATCAACGGCACGATCAAGATGGCCGACCTGTTCTCACGGCGCAAGAAGCTCTCCGCCGGGGATTCCTTCAGCGTCGACTGGATCCCCGGGTCGGGCACGGTCATCATGGTCAACGGCAAGGCCGAGGCCGAGCCGATCAAGGAACCCGAGTTCTATACCGCACTGATGAGCATCTGGCTGGGCCCCTCGCCGGCCGACTCGCAGCTGAAGGATGCGCTGCTGGGCAAGACACGCGGCGGCCGCTTCGGCAGCGACCAGTGACCCGAGGCACTGGACGCTCATCACATTCCGTTTGCTAGCGTAGCGGCCGACACGTTGGCCGTGATCCCCCGATTGCTGCAACTCGCGCCGATGACATTCCTCGCCCGCCCTCTCGCTTCCAGCGGCCCCGCCCTGTTGACCTGGGCCGCGCTCTTGTCCGCGCCGCTCGCCGAAGCGCAGACGGCACCGCCGTCCGCCCCTGAAGCCAGCATCAGCGAGCGGGTCAAGAAGGATGCCGCCAGCCCGCTGTACTGGATCCGGCTGAACGCGCAGAAGACCGACGGCACGGCCGCGCCGAAGGCCGCGCCCCGGATCGCCGAGATCCGGCCGGCGGCCGCGCAGCCGAAGCCGGCTCCTGCGGCCGCCGCAGGCCCAGGCAGCCCGGCGGTGGCGACGAGCGCGGGCCCCGCCAGCACCGGATCCGCGCCGGCCGGGGCGGCAGTGGCCAGCGCCAGCGAAGCCATGTCCGTCCTCGCCGCGCCGGCACCGCTGGCCGCGCCCCACCCGGCGGCGGCGAGCCTCGCGGGCGCCGTGGGCGGTGGGATGGTCGCGCCTTCGGCGCCATCGACCGCCGAAGCGGCCCGGGCGGCGGCTGCCGCGGCGGAGCCGGAGGAGCCCCTGGCACTCGTGAAGGCCGACGAGCCCGACTTCCCGGTCATCGTGATGCGCCGCCTGCGCAAGGGCAACGTCCAGGTTCGCTTCGATGTCCAGCCCGACGGCAGCGTGGCCAACGCCAGCGTGGTGCAGACCAGCGCCCGCTCCCTGAACGACGCCGCCCTCGACGCCGTGCGGGCCTGGCAGTTCAAGCCCGTGTCGTCGACCCGCAGCGCGGTCGTCGACCTGGGCTTCGACCTCGACAGCTAGGTCGCCAGTTCGTCGAGCCGGTCGATCACCCGATCGGCTCCGGCGGCTTCCGCCGGCTCGCCGTGGTTGTAGCCGTAGCGGACCAGGACCACCGGACAGCCGGCGCCGCGCGCCGCGAGCACGTCGTTGCGCGAATCGCCGACCATGAGCGTGTTCGCGGGCGCCGTGCCGAGCGCCTTGCACGCCTCGATCAGCGGCAGCGGGTCCGGCTTCTTGCGCGCGAAGGAATCGCCGCCGAAGCAGTGCTCGAAGGCATCGCCCAGGCCCTTCGTGGCCAGCAGTTCACGCGCGAAGGCGGCCGGCTTGTTGGTCAGGCAGGCCAGCTTCAGGCCCGCGGCGCGCAAGGTCGCCAGGCCCTCCTCGACGCCCGGATAGACGGCCGAATGGCGGCCGTTGATCTCGCGGTAGTGCGCCTGGTAGAGCCGCCAGGCCTCTTCGTAGGCCTCGCTCGCGCCACCGGACTCGGCCAGCGTGCGGCGGATCAGGTGCTCGGAGCCCTGCCCGACCGTCCTCTCGATGAAGCCACGGCCGACCGGCGGGAGGCCGAGGTCGGCCAGCATCCGGCCCAGCGCGACCTCGAAATCGCCGATCGTGTCGACCAGCGTGCCGTCGAGGTCGATCAGCGCAGCCTCGATGCGCCTCACTTCGACAGCTCGGCGCGCATCGCGTCGATGACCTGGCGGTAGTCCTTCTGGCCGAAGATCGCGCTGCCGGCCACGAAGGTGTCGGCCCCCGCATCGGCCACGCGGCGGATGTTGTCGG
>CAMLGG010000389.1 GCA_946479475.1 uncultured Ideonella sp. | reverse complement strand
TTCATGATCTTCATGGCCTCGATGATGCAGACGGCGTCGCCTTCCTTGACGACCGAGCCCACTTCCGCCATCGGCTTGCCGCCCGGCGTCGAAGAAACGTAGAAGGTGCCGACCATCGGAGACTTGATCACATGGCCGGCGGGTTGGGCAGGCGCGGGAGCGGCTACCGGGGCGGCCACCGCCGGGGCAGCTGCCGGCGCGGCCATGGGAGCGGCCGCGTGCACCATCTGCACGGAAGGCGCCGCGACCGTGACGGCGCTGGCCTTCACGATCCGAACCTTGCCGTCGTCCTCGGTGATCTCGAGTTCGGTGATGTTGGAGTCCGAGACGAGGTCGATCAGGGTCTTCAGCTTGCGCAGGTCCATGGGGATTGAATCTCCGGGAGAAGGGTCGCGGTGCCGATGGGGCCGGTGGCAGTCGGTTTGCCTTCAGACAGCGGCGCATGCCGCGATCAGCGCGGCATCGGCGCGGATCGTCGGCGAACTGGCCGAACCATGCCCGCCAGCTCGGCGGGCGCCCAACGGACGTGGATTCGGCGCACGAAGGTCAAGAACTGGCATTCCTGGCTTGTGTGGTCGCCCGCGGGGCGGCCGGGCCGTTTTTCAAGACCGCGAACTTTACGCCTTTTGAAGGCGGTTTCGCCGTAGTTCGCGGCGACTAGACCTAAAATTAAGTGGCTGCAACCTATTGACAGCCCCGCGGGGCGGTGGCATCGGGCCGGTTGGGCTCCCTCAGGGCGAGCGGGCCCAGCCGGAAAGCTCCTCGAAGGTCGTGGCGCCCAGCTTTCGCTGTGCGATATGGCCATCTGCGCGCATTTGGACGCTGAAGGGCAATCCTCCTGCCGGATTGCCCAGGCGCCTTACCCAGCTCAGCCCTTCGTTGCCGGCCAGCACGATGGGGAAGGCAACTGGCGTCTGCTGCAGGAAGCGCTGCACCGGCTCGGCCTGGTCGATCGCGATTCCCAGCACCGCCCAGCCCTGGCCCGCGAAATCCCTGGCGAACCGGTCGAGGTCGGGCATCTCCTTGACGCAGGGCGGGCACCAGCTGGCCCAGAAGTTGACGACCAGGGGCCGGCCGCGAAAGGCTTTCATGCCGAGTGTTGCGCCGGTCGGGGTCGGGAGTTCGAGCGCCCAGAAGTCCTCGACCGCGTCGCCCGTGCCGGCAGGCGCCGCGGGGCCTGGTTCGCCGGCCCGCCAGATTCGCCAGCCGGCGCCGGCCGCGAGGGCGGCGATTCCCGCACCGGCCAGCACCAGGCGTCTGCCGATCGGCGTCATGCCCCCTCCTCGGCTTCGGCCAGCCGCTGGCGCACCGCGGCGGCGTCGCCCCGCCAGGTCTGGCCGCGCGCGTCCGGCTTCAGGGCGCCGCGCAGCTGGTCATGGTCGTGAACAAGAAAGTGGATGCTCACCATCTCTCCCAGCTCGGTGCTTCGGGCCAGCACCGTCAGCACGGTCTCTTCGCCGGCACCGGGCTCGCTGTGGCTCTCGAAGGCAATGCCCTCGTTCAGGAAGCCGATCTCGGCCGCCTTGGCATCGTCGCAGTAGAGGTCGATGAAGATGGACGACAGCCGCGTGGCCGTGCCGCGCCACACGGCGCCGCCGAGGTAGGGCCGGAACTCGGCAAGGCGATCCATCCACCGGAGCGCGAGCCGGCGCAGCGCGGCCAGCTCCTGGAGCTGGGTGTCGGCATGGAACAGCGCGAGGTGCTCGCGCACTGCGTCCTCGACCTGCTCGTTGGACGGCAGTGCCGCGCCCCGGCCGGCCTGGGGGCCGATCTCGCGCAGCGCCCGGCGCTTGGCCGACGCGTAGTCCAGGCCCTCGTCGACGACCAGGCGGGCGGCGCGGGCGCAGAGCTCGGCGGTGAGTTGATCGCTGGAGGAGGCCATCGGGACGGGCAGGGCGCTCAGGGCAGTTCGACCGCGCCCATGCGGGCCACGATGGTGCCAGCCCGGCCGCTCACATAGGCCGAGCCAGGGTTTTTCTCGAAGCGCTTCGGCGCGGGCAGCATCACCGCCAGCCTGGCGGCCGGGTAGGCGCCGAGCTGCGCGGCGTCCGTGTGGAAGTAGTGCCGCGCGGCGGCCTGGGCGCCGAAGATGCCTTCGCCCCACTCGACGCTGTTCAGGTAGATCTCGAGGATGCGGCGCTTGTCCAGCAGGCCCTCCAGCATGTAGGCCAGCACGATCTCCTGCGCCTTGCGCACGGCCGTGCGCTCCCCGGAAAGGAACAGGTTCTTCGCCAGCTGCTGGGTGATGGTCGAGCCGCCGACGACCTTGGGCGTCGCGCGCCTGGCGGGGCTGGCGACCGGCTTGCCCGCTTTCTCTCGCTGCGCTTCTCGCTTTTCCAGCTGCTCGTTGATGCGCTCGGCCCGCGCCTCGGCCTTCTGGTTCTTCTCCCAGGCGGCCTCGATGGCGTCCCATTCGACGCCGCTGTGGTCGGCGAAGCCGGCGTCCTCGCTGGCGATCACCGCCCGCTTCAGGTGCGGCGATATGCGGGCGTCGGGCACCCAGTCCTGGCTCCACAGCACCTGGTGCTTCTCGACCGCGAGGCGGGCGATCTCGCTGCGCTGGAAGCTGGTGGACTCGGGTGCGATGACCGCCATCAGCGCGATGCGCGCAACGAAGTAGAGCTGGAGTGCGACGAAGCAGAGGACGGCGAGGCCGGCCAGGCGCGCCAGGGCCCGAAGCGTGGCCTTCATGGCTGGGCGGCAGAGAGCTGCTCGCGCAGCGCGGCCAGTACGGGCGCGGTCTGCGGCCGCACGCCGCGCCACAGGGCGAAGGCCTCGGCGGCCTGCTCGACCAGCATGCCGAGCCCGTCGCGGCCGTGGGCGCCGTGGCTTTCGACCCAGCGAAGAAAGCCCTGCGAAGCGGTCCCATACATCAGGTCGACCGCCAGGATGCCCGGGCGCAGCACGGCCGGCGGCACCGGCGATGATTCGCCCGCGAGGCTGCTGGCACTGGCATTGATCACCAGGTCGAAGCCACTGCCCGGGTCGGACAGGCCGCTGGCATGAAGCCGGCAGCCATGCAGCTCTGCCAGCGCGGCGTGCCGGTCGCACAGGGCCTGAGCCCGCTGCAGCGTGCGGTTGGCAACCACCACTTCGGCCGGTCCGGCTTCGATCAGGGGCCCCAGCACGCCGGCACCCGCCCCGCCGGCACCCACCAGCAGCACCCGCTGGCCGGGCACGGGATGGCCGGCATTGCGCTCGATGTCGGTCAGCAGCCCGACGCCATCGGTGTTGTCACCGAACCAGCCCTGCTCGTCGAAGCGCAGGGTGTTGCAGGCCTGCGCAAGCTCCGCGCGCGGGCTGCGCCGCCGGCACATCGCGAAGGCCTCGAACTTGAACGGCACCGTGACGTTGCAGCCCTTGCCGCCACGGGCGGCGAAGGCCCTCACCGTCGCCTCGAAGCCCTCCATCGGGGCGAGCACGCGGTCGTAGTGCAGGCGCTGGCCCGTCTGGTCGGCAAAGGCCTGGTGGATGAAGGGCGAGCGGCTGTGGGCCACGGGATGGCCGATCACCGCGTAGCGGTCGGGGGCGGTGGGCACGGCGTTCACTGCGAAGGGGCGGTGCTGAGGGTCGTTTCCAGCCCTTCCGTGCGCGTGAAGCGGAAACGCGAGGTCACGACGATCTGGTCGGCCTGGTGTCGCATCGCATCGGTGAACGGGCCGAAGGGCCCGGCCGCGTAGGCGATGGCCACTGCGCGTCGATCCAGCTGCTGGGACCGAGAGGGCTGGATCACCTCGGCCTCCACTACCCGGCCGCGGGCATCGATGGTGAGGTTCATCGTCAGCTCGCCGTACAGCTTCTGCCCCTTGTACTCGGGGAAGTCGCGGGTGCCGCGCTCCTCGATCCTGCGCCGCAGCTTGTCGTAGTAGAGCGCGTAGACCTCTTCGCGCGTGGCCGGGCTGATGTAGCGCTTCTTCGGCCGCG
>CAMLGG010000388.1 GCA_946479475.1 uncultured Ideonella sp. | reverse complement strand
TGGGCCGCTTCCTGCCCGGCGAGCGGCTGAAGATCCGCGACGTCGCAGCCTCCCTGGGCGTCGGTCTCATGCCGGTACGCGCCGCACTGCAGCGCCTGGCGGCCGAAGGCGCGCTCGCCAACGTGCCCAACGCCGGCGTCGCGGTGCCGCGGCTGTCGCTGCCGGAGTTCGACGACCTGCTGCAGATGCGCATGCTGCTCGAGGGCGAAGCTGCTGAACGTGGCGCTGCGCGGCTGGACTCCACCGGCCGGAAGTCGCTGGCTTCACTCGGCCGGCGGATGTCCAGGGCGCTGGCGAACGGCGATCCCGCCGGCTACCTGGCGGCCAACGAAGACTTCCACCTGCTGCTCTACCGCGCCGCGGGCTCGCCGCTGCTGCTCTCGCTGATCGACACGCTCTGGCTCAAGGCCGGGCCGATCTCGAACCAGCTGTTCGAGACGCCCGAGGCATCGGCAGTGCTCAACCATGCCCACGATGAGCTGCTCGCGGCGCTCTCCCGCCACGACACTGCCGCGGCCCGCCGCGCCGTCGAGAAGGACATCTTCGTCGCCGGGCAGTTCCTTCGGCGGCGCTTGCAGCAGCGCTAGCCGCCCCAGCAGGCAGCTGGCTTACGTGCGCTCGATGCGCGCCCAAGCCGAATGATTGTGTATGGACTCGAAGTTCTCGACGTCCACCACGTATCGCCCGACTCGCGCATCCGCGTTCAGCGCCAGCGCCACGTCACGCACCAGGTCCTCGACGAACTTGGGGTTCTCGTAGGCGCGCTCGGTCACCCACTTCTCGTCGGCACGCTTGAGCATCGGCCAGATCTCGCTGGAGGCCGCGTCTTCGGCGAAGCGGACCAGCTCGTGCCACTCTACGGGGGCGCTTTCGGGCTGCGGGAGCTCTACGCGGATGGTGACCAGCGAGCGCTGGTTGTGCGCACCGTAATCGGAAATCTCCTTGGAGCACGGGCACAGGCTCTTCACCGGCACGCCGACCTCGGCCCAGACGGAGGAGCGGCCATCGCGGCGCTCGGCGATCAGCGCGCCCTGGTAGTCCAGCAGGCTTTGCAGGCCCGAGACCGGTGCCCGCTTGCGCAGGAAGAAGGAAAACCTGGCTTCGATGCGGCCTTCTTCGGCGTGCAGCTTGTCGAGCATCACGCCGAGCCCGCTGAGGAGGCCGGCCGGGTCGAGCGCCTCGGACTGGGCGTCGAGCCAGGCCACGAAGCGCGACATGTGCGTGCCCTTCTGCTCCGCCGGCAGCGCCACGTCCAGCGTCCACAGGGCCGCCGTGCTCTGCTGCGCACCCGCCACCTTCAGGGTCAGCGGGTAGCGCACGTCCTTCACGCCGACACGCTGGATGGCCAAGTGACGCTCGTCGCGTTCGCTCTGGGTGTCGGGGATGTGCAGCGCGTCGGTCAGGTGGTTCATCGAGATACGCGGGGATACAGCTTTCAGCCGCGTAGCTTCGCAGCTTTTGCCGGCGCGTGCTGTCGCCGGGGTGAATCGTCAGTGTGCTATGCGAACTAGGCCGCGGCCGGCTTCACGAGCGAAAGGGGGGCTCCGAAGCGCTTGAGCACCGACTGCTCTATCCCCGCCGCGTCGAGCCCGCACAGGGCCAGGAGCTTGGCCGGATCGCCGTGCTCGATGAATTCGTCCGGCAGCCCCAGGCGCAGCACCGGCGTCGACAGGCCGGCGGACGCCAGCGTCTCCAGCACCGCGCTGCCCGCGCCGCCGGGCAGGCAGCCCTCCTCGATCGTCACCAGCGCCTCGTGGCTGCGGGCCAGCTCGAGCACCAGCTCGGTGTCCAGCGGCTTGGCAAAGCGCATGTTGGCGACGGTGGCGTCGAGCTTCCCGGCCGCGGCAAGGGCCGGATAGAGCAAGGTGCCGAAGGCGAGCATGGCGATGCGGCGGCCCTCGCGGCGGATCTCGCCCTTGCCCCAGGGCAACGTGGCGAACCCGGGCTGCACGGCCACGCCGGCGCCGCTGCCGCGCGGGTAGCGCACGGCCACCGGCCCTTCATGGCGGAAGGCCGTCGTCAATGCCATGCGGCACTCGTTCTCGTCGGCCGGCGTCAGCATGGCCAGGTTGGGCACGCAGCGCACGTAGGCGATGTCGTAGGCGCCGCAGTGCGTGGCGCCGTCAGCGCCCACGATGCCGGCCCGATCCAGCGCGAACAGCACGGGCAGGTTCTGGATCGCGACGTCGTGGATCAGCTGGTCGTAGCCGCGCTGCAGGAAGGTGGAATAGATCGCCACCACCGGCTTGAGCCCCTCGCAGGCCAGGCCGGCGCCGAAGGTGACTGCGTGCTGCTCGGCAATGCCGACATCGTGATAGCGCCTGGGGAAGCGCCGCTCGAACTCGACCAGCCCCGAACCCTCGCGCATGGCCGGGGTGATGCCGACCAGGCGCTCGTCCGCCTCGGCCATGTCGCACAGCCACTGGCCGAAGACCTGGGTGAAGGTCGCCTTGGGCGGGCTGGACGGCTTGGTCAGGCCGACGGCCGGGTCGAACTTGCCCGGGCCGTGGTAGTTGATCGGGTCGGCCTCGGCCAGCTTGTAGCCGTAGCCCTTCTTGGTGACGACGTGCAGGAACTGCGGACCCTTGGCTTCGCGCAGGTTCTCCAGCGTGGGGACCAGCGAATCGAGGTCGTGGCCATCGATCGGGCCGACGTAGTTGAAGCCGAACTCCTCGAAGATCGTGCCGGGCACGACCATGCCCTTGGTGTGCTCCTCGAAGCGCTTGGCGAACTCGTACAGCGGCGTGTGCTTGAGCACGCTCTTGGCGCCCTCGCGCGCGGCGGCGTAGAACTTGCCGCTCATCAGGCGGGCGAGGTAGCGGTTCAGCGCCCCGACCGGCGGGCTGATCGACATGTCGTTGTCGTTCAGGATCACCAGCATGTCGGGCAGGCCGTGGCCGCCTGCGTAGCCGCCGTGGTTGAGCGCTTCGAAGGCCATGCCGCCGGTCAGCGCGCCATCGCCGATGACGGCCACGGCCTTGCGGTTCTCGCCCTTCAGCCGGGCCGCATGGGCCATGCCAAGCGCGGCCGAGATGGAGGTCGACGAATGGCCGACGCCGAAGGTGTCGTACTCGCTCTCGCAGCGCCGCGGAAAGCCGCTGATGCCGCCCAGCTGCTTGAGCGTGGCCATGGCATCGCGCCGGCCGGTCAGGATCTTGTGGGGGTAGGACTGGTGGCCCACGTCCCAAACCAGGCGATCGTAGGGCGTGTTGAAGACGTGGTGCAGGGCCACCGTCAGCTCGACCGTGCCGAGGTTGGAGGACAGATGGCCTCCGGTGCGGCTGACGCTTTCCAGCAGGAAATCCCGCAGCTCGCCGGCCAGCGTCTTCAGCTGCGCGCGGTTGAGCTCGCGCAGGTCCTTCGGCGAGTCGATGGATTGCAGCAGGGCGTATTGGGTCATGGCGGGCTTCTGTCCGGGGCGGCGGCAGCGCCGTTCAATGGTGTCGGTCGACCACCTTGTCGGCCAGCCAGGCCAGGCGACCGGTGCGCGAAAGGCCGCTGCGGGCCAGCGCGGCCTGGGCCTGCCGGTGGAGCTCCGAGGCGTGGCTGCGGGCGGCTTGCAGGCCCAGCACGGTGACGTAGGTCGGCTTGTTGTTCTCCAGGTCCTTGCCGGCCGTCTTGCCGAGCGTCTCGGATGCCTGGGTCACGTCGAGGATGTCGTCGACGACCTGGAAGGCCAGGCCAATGGCCGCGCCGTAGTCGGACAGCGCCTGCCAGGCCTGCGGCGTGGTGCGGCCGCACGCGGCGCCCATCAGCACGCTGGCCTGCAGCAGGGTGCCGGTCTTGCGGCGATGCATCTCGCGCAGGGCCGCCTCGTCCAGCGAACGGCCGACGCTGGCCAGGTCGATCGCCTGGCCGCCGGCCATGCCCTCGTGGCCGGCCGCCCGGGCGAGCAGGCCCACGATGCGGGCCTGCAGCTTAGGATCGAT
>CAMLGG010000387.1 GCA_946479475.1 uncultured Ideonella sp. | reverse complement strand
TCGGCCTGGCCTTCGACGGCGACGGCGACCGCCTGGGCGTGGTCACCAAGGACGGCCAGATCATCTACCCCGACCGCCAGCTCATCCTCTTCGCCCGCGACATCCTGAGTCGCGTCAAGGGCGGCACCATCATCTTCGACGTCAAGTGCAGCCAGCGCCTGGCGCCGGACGTGCGCGCCCATGGCGGCGAGCCGATGATGTGGAAGACGGGCCACTCGCTGGTCAAGGCCAAGCTGAAGGAGACGGGTGCACCGATCGCCGGCGAGATGAGCGGCCACATCTTCTTCTCCGAGCGCTGGTACGGCTTCGACGACGCGATGTACACCGCGGCCCGCCTGCTCGAGATCCTCTCCCGCTCCGATGATCCGAGCCAGGTGCTGAACAGCCTGCCCACGAGCTTCAGCACGCCCGAGCTCAACGTGCCGTGCGCCGAGGGCGAGCCGCACGCGGTGATCGAGAAGCTGCGCGAGACCGCGAAGTTCCCCGGCGCCGTGATCGGCACCATCGACGGCTTGCGGGCGGACTACGAGGACGGCTTCGGCCTGGTGCGCGCCTCCAACACCACGCCGGTGCTGGTGATGCGCTTCGAGGGCCACACGCCCGAGGCGCTGCACCGCATCGAGCGCGACTTCATGGCCGCGCTGCGCGAGGTCAAGCCCGACGCGCAGTTCGCTGCCGCGGCGCACTGAGCCTTCGATGGACACGCGCCCCAGGGCTTGCCGAGGGGCGGTGTCGCGGTCGACGCGGCTTCGACAAGCTCAGCCCGAACGGTGGGAAAGCGGGCCGCTGGTTCCGTGGACTCGGCAAGACCTTTTCCGCTCCGTTCGCCCTGAGCCTGTCGAAGGGCCCGGCACTCAGAGGCTTCGACAAGCTCAGCCCGAACGGTGGGGAAGCGAGCCGCCGATTCGGCATCAAACCATCGTGTCCGTTCGCCCTGAGCTTGTCGAAGGGCCTCGCGCGCGGACCCTTCGCGCAGCAGAGCTCCCATGAGATCGACGCTCGCGCGCGCCGCCTACTCCAGCCTGCTGCGCCTGGCCACGCCGCTGTACCTCGCACGGCTGTGGTGGCGCGGCCGGCGAGAGCCCGGCTATCGGCAGGCCATCGCCGAGCGCCTGGGTCACGGCAGCGCGCGGGCCGCGCCCGCGGCCTTGTGGGTCCATGCGGTGTCGCTCGGCGAGACGCGCGCAGCATCGGCCCTGATCGATGCCCTGCGAGCCGAGCGGCCCCATCTGCGCCTGCTGCTCACGCATGGCACGGCCACCGGCCGCACCGCCGGCGCCGCGCTGCTCAAGCCCGGCGACCACCAGGCCTGGCTGCCCTTCGACACGCCCGGCGCGGTGCGCCGCTTCCTTCGCCGCCATCGACCTGCGCTAGGCGTGCTGATGGAGACCGAGGTCTGGCCCAACCTGCTGCATGAGACCAGCCGCGCCGGCGTGCCGATGGTGCTGGCCAATGCGCGCCTGTCCGAGCGCAGCGCCGCGAAAGGCCGTCGCCTGTCGGCGCTGCTGCATCCCGCCGGCCAGGCGCTGGCCATGGCGCTCGCACAGAGCGAGGCGGACGCCCGCAGGCTGCATGCGCTGGGAGTCTCTCGCGTCGAGGTCTGCGGCAACCTCAAATACGACCTGAAGCCGGACGCCGGTCAGCTGGCGCAAGGTCACGCATGGCGCACGAGGCTGCAGCGCCCCGTGGTGGTGGCGGCCAGCACGCGCGAGGGCGAGGAGGGGGAACTCTTCGACGCCTGGCTCGGCTGGCCTGCGCCGCGGCCCTTGCTGCTGGTGGTGCCAAGGCATCCGCAGCGGTTCGACGAGGTCGCGGCCCTCGCGGCCACGCGCGGCCTTTCTCTCAGCCGGCGCAGCCAGTGGCAGCCCGAAGGCCCGACGGCCGACGAAGCGGCGGCCGACGTCTGGCTGGGCGACACCCTCGGCGAGATGGCGCTGTACTACGCCCTGGCGGACCTCGGCCTGCAGGGCGGCAGCTTCCGTCCCTTCGGCGCCCACAACTTCATCGAGGCCGCCGCCTGCGGCTGCCCGATGTTGCTGGGGCCTTCGGTCTTCAACTTCGCCGAGGCGGCGCAGCTCGCGCTGAGTGCCGGCGCCGCCTGGCAGGTGGCCGGTTGGGCCGACGCGCTGCAACGTGCGCGCGGCCTGCTCGCCGAGCCTGCCATGCTGCAACGCGCGGCTGGCGCGGGCGAGGCTCTGGCCTCCGAGCACCGCGGCGCTGCCGCGCGCATGGCCGGGCGAATCCTGGCGCTGATGCCGTCAGCCGCCTAGCAGCGCCCTGAGCAGCAGGCGCCCGCTGGAGAGGTTCGTCGCGCAGGGTACGTCGTGCACGTCGCAGGCCCGCACGAGGGCGTTGATGTCCGGCTCGTGCGGCTGCGGTGTCATCGGGTCGCGCAGGAACACCACGGCATCCACCTCGCCCGAGGCCAGGCGCGCGCCGATCTGCAGGTCGCCGCCCATCGGGCCGCTGAGCAGGCACTCGACGTCGAGTCCGACCTCGTTGCGCAGCCGGCCGCCGGTGGTGCCGGTGGCCATCAGCGTGCAGTCGATGAGCGCTTCGCGGAACTCCCGCGCGAGCCGGACCATGTCGTCCTTCTTGTGGTCGTGGGCGATGAGGGCGACGCGGGGGCGGTGGACTTCGGTTTGCATGCCCCGATTGTGGCGACCAGGAGTTACTTGCGGGTACGAATCCGGGCGAGCTCGGCCTGGGTCTCGTTCCACAGGTCCATGCCGACGTTGGCGGCGATGCCGGCATTCACGCGGGTCAGCTTGTCGCGCATGCGGGCCGACTCGGCGGGCGAGAGTTCGTTGATCTGCATGCCCTTGGCCTTGAGCTCGGCGAGCGCCTTGCCGGCTTCTTCACGCGTGTCCTTGCGCTCGTAGTCGCGGCTCGCGGCGGCGGCGTCCAGCAGGATCTTCTGCTCGTCCTTGGACAGCGTGTCCCACCACTTCTTGCTCGCCAGCACGATCCACGGGCTGTAGACGTGATTGGTCACCGACAGGTACTTCTGCACCTCGTAGAACTTGCTCGACAGGATGGTGTTGTACGGGTTCTCCTGCCCGTCGACGGTGCCCGTCTCCAGCGCACTGAACAGCTCGGAGAAGGGCAGGGGCACTGCATTGGCGCCGAGCGTCTTGAAGCTGTCGAGGAAGACGTTGTTCTGCATCACGCGCAGCTTGATGCCGCTCAGGTCCTCCACCTTGGCCACCGGGTGCTTGGAGTTGGTGAGGTTGCGAAAGCCGTTCTCCCAGTACACCAGGCCCACCAGGCCCTTCTCGGGCAGCTTGGCGATCACCTTCTGGCCGACCGGGCCGTCGAGCAGCGCGTCGGCCTCCTTGCCGCTGTTGACCAGGAAGGGCGTGTCCCACAGGGCCATTTCCTTGGTGATGCCGACGAGGGTGGCGGTGGAGCCGACCATCATCTCCTGCGCGCCGCCGATGAGCGCCTGCTGCATCTGCGTGTCGGGTCCCAGCGCGGCGGCGCCGATGGCGCGTACCTTCATCTTGCCGCCCGAGGCCTTCTCGACGGCCTCGGCGAAGACCTTGACGGCGCGGCCCTGGTTGCTTTGCTCGTTCAGGCCGTAGCCGAAGCGGATCAGGCGGGGCTTGATGTCCGCCGCGAAGGTGGCGAGCGGCATGGCACCGGCCAGGGTCAGGGCGGCGGCGGCGGCGAGGGTCCGGCGGTTGAGTTTCACGGTTTGTCTCCTGGTGAAAGGCGATGGGAAAGGGGGCGTCAGCGCATCCACGCGACCGGCGCGGTGACGAGCGAAGGGAAGGCGACGAACAGGACCAGCACGGCCAGATAGGTCAGGAGGAAGGGGTTCACCCCCTTGATCACCTGGTGCAACGAAAGCCGGCCGACGCCCGCGACCACGTTGAGCACGGTGCCCACTGGCGGGGTGATGAGGCCTATGGCGCCGTTGAGCACGAACATCAGGCCGAAGTAGACCGGGTCGATGCCGGCCTTGACGGCGATGGGCAGCATCACCGGCGCGAAGATCA
>CAMLGG010000386.1 GCA_946479475.1 uncultured Ideonella sp. | reverse complement strand
TGACCTGACCATGAGCGACACCGCCACCCGTATCCGGGCCATCCTGGCCCAGCATGCCCGCCTCGCCAAGGACCCGGCGACGCTCGGCGACGACGCCGACCTCTACCAGGCCGGCATGAGCTCGCACGCCAGCGTCAACGTGATGCTCGCTCTCGAAGGCGCGTTCGACATCGAGTTCCCCGACCACATGCTCACCCGCAGCGTGTTCTCCAGCGTGAGCGCTATCCGCTCCGCGGTCGAGGAACTCACGGCCAGCGCCTGAAGGCATGGCTGGCGTGCCGGCCCATGCGCGCCTGGCCGGCGCCTGGGCCATGGCGCGTGGCGAGGCCGGGGAGGACCGGCCGCCCGCCGAGTCCGCATGGCTGGCCATCGAAGGCCCGCAGCCGGTGGCCGCTGCATTGGCCTCGGCTGGCCAGTGGAGCCTGGACGGGCCGGCGCGCGACTTCGATGCCGAGTGCTGGTGGTACCGCTGCCGGTTCGATGCGCCAGCGGGTTCGTCGTCCGGCCACGTGCTCGGCCTCGATGGCCTGGCGACGCTGGCATCGGCCTGGCTCAACGGCGAAAGGCTGCTGGACAGCCGCAGCATGTTCCGCCGGCACCGGGTGTCCTTGGGCGACCGTTTGCGCGAGCAGGGCAACGAGCTCCTGATCCGCTTCGATCCGCTGGCCGCGGCGTTGATGCAGCGCCGCCCCCGGCCGCGATGGCGCACGCCCATGGTGGCGCAGCAGCAGCTGCGCTGGTTCCGCACGACCTTGCTGGGCCGGACGCCGGGCTGGTCGCCGCCGGCGGCGGTCGTCGGGCCGTGGCGCGAGATCTGGCTTCAAGCGTCCGGCGACCTCGTCGAGGTCGATTGCCGGCCGCGGCTCGCCGGCCAGGCCGGTGAACTGGAGATCCTCTGCCGCGCGTCGAGCGAGGTGAGCTCGGTCCGGGTGGAGCTGGACCACGGCGGCGCCCTCCACGACTTGCCCTTGCGGGCGTCGACCGCGCGCGATGGCACTGCCCAGTGTCAGGGCTCGTTGCTCGTCGAGAAGGTCCAGCCCTGGTGGCCGGCCACCCACGGCCGGCCCGCCACGCACCCGGTCACGCTGCATGTTCGAGGCAGCGACGGCAGTGAGCGAGCGCTCGATGCCGGGCGGGTCGGCTTCCGCTCGGTCGAGGTGGATACGCGCGAGGGCGGCTTCGGCCTGGTGATCAATGGCGAGCCCGTCTTCGCCCGCGGCGTCTGCTGGGTACCGCTGGACACGCTGCGCCTGCACGCCGCGGCGGCCCAGTACCGCGAGGTGCTCGTCCGCCTGCGCGATGCGGGCGTGAACCTGATCCGCGTCGGTGGCACCATGGCCTACGAGCACGAGGCCTTCTTCGAGCTGTGCGACGAGCTCGGCCTGATGGTCTGGCAGGAGCTCATGTTCGCCAACATGGACTATCCGGGCGAGGACGAGGCCTTCGCCGCCGAGGTCGATGCCGAACTCGCCGGCGAGTTGCCGCGCTGGCGACGTCATGCGAGCGTGGTCGTCGTCTGCGGCAACTCCGAGGTCGAGCAACAGGCTGCGATGTGGGGCGCGGGCCGCGAGCATTGGCAGCCGGCGCTGTTCCACGAGCGCATCGCGGCCGCGGTGAGGTCGATGCTGCCGGACGTGGCGTGGTGGCCTTCCAGCGCGCACGGCGGGGCCTTCCCCTTCCAGGCGGACCAGGGCACGACTTCGTACTACGGCGTCGGCGCCTACCGCCGCGAGGTCGGCGATGCGCGGGCCAGTGGCCTGCGGTTCGCCACCGAATGCCTGGCCTTCGCGCAGGTGCCGTCGGATCACGCGCTGGCCCGGCTGCGCGCCTTGAACCTGGACCTCCCGGTGCGCACCCACACCGCGCTGTGGAAGGCGCGCTCCGCCCGCGACCTGGGCGCCGGCTGGGATTTCGACGAGGTGCGCGACCACTACCTGCGGCAACTCTTCGGCGAGGACCCGGAGCGACTGCGCCAGTCGGAACCTGCGCGCCACCTGGTGCTCGGGCGCGCCGCCGTCGCGCAGGCGATCACGGCGGCCTTCAGCCAGTGGCGCGCCGAATCGTCCGCTTGCCGCGGTGCCCTGGTGTGGTTCCTGAGGGACCTGTGGGCCGGCGCGGGCTGGGGCCTGCTCGACGACCTCGGCCAGCCCAAGGCCGCCTTCCATGCCCTTGCACGGGTCTGCCAGCCCTTGCAGCTGGGGATCACCGACGAGGGCCTCAACGGCCTCGCACTGCACGCGGTGAACGAGAAGGCGCACCCCTTGTCCGGCCGGTTGAGTCTGCGCCTGTACCGCGAAGGGGAGTGGCCGGTGGCCGAGGCCGAACGTGCACTGGAGCTGCCTGCGCGCTCGAACCAGGCGTGGAACGTGACCGACTGGCTCGAAGGCTTCCTCGACCTCTCGTGGGCCTACCGCTTCGGCCCGCCGGCGGCCGATGTGCTGCACGTCCGCTTCGAAGGCGAGGACGGTGCGGGTGCCGAGCGCGTGCACTTCATCGACGTGCCGGGCTCGCCGCTGCGCCGTTTCGACATCGGGCTGAACGCGACCGCGGTGGAACGCGAGCCGGGTTCGATAGAGGTCCGCATCGCGACTCGCGCCGCTGCGCGTGCGGTGCACTTCGAGGTCGAGGGCTGGTCGGCCGACGACGAGTATTTCGATCTCGCGCCGGGCAGCGAGAAGGTGC
Organism: uncultured Ideonella sp.; assembly: GCA_946479475.1. The sequence goes on along the minus strand of CAMLGG010000386.1, from coordinate 1,320 downwards.
TGCGCTTCCGGCCCTGGAGCGGCCACGCACGCCGGCCGTGGCGCGCGACGGCCACGGCCATCAACGCTCTTGCTGCCGTGACCGTCCCGCTGCAACAGGCTTGATGCCGCACCGCTGGTTACGGTGTTCGAATCGGCAAGCACCCGCAAACGAAGCGGCGGTGCGGTAAGCCGGGCAACGCCGGGCAAAACTGCTGGCCCGCAGGACTCGCGCCGCTACGCTGGGCACTCCTTCAACTCACGAGGAGCTTGCTGATGCAAAGCCGCCAACGGTTCTCCCTGATGACCACCTGCATCGCGCTGTGCGCACTGAGCGCCGCCGCCCAGGCGCAGACCGCCGCGCCGACCGCGGCACCGACCGCTGCCCCGAGTGCCGCCCCGAGTGCCACCGAGCTGTTCACCAAGGCCGACAAGAACCATGACGGCAAGTTGTCCCGCGAGGAATCGAAGGTCATGCCCGCCGTCGCCGACAAGTTCGACGTGCTGGACAAGGACAAGGACGGCAGCCTGAACGTCGACGAGTTCAACGCCGGTGTTCAGACGAGCCCGATGAAGTAGCCCAGCCTGCGGGGCGCTCGACGGACTCCCTTTCATGGGCGTGCGCGGATCCGGCTCTGCCGGTGCGCTGCGCGAGCCCCCTCGGGGGGCAGCCCCCGGAAGGGGGCGTGGGGGGTCTCTTCACCGGGAGCCCAGCAACACCACCAAGGCCCCGGCTCCCCCCTGCGGCGCCGGGGCCTGCGCGAAGGCGATCACCTCTCGCCTTTGCGCCAGCCAGCGCTGCACCTTGGCCTTGAGCACCGGCGTCTTGCCGGGCGAGCCATGGCCCTTGCCGTGCACCACCCGCACGCAGCGACGCCCCTGCTGGTGAGCCTGGCGGATGAATCCGGCCAGTGCTTCACGCGCCTCGTCGCGCCGCAGGCCGTGCAGGTCCAGCTGGCCCTGGATGGCCCACTGGCCGCGCCTCAGGCGGTTGAGCACGTCGATGCCGATGTCCGGCCGGCGGAAGCTCAGGCCGTCATCGGTGAGCAGCAGCGATTCGACATCCACCTCGTCCGACAAGGCCTCGCGCAAGGCGGCCTGTTCGTCGAGCACGCGTTGACGCGGCTCGGGCAACGGGAGCGGCCGGGACGACGGTGCCTTTGGTGCGACCCGCAGGGGCCTCACCGGGCCGACGGCGTGCGCGAAGGCGTGCCTCTCGCGCTCGCGCCGGGCCGCCTCGGCCGCCTCCTTCGCACGCAGCGCCGCGGCTTCGGCCTGGGCCTTGCGCATCGCGTCGCGCATCGCGCCCAGGTCCTTCAGACTGTTGGACTTCACGATGGCG
>CAMLGG010000385.1 GCA_946479475.1 uncultured Ideonella sp. | reverse complement strand
GGGAACCTCATGCCATTGATCGACATGGCGATCTCCTCATGCTCTCAAGAAGGTGGACGCCTCGTCGGGCGCCGCGGCCCGCCCCAGCGCGGCCAGCGCCTTGCGCTGTTCCTCGATGAGCAGGTACTGCAGCGGGCTCTGCCCGGGCTCGGGAAAGTCATCGACCTGCTCGCAGGTGGCCATCAGCAGCGTGATCGCATCGGCCCGGCAGCGGATGCGGTCCTGCTGCGGGTCCTGCATCAGCTCGTCGGTCACCTCCTCCACCAGCGCATGGAAGCGGCGGATCAGCTCCGGGCTGAGGCCAGGCACAGGCACGCTGGCACCGGGCGATCCCGCCTGGCCTCGCGGGTCGCCGTGGCGGATCTGCCCGCCCGACGCCCCGCCGACCGGCGGGAACGGGTCGACGGCGGGGATGTCGGGACGGCTGAACGGAGGGTTGTCCGGAAACACGTGTCCTTCCCTGGGGATCCTGTGCGGGCCAGTGTCAGGCCCCGCCCCCTCGGCTCGGGCCTGCGAACGCGAAAGCGAAGGCAGGTACGCGAAGTGCCAAGACTGGACGCCTGATCGCGCGGCGGCCGGGCAATCCATCACAGCGCGCCGGGCCCGCGCGCGGTACCTTCGTGCGTGCAGTCACGAATGACAAAGCCAGGGCCGACCCACTCGACAGGAGACGAGCGCGCGCCCGTGTTCAGCAGCACCCAAGGCAGCCGGATCATCGCCGCCGGCATCCTCCTCACGTTGGCCGCGCTGCTCGGGCGCGAGTACCTGCCCCAGCGCACCCTCGACCTGCTGGCTCCGTCGGACCGCCGCCATTTCCTGGCGGCGCCGGGACCCGGCATCGAGTGGATCGACGAGGCGCACTACCACCTGCGCTGCCACTACACGGACACCGGCGGCTACCAGGCCTGCGGCGTCACCTTCCTGCTCACCCAGGACAGCCAGGCTCGCGGGACGGACCTTCGCACCTTCAGCTCGATGGTGGTGGACGTGGCCTACCGCGGCAACGGCGATTTCGTGCGCGTTGGCATGCGCAACTTCGACCCGCGCTTCTCCCGCGAGCAGGACGGCAACAGCGCTCGCATGCAGTCGACCAACATCCGGGTCGACGACCTCAAGCGGCCCTTGACGATCGCGCTGAACGAGCTCGACGTGCCGGAATGGTGGATCGCGCAGTTCCGGCTGCCGCGCGAGTACAACAGGCATAGCTTCGAGAACGTCACCGCGATCGGCGTGCTCAACCGGCGCGGCGTCGAGCAGGCCCTGGCCGACCTGGGCGAACGGGCCGGCAGCGGCATCGCGCTCGTGATGGTCGACATCGACCACTTCAAGCGCATCAACGACACCCAGGGCCACGCCGCGGGAGACCAGGTGCTGCAGCGCGTCGCGGCCGTGATGATCCAGAGCGTGCGCGCCGACGACATCGTCGGCCGCTGGGGCGGCGAGGAGTTCATCGTCGCCTGCGTCCATTGCACCGCCGGGCATGCCGCGCAGGTCGCCGAGAAGATCCGCCAGCGCATCGAGGCGATGCCCTTCGGAGCGCGCCAGCGCATCCACGTCACCGCCAGCTTCGGCGTGGCAGCGATGGGCAGCACCGCCGGCTTCGCCGAGACGCTTCGCCGCGCCGACGAGGCGCTCTACCGCGCCAAGTCGGAAGGGCGCAACCGGGTGGTGGTGGACGTGGCCGAGGGCTGAGCGCTTCGCGTCGGCATCGAAGCGGCTGCGCTCAGAGCTCCAGCACCCGGTCCAGGCCGCGGTGCAGGCCCACCAGCCCCGGCACCTTGCGGATGGCCAGCAGCGCGCCATCGACGTAGGGCTTGGCGCTCGTGCCGGCCTGGTGCCTCAACACCAGCGTCTGGTCGGGCATGCCGAAGATCACGTCGACGCCCAGCACATGGCCGGGCAGGCGGACGGAGTGGACCTGCGTTCCGGCCACCGTGGCGCCGCGGGCTTCGGGCGGGCCGACGACCTGGTCCGGCGACACCGTGACCGCGGCGGCCGTGGCCTGCGAATGCAGCCTCGCGGCCAGTTCACGCACCGTGCCGCTCGGAGCGTCGCGCTTGGTCGCGCTGCCGTAGTCGATGATCTCCCAGTGGCTCAGCACCTTGGCCGCCATCAGGGCGAACTGCTGCAGCAGCACCGCGGTGAGGGCGAAGTTGCCGCAGGCCAGCACGCCGCGCTGGCACTTCTGCGCCTGCACGTCGATCTCGGCGTAGTCGGTATCGGTGAGGCCGGAGGTGGCGACGACGACGTGCGCACCCGCCTCCAGCGCGGCCAGGATGTTGGCCTTGGCGGAAGCCGGCCTGGTGAACTCGACGAACACGTCGCAGGCCGGGCCGGCCAGCGCCTCCACGGCCGAGGCGAACACCGGCGTGTCGAGCGCCGGCTCGTTCAGCACCGCCCCGAGGCTCTTGCCCGCATGCGTGCGCGAGACGCCAGCCACCAGCGAAAGATCGGCCGCGGCGCCGATGCCACGCGCCAGCTCGGACCCCGCCCAGCCGGTCGCGCCGGCCAGGCATACGCGGATGCTCATGAAGTGCTCCTTGGTCGATGGATCGCCGTCATGCCGGCGATGGCGCGCCATCGTCGCGCGGTTTGCGCCCGGTGTGAATCGCGACGATGCCCAGCGACAGGCGCTCGAAGCGGACATCCTCGAACCCGAGGGCCTCGATCTCCGCGGCCAGCGCCTCGGCCGCGGGGAATTCACGGACGCCCTGGAGCAGGTAGCGGTAAGCCGACGCATCACCGCCCGTCGCGAGCCAGCCAAGGACGGGCATGCACAGCGACATGTAGGCCAGGTAGGCGCGATGGAGCGGCGCCCAGGCGATGTTGGACGCCTCGAGCACGATCAGGCGGCCGCCGGGCTTGAGGACGCGGAACGCCTCCTGCAGCGCCAGCCGCCGGCGGCAGATCTTCAGTCCGAGCGACATGGAATACGCATCGACGCTGGCATCGGCGACGGCCGGCATGTTTTCAGCATCGAGCAGTCGCAGCTCGACGCGCTCGTGGTGCGCTGCGAGCCGCCCGCGAGCCACGCAGAGCATCTTCGCGCTGATGTCGGACGCCACGATGCGGCGCCCTTCGGTGCCTTGGCGGGCGAGGATGCGCAGCACGATGTCGCCGGTGCCCGTGGCGCTGTCCAGCAGCGTCTGCCAGGGCTCGTCGGCGATGCGCCGGGCCACCGCTCGCTTCCACAGGCGATGGATGCCCAGGCTGAACACATCGCACAGCAGGTCGTAACGCGAGGCGATGCGCCCGAAGACGTCATCGTGCTGCCAGGCAAACTCGGCGGCGTTGTCCAGGGGGCTCGACGGCGATTCCATGCAGCGCGACGGGGGTCAGTCCACGACGAGGGTGTAGCTCACGGCCTGTGCGAGCGTGGGCAGGATGCCGCCGAAGTTGAGCGAATGCGTGCCCCGCGCCAGGGGCTTGAGCGCCACGTAGTAGCCGTTCGTGGCAGCGTCCGCCGGTTCGCCCGGGACGAGGCTGAAGCAATCCTGGCCGGCCAGGCGATGCAGTTGCAGGCCCTCCATGCGCCGGCCGTCGATCTCCAGCACCAGGGCCGAGGGATCGTCCGTCAGCTCGGCCGCATCGCGGATCAGCGCCTGGCACGTCCGGCGGGGCGATCCCTGGAAGGTCACGTAGTTGATGAGCGGGAAGAACAGGACCTTGCCGGCAGGCACGTGGCAGGTGCGCTCGGTGCGGTGCGTGCCATAGGTGCCGGCGAGGAACCACACCGGGCCGCCTTGCCGGCTGGCGCAGAACTGGCCCGTCTGGTCAGCCACCGGGCTGCGTGCCCGCTCGAACGAGAACGCCCACTGCCACCAGCGCTGCGACCACTCGAGCTGCGATGCCCCGGCCACCGGCTCCGCCGGCGCCATGAGGCTCGTCTCGTCGCCCCGCGAAGCGCCGCCCAAGGTCATCAATGCGGCCGCCACGGCCCAAGGCCGGAATCGAATCATGTTGCCTCCCCCTTTGTGCGCGCCATCTTATCGGCCGAAGAGCACGGCGTTGACGGCCACGGTCAACCAGAACGCTGC
>CAMLGG010000384.1 GCA_946479475.1 uncultured Ideonella sp. | reverse complement strand
AGGATGTTGAAGTTCTGCTTGCGGATCAGGTAGAGCAGCAGGTCCAGCGGGCCCTGGAAGGCCTCGAGGAAGACCTCCAGCGCATCGGGCGGGATGTAGAGGTCGGTCGGCAGCGCGAACAGCGGCTCGCCGTAGAGGCGGGCCACCGCGACGCCGTCGATCTCCTGCGGCGAGTCCACTTCAGGGGCCACCGGGGGCGGCAGGCCGGCGTCTTCCGGCGCCGCGCCCGCACCGAGGCTCACCGCTTGGGCTCGTTCTGGTAGACGTAGGCCTTCTGCGGCACGCGGGCGGCCGCGTACTCGGCCAGGGCCTCGCGGTCCTGCGGGCGGTCCCACAGCAGGCCGCGGCCGGCGCGCTGCTCGGCCTCCAGCGTGGGCTTCTTGGCGCGCAGCTCGTCGATGAACTGGGTGACGTCGGACTTGTAGGGCTTCCAGAACAGCGGCATGGCAGGGACTTGCGGTGGGCGGGCGGAAACCGGCATTTTAGCGGGCCGCCCTGCGCCGGACCGCCGCCAGGATGCCGCGCAGGATCTCCAGCGGCGGCGGCGGGCAGCCGGGGATGGCCAGGTCGACCGGGATCACGTTCGAGACGCGCCCGCAGGTGGCCGGGTTGCTCTCGCCGAAGATGCCGCCGTGGCAGCCGCAATCGCCCACCGCCACGACGAGGCGGGGCTCGGGCGTGGCTTCGTAGGTCCGCCGCAGCGCCTCTTCCATGTGGCGCGAGACGGGGCCGGTGACGAGCAGCAGGTCGGCGTGGCGGGGGCTCGCCACGAACCGGATGCCGAGCCCTTCGAGGTTGTAGTAGGGGTTGTTGAGCGCGTGGATCTCCAGCTCGCAGCCGTTGCAGGAGCCGGCATCCACCTGGCGGATCGCCAGCGCCTGGCCGAGGATGGCCAGCAGCTCGTCGTGGATGCGGCGCGTCTCGCCGGCCGGCCCGGCCTCGTCGACCACGGGCGGCTCCTCGGTGGCGATGCCCACGCGGATGATCTGGTGCAGGATGCGCAGCATTCGGCGTCCCCCGGTCTCAGAGGTCGTGCCCCGAGTAGCTCAGGTTGAAGGACTTGTTGATCAAGGGGAAGTCCGGAACGATGTTTCCGATCACCGCGTGTTCGAGCACGGGCCAGTTCTGCCACGAAGGGTCGTGGCAGTGGCAGCGGCGGATCGCCCGGCCGGTGTCGTCGAGCTCGAGCGCCACGAAGACCTCGCCGCGCCAGCCCTCGACCCAGCCGGCGCCGAGCGCGGGGCCCGCGGGCAGGGCGAGGTCGGCGCGCACCGGCCCGGCGGGCAGGCGCCTGCACATCTCGCGGATCAGGCGCAGCGACTCCAGCGCCTCGTCGAAGCGGACCGTCACGCGCGCGGCCACGTCGCCGTTGCGGTGGGTGGCCATCTGCACGTCGAGGCGGTCGTAGGGCGGCAGCGAGGGGCTGCAGCGCAGGTCCCAGGCCTGCGCGCTCGCGCGGCCGGCCAGGCCCGTGAGGCCCAGCTGCGCGGCCAGCTGGGGCGTGACGCGGCCGGTGGTGATGAAGCGGTCCTGCAGGCCGGCGTGCTCGTCGTAGATCCGGTGCAGGCGCTTCAGCTCGGGCTCGACCGCGTCGCATTGCGCCACGAGCGCGCGGCAGGCGGCCTCGTCGACGTCGACCGCGACACCGCCGGGCGCGACCCGGTCCATCAGCAGGCGGTGGCCGAACACGCGCATCGACAGGCGTTGCCAGTCCTCGCGCAGCCGCGAGAACTGGGCCAGCCCGACGCCGAAGGCGGCGTCGTTGCCGAGCGCGCCTAGGTCGCCGAGGTGGTTGGCTACCCGCTCCCGCTCCAGCAGCAGCGCGCGCAGCCACTGGGCGCGCTCCGGCACGGTGAAGCCGGCGGCGGCTTCGAGCGCCATGCAGAAGGCCCAGGCGCAGGCGACCGTGGAATCGCCCGACACGCGGCCGGCCAGGCGGTGCGCCTCCAGCGGCGCCAGCTCGGTGAATCGGCGCTCGATGCCCTTGTGCGTGTAGCCCAGCCTCTCCTCGAGCCGCAACACCTTCTCGCCGACGACCGAGAAGCGGAAGTGCCCCGGCTCGATGGTGCCCGCATGCACCGGACCGACGGCGATCTCGTGCACGCCCTCGCCCTCGACCCTCACGAAGTCGTAGGGGGCGGGCAGCGGCTGGCCCTGCCACAGGCCGTGGTCCAGCCAGGGGCGCGTGTCGGCGGCGGCTTCGGCCCGGATGCCGTCGAGGTCGAACGCTGCACGCTGCATGCGGCCGGCGGCCGGGAAGCGCCCGGCCAGGTCGGGGTAGCCGCCGCCTTCGGCCAGCGGCAGCTCTATCCACGCCAGGCCACCCTCGGCCGAGAAGGCGTAGGCCGCGCAGGCGACGGCGCCGCTCGGTCGCCGGCTCGCCCACAACGAGACGAGGCGGCCGCCGCCCGAGCGCACGTCTTCGGCGACCGCCAGCCAGCCTTCGCGGTCGACCACGCCGTGGCGGATCGGCACGGGCGTGGCCAGCGGCACCAGCATCGACATGGTTCAGCCTCCTCCCAGCATCGCGGCCGCCTGCCGGTACCAGCCATCGAGGTAGCCCGGCACGTACAGGCCCAGCATCAGGCCCAGGCTCAAGTGCACGAAGACCGGCACCAGCGCCGGCGGGTGGGCCAGGCGCTGGAGCGTCGTCTCGCCGAACACCATCGGCTGCACCCGGCTGAAGACCGACGCGAAGGCCAGGCCCAGCGCGACGAGCAGGAAGGGCGTGGCCCAGGCGTGCTCCCGCATCGCGGTGGTGACGATCAGGAACTCGCTGGCGAACACGCCGAAGGGCGGCATGCCGAGGATGGCCAGCGCCCCCAGCATCAGTCCCCAGCCGACGGTGGGGTTCACGCGGATCAGGCCGCGGATCTCGTCCATGAGCTGGGTGCCGGCCTTCTGCGTGGCATGGCCGACCGCGAAGAAGATGCCGGACTTGACCAGCGAATGCACCGTCATGTGCAGCAGCCCTGCGAAGTTGGCGATCGGCCCGCCCATGCCGAAGGCGAAGGTCATCAGGCCCATGTGCTCGATGGACGAGTAGGCGAACATCCGCTTCACGTCCTTCTGGCGGATGATGAAGAAGACCGCCGCCACCACCGAGACCAGGCCGAAGCCCATCATCAGGCGGCCGGTCAGCAGCGGCCCGCCGAGGGCGCCGTCGGTCAGCACCTTGCAGCGCAGCACCGCGTAGAGCGCCACGTTCAGCAGCAGGCCCGAGAGGACGGCGGAGACGGGCGTCGGGCCCTCGGCATGGGCATCCGGCAGCCAGTTGTGGACAGGCACCAGGCCGACCTTGGTGCCGTAGCCGATGAACAGGAAGGCGAAGGCCAGCGTGATGATGTTCGGGTCGAGCTGGTGCTTGACCGCATCGAGGTGCGTCCACAGCAGCGCGCCGCCTTCGGCGCCTGTCACCTTCTCGGCGGCCATGTAGAGCAGCACCGTGCCGAACAGCGCCTGCGCGATGCCGACCCCGCAGAGGATGAAGTACTTCCAGGCCGCCTCCAGGCTGGCGGCGGTGCGGTAGACGCTGACCAGCAGCACGGTGGTCAGCGTGGCCGCCTCCATCGCGACCCAGACGATGCCGAGGTTGTTGGTGGTCAGCGCGAGCAGCATGGTGAAGCTGAAGAGCTGGTACATGCTGTGGTACAGCCGCATGCGGGGCGGCGTCATCTTGCCGTGGTCGCGCTCCACGTTCATGTAGGGGCGGGAGAAGATCGAGGTGGTCAGGCCCACGAAGGCGGTGAGCGCGACGAGGAAGACGTTGAGCGCATCGATGTAGAACTCGTCGGCCCAGACTCGCCTCGGCCCTTCGGCCACGATCTCGGCGACCAGCACGCAGGCGGCGATGAAGGTGCCCGCGCTGAACGCCACGTTCACGTCTCGCGCGCCGTTGCGGTGGCCGACCAGCCCCAGCACCAGCCCGCCGAGGAGCGGGATGCCGAGCAGCAGCGCGAGGGCGGTCAACTCAGTCCTCCTTCAGCTTCTCGAGGTGGCGGATGTCCAGGCTGTCGAACTGCTCGCGGATCTGGAACATGAACACGCC
>CAMLGG010000383.1 GCA_946479475.1 uncultured Ideonella sp. | reverse complement strand
GGCGCCGTGCCGGTGTAGTGCCTCATCCGGTGCAGGGAGTAGTCCACCCGCGGCGCGGTGAACAGCGCCAGGGGATGCGGCTCCCGCGGGGCCGGCTCGTGGGTGCCGTTGGCGATGCCGTCGTCCATCGCCGCGAGGTCGGGCAGGTCGAACAGGTCCCTCAGGCGCAGGCGGCGCGCCGGCGTGACCGTGCCCTCCAGGTGGTCGTCCTCCGCGAGCGAGAAGTGCACCGGGATGGGTTGCGTGCCCAGGCCTATGTCGAGCGCCACGCCATGGTTGCGCAGAAGGAGCTTGAACTGCTCGCGGTAGTAGGAGGCAAACAGGTCGGGCCGGGTCAGGGTGGTCTCGTAGACCCCCGGGCCCGCCACGAAGCCGAAGCTCAGGCGGGTGTCGGCTCGAGCGACGGTGTCCGTCTGCACCCGCACGCTGGGATACCAGGCACGTACCCTGCTGGTGGGCTCGTGGCCGGCGACGAAATCCTGCAGATGCTGCCGCAGATGCTGGACCTGGCTCTGGTACAGCGCGACCACCTGGGCCAGTGCAGCGTCGGCATCGTCGAAGGTCTGGCGTGGGGTGAAAGGGGCTTCTGTCATGGCCCATTCTCGCGCCACGCGCGGGCCGGCGTGGAGGCTGGAATCGCCGGTAAATTCGCGTAAAGGCCACCGTTGCCAGTCGCCTGCGCCGCCTAAGCTGCGCGTTGCTGAATCACGGCGGCCCGAGCGCCGCAGCTCACAGGAGAATGCCTTGAAACGCCACACCCTTGCCCTGCTGGTCACGTCGTTCGCACTGCTGGCCCCGGTCGTCGCACAGTCGCAGACCGCGCCGCCCCCGGCTCCGCCCGTCCAGCCGCCGGCCACCCCGACCACGCCTCCGCCGTCGGTGCCGATGGCCACGCCCGGCGCCAAGCCGCATCGCATGGGCAGCGAGAAGTTCGAGATGGTCGACGCCAACCATGACGGCGCCATCAGCCGCGACGAGGCCGCCGCGGCCCCCAAGCTCGCCGGCAAGTTCGACGAGGTCGATGCCGACCACGACGGTCGCATCCTGCCGGCCGAGCTCAAGGCCTACGCCAAGACACACCGCGGCATGGAGGGCAAGGCCGGCAAGGTCAAGGACCTGATGTCGCTGGATGCCAACCACGACGGCATCCTGACCCGCGAGGAGGTCGCCGGGAATCCGAAGGCCATGAAGCGCTTCGAGGCGGCCGATGCCGACCATGACGGCCGGGTGACCGCCGAGGAAGCCGCTGCGGTGGGCGGGCGCTGAGTCTTCAGCGGAGGAGGCCGGCGGGCCAAGACCCCATTGACGGGAATTCCCCCCACTAATTGAGGGCTGCCGCCGGCAGGAACATGCCTATGATGGGACACCATGATCTCGATGCAGGGTGTCCCGTCCGTCCTGATCGCGAAGAACCAGTCCTGGGTTCGCAAGCAGGCGCAGGCGCTCGTTCGCCATCTGCCCGCCAACGTCGAGCGGGCCGACCTGATCCAGGTCGGGCTGATCGCCGTCGCCCAGGCCGCGGTCAGCTTCGAATGGGAAGGTGACCGGGACAGTCCCGAGGCGCAGGAGGCCTTCGTGCGCTACGCGCGCATGCGCGTCAAGGGCGCCATGCTCGACGAACTGCGGCAGATGGATTTCCTCAGCCGCGGCGAGCGACGCAAGATCAAGGTCATCCAGATCGCCCGCGAGCGGCACCGCCAGCAGCACGGCGGCGAGCCCAACAACACCCAGCTCGCGGCGGCCACCGGCATCCCGGCCGACGAGATCAATTCGCTGATGCAGGCCGACCAGATGGGCCGCCACCAGGTCAACCTCGACGGCGAGGACAGCGAGGAGGGCGGGGACCACAGCCACCGCTACCACCCCGCGACCCCGCAGGAGGAGGTCGAGGCCCGGGTCGACACCGGCATCGTGATGCGGCGGCTGGAGAGCTTCTTCGCCGAGCTGCCCGAGCGCGAGCGCATGGTGATCGACGCCTACCTGGGCATCGGCCTGACGCCGCTGGAGGTCGCCAAGTCGCTCAAGGTGACGCCCTCGCGCGTCTCCCAGATCTACCACTCGGTGGTGCGCCGGGTGGCCATCCATTTCGGCAACGTGCCGAGCCGCGCGACCGACCGCTACCCGGACAAGTCGTCCGAAGAGTTCGCCGAGCTGATGCGCCAGCGCGAGGAAGAGCTGCACAGCTCGCCGAAGGACGCCTGGAACGAGATGATGGAGCAGGTGCTGAGCCGCCGCAGCCGCAGCGTCGACAGGCCCGCGCCGGGCGACGACGACTACATCGAGGTCACGCCGACGACCCGCTGGGGCTGACCCTGGTCGCCGGCTCCTCCAGGCAGACGCGGTTGCGCCCATTGGCCTTGGCGGCGTAGAGAGCGCGGTCCGCCCGCTGGACCACCGAGTCGATCGTGTCGTCCGGGCGGCACTGGGCGACGCCCAGGCTCAGCGTGACGTCGCGGCCGGCGCAGGGCGTAGCCGAGGCTGCGCGCCGGATCCGTTCGGCCAGGTCGCTGGCAGCGGCCAGCGAGGTCGCCGCCGCCATGATCAGGAACTCCTCGCCACCCCAGCGGCCCAGCCGGTCGGACAAGCGCAGCTGGGCCTGCAGGCGTTCAGCCAGCCCGATCAGCACCTGGTCCCCCAAGGCATGCCCGCCGGCATCGTTGATCTGCTTGAAATGGTCGACGTCGATGAGCAGCACCGACATCGGCTGCGCGCCTCTTTGCACCAGGGAATGTGCCGCCGCCAGATGGTCACGCAGCGCGCGCCTGTTCAGCAGCCCGGTGAGCGGGTCGGTGGAGGCGACCTTCTGCATCGTCTCCATCACCGCCTGGCTTCGGTAGTAGTCGGCCCGCAGCCGCGAGACGGCCAGCAGCACGATCACGTAGACGACCTGCGCGACCGCCAGGTTGGTCATCATCGGCGCGAGGTACGCCGGCCAGTGCAGCATGTCGCCACGATCGAGGTGCCACAGGATGACGCCGAAGGTTGCGCCGTAGACCGTCGCCGACAGCAGCAGCGCCGCGCGCATCGCCAGGAAGACGAAGGAGGTGCCGTAGGCCATCGGCAGCCAGTACAGGTTCGTCAACAGCTGGTACTCGTCGGGCGGGCCGTCGCTGGAGAAAAGGATGTTGAACAGCGCGAGCGGCGAGTAGGCGTTGAAGGCCGTCACGGCGATCAGGCGCGCGAGGTCCGCGCGCTGCGGCCACCAGGTCAGCAGGGCGGCGCATGAACCGAGCGCGGCGAGCAGCGCGGGATAGGCCCAGCGGTCCCAGGAGGCCAGTTCGCCGCGCACGGACTCCATGGCCCAGATCACGACGATGGCGACGCAGCCGGCCAGCAGCAAGCCGCGCAGCATCGCATGCTCGCTGCTCAAGGGGTGGCGGCGGGCAGGGCGGGGCATGCCGGATTCTCCCGCCGCGCGGCCGCGACCGAGAGCCGGAACAGGCCGGTCAAACGCCCAGTGCCGTCGCGATCACATGCTGCGCCGGTACTGGCCGCCGACCTCGAAAAGGGCCGAGGTGATCTGGCCCAGCGAGCAGACCCGCACCGCATCCATCAGCACCTCGAAGACGTTGCGGTTCTCGATCACCGCCGCCTGCAGGCGCTTGAGCATCGCCGGCGCCTCGGCCGCATGGCGCTGGTGGAACTCCCCCAGTCGGCTCAGCTGGCTTTGCTTCTCTTCCTCGGTCGATCGGGCCAGCTCGATGTGATCGGGCACCGGGTCGCCATGCGGATTGCGGAAGGAGTTCACGCCGATGATGGGGTAGTCGCCCGTGTGCTTGAGCATCTCGTAGTGCAGCGACTCCTCCTGGATCTTGCTGCGCTGGTAGCCGGTCTCCATCGCGCCGAGCACGCCGCCGCGCTCGGCGATCTTCTCGAACTCGGCCAGCACGGCTTCCTCGACCAGCTCGGTCAGCTCCTCGATGATGAACGCGCCCTGGTTCGGGTTCTCGTTCTTCGCCAGGCCCCACTCGCGGTTGATGATGAGCTGGATGGCCATCGCTCGGCGCACGCTCTCTTCCGTCGGCGTGGTGATGGCCTCGTCGTAGGCGTTGGTGTGCAGCGAGTTGCAGTTGTCG
>CAMLGG010000382.1 GCA_946479475.1 uncultured Ideonella sp. | reverse complement strand
CGGCAGCAGGGCCGCCACGCGGCCGGCGCCCACCACGAGCAGGTGGCGCGCATCCTCGCGGGCCAGGTACGACGCGGCCAGCGCCGAGGCGGCGGCCGTGCGGCGCGCCGTGATCTCGTCGCCGTCCATCAGCGCCAGCGGGACGCCGGTCCTGGCGTCGTGCAACAGATAGCTCGCGTGCAGGCTGGGCAAACCGAGTGCGGCATTGCCGGGCGCCACGTTGACCACCTTGACGCCATAGCAGGCGCCAGGCACCCAGGCCGGCATGACGAGCGAGGTCAGCGCCGCCCCGCCGGACGGATCCGCGATCTCCAGCACCTGGCGAGGCGGCACCTCGCAACCGGCGGCGAAGCGCCCGCGCAGCGCCCGCACGAGCTCGTCGAACGGCAATGCATGGCGCGTCGCGGCAGCGTCGATCAGCCTCATGAACCCTATGATGCCCGCCATCACGACCGCCGCCCGACCCGCCGCCGCATGCCGACCCTCCAGCACCAGCTTTTCCACCCCCGGCACGGCATCGCGGTCGTCAAGCAGGGCTTCTCCTGGCCGGCCTTCTTCTTCGGCTCCCTGTGGGCACTGGCCCGGCGGGTCTATCCGCTGTTCTTCGCCATGCTGCTGCTGGATTCCGTGCTGTGGTTCGTCACCGGCTATGCCGAGGCCCATGGATCGTTCGGATGGGCATTGCTCGGGCTGTTCGGTACGCTGGCCTACGCAATCGTCAGGGGCAGGCATGGCAACCGGTGGGTGGAGTCGTTCCTCGTGTCCAGGGGCTACGTGCCTCGAGGGCGCCTGTAACGCCGTGCCCCCCAGGCGATGAGCTTCGCCCAGACCAAGGTCCAGCAGCCCCGGCCCCGCGCCGGCCTGCTGCTGCCGCGGCCCGCGCTGGAGGCCGAGCTCGCCGCGGGCCTGGACAGCCAGCGCCTGGTGCTGGTCAACGCGCCGGCCGGCTACGGCAAGACCGCCCTGCTCACGCGTGCCCTGCAGCAGCTGCCCGAGGGCCACGCCGTCGCCTGGATCTCGCTGGACCCCGGCGACGACCTGCAGCGCCTGCTCGAATGCCTGATGGCGGCGCTGGAGCCTTACGACCCGCCGTGGCGCACCTCGCCCGAGGGCCTGGTGGCGGCGGCGCAGCAAGGCGGCGAGCAGCCCTCGAACGCGGTGGTCGACGAGCTGGTCAACACGCTCGAGGCCTGCGAGGTGCCTCACGGCGTGATCGTGCTGGACGACCTGCACCACGTGGAGGACCCGGCCTGCCTCGCCTTCATCGACCGGCTGCTCGCGCGGCTCGGCCCGCGCTGGACGATCGCCGCGACGACGCGTCACGAGCCGGCGCTGCGACTGGTCCGGTGGCGCGCGGCGGGCGAGCTGCTGGACATCGGCCAGGAGCAGCTGCAGTTCAGCCCGGCCGAGGTGCGGGCCCTGGTCACGCCGGCCGGCTTCGACGAGGCGCAGGCTGCCTCGCTGCACGAGCGCACGGGCGGCTGGGCCGCCGGCTTGAGGCTGGCGCTCAACGGCGCGCGCGGCGGGCAGCTGCGCAGCGGCATCGACCGGGATGCCTTCGAGTTCCTGGCCAGCGAGGTGCTGGCGCGGCTGGAGCCGGCGCTGCGCCGGTTCCTGCTTCGCACGAGCGTCCTGACCGACCTGGACGCCCCGCGCAGCGCCGCGGTCAGCGGCGATGCCGAAGCGGCGAGGCACCTGGACCAGATCGAGCGCCTGGGCCTGTTCGCCACCGTCGTCGACGATGCCGGCCCCACGCTGCGCCTGCACGACCTGTTCCGCGACGCGCTGCAGCACCGGCTGAGGATCGAGGAGCCCGAAGCCTGGGTGCCGCTGCTGGAGCGCGCCGCCAGCGTCGAGACCGACCCTGTGCGCCGCCACGGGCTGCTGCTGGCCGCCGGCAACCCCGAAGCCGCGGCCAGGGCGCTGCTGGCGGTCAGCGAGACCATCGTCACCCGCGGCGGCATCAAGACCCTGTTCACCCTGATCGACACCTTCCCGCCCGGCTTCGCCGACGGCAGCCCCGAGCTGCACCGCGTGGCCGCGACGGCGAAGTGGAACGTATGGGACACCCGGGCCGCCGATCGCCACCTGGCGAAGGCCGAGGCGCTGTTCGCCGACCGGGGCGACGAGCCTGCCGCGAAGCTGGCGCGCGCGCACCGGGCGGTGACGCTGGTCGCCCAGGGCTACCTGGCCGAGGCCGGGAGGCTCATCGAGTCGCTGCAAGCCGGGCCGCTCGGCGACGAGGCCGCCATCCTGGCCCGCACCGGCGCGATGTGGCACACGCTGGAGGGCTGCCGCTTCCACTCGGTCGCGGCCAGGTTCGAGGAGCTGCTGGACCTGCTCGAGTCGCACCTGACGCTGGAGGCCTGGTTCATCGGCGGCGCCCCGCCGCCCCGGCAGACCACCTGCCGCGGCATGGCGCCGCTGCTGGCCCGCTGGGTGGCGATGGCGCTGAAGGTCGCGGCCGACCGGCCGGTGCCTCTGCGGGCGCAGGCGTTGCTCGCGCAAGGCTGGATGGTGCTGTGGCAGGGCCGGCTGGAAGACGCGGCCGGCATGCTCGAGCGTGCCGAGGCCGATGCCCACTGGATCGGCCAGCAGGTCATCATCCGCAACCACACGCTCGCGCTGCGGGCCACCCTCGACGCCCTGCAGGGGCGGCACGAGGCCGCGCTGCAGGCCATGCGCACCCGCATCGCGGAGCTGCCCGCGAGCTACGGCAACTGGGGCCAGTGGCACAGCCTGTACTCGTCCGCCCGCCTGGCGGCGAGCATCGGCGAGGTCGCCACGGCACGCGAGTGGCTGCAGCGCCTGCACGCGCTCGAGCCGAGCCTGCCGGATGCGGACGCCGCCCGGCTGTGGCCGCCGCGCGCGGTCGAGGCCACGCTGCTGGCCCTCGAAGGGCGGCTCGAAGAAGCGATCGCCGGCTGGCGCGCCGCCCTGGCGCACGAGGAGTCCATCGACCTCATCGGCCAGGCGAACGAGGTGCGCGCGAGGCTGGCCGCCGCGCTGGTCCGGGCCGGCGAACCGGACGAAGCCGCGGCGTGCCTCGCGCCGATGCTGGCCCGCGCCGAAGACGGGCCCAACGGCGCCCTCTTCGCCGGCGAGGCGCTGGCGGCGCTGGCCGCGCAGGACTGGGCCGGGCGCCTGTCCGCCGAGCAGGCTTCCACCCTGCGGCAATGGGCGGGCGCATTGACGCCGACGGCCGATGCGCCGAGCGTCTTGTCTGCGCCGGGGGCAACGCCGGTCAGCGTGGCGGAGACGGCCGCGACGCTGGACGAGCCGCTGTCCGCCCGCGAGCGGGAGGTGCTGGCCCTCATCGCCCACGGCCACAGCAACAAGCTCATCGCCCGCACGCTCGACCTCAGCCCTTTCACGGTCAAGCGCCACGTGGCCAACATCCTCGGCAAGCTGGGCGTCGCGTCGCGCGGCCAGGCGGCAGCTTGGTTCCACGCTGGCTGAGGGGCGGGCGGGCGGCTTGAGCCGCACGCCCGCCCCCTGTCGGGGGATCGTGGGACTCCCCCTGCCCCCTCCAGGAGGGGGTTCCTGCATGCAGTGGGCTCCCACCAGGCTCCCTCCGGGAGCGAGGCTCCAGATTGAGTGACGGACGGCGCGATGGCCCGTTCGGGCCATCGCGTGGGGGTGCGGCTTGGCCCGGCGCTGACGGGTGCCCTGGCCCATGAGGCCGATGCGCGCCAGGGCCGCGATCGGAAGACTCCTGTCCATCGCCGACGTCCCCGTCGGCCATGCGAAGGAGCCCGACGATGAATGCCTCTGCCCTTGCCTTTCCGCTGGTCGCGGTCGCCGTGCTGGCCGCGACCGTGATGTCGCTGCCGGCCGCGGCCGGTGACTGCGCCCGGCCGGCCGCCGAGGCGGCCGCGCCCGTCGCGGACGACCCCGAGCAGCCGCTGGACCCGCGCGACCCCCAGTTCGCCGAGAAGGCGGCCCAGCGTTACCAGCTCATCCTGCGCCGCGCGGAGGTCCGGCCATGAGCCCGCAGGGCCGCCCCAAGGGCGAATTCCCCCTCGGGGGGACGGCGCGCAGCGCCAAGGGGGCCGCATGAGCCCCGCCCGGCCGCCCGTAGGGGCTCATTCCCTC
>CAMLGG010000381.1 GCA_946479475.1 uncultured Ideonella sp. | reverse complement strand
AGAAGAGCCTGCAGCGCTACACCAAGGTGGCCAAGGCCGGCGGCGACAAGGAGGCCCAGCGCCTGGTCGACGTGCTGAAGAAGTGCGAGGTGGCACTGAACGAGGCGCGGCCGGTGCGCTCGATCGACTTCAGCAAGGAGGAGCAGGTCGTCCTCAAGCCGCTGTGCCTGATCACCGCCAAGCCGGCGATGTTCGTCGGCAACGTCTCCGAGACCGGCTTCGAAAACAACCCCTACCTCGACCGCCTGCGCGAGTACGCCGCCAGGCAGAACGCGCCGGTGGTGGCCATCTGCGCCAAGACCGAGAGCGAGCTCGCCGACATGAGCGACGAGGACAAGGCGATGTTCCTGGCCGAGATGGGCCAGGAGGAGCCGGGCCTGAACCGGCTGATCCGCGCCGCCTTCAAGCTGCTGGGCCTGCAGACGTACTTCACCGCGGGGGTGAAGGAGGTGCGCGCCTGGACCATCCATGTCGGCGACACCGCGCCGCAGGCCGCCGGCGTGATCCACACCGACTTCGAGCGCGGCTTCATCCGGGCCCAAACCATCGCCTACGACGATTTCATCCAGTACGGCGGCGAGCAGGGCGCGAAGGATGCCGGCAAGATGCGGGCAGAAGGCAAGGAGTACGTCGTCAAGGACGGCGACGTGCTGCACTTCCTGTTCAACGTCTGACGCGGCGTCCCCCGGCGGGTCCGCCGCCGGGAGCCGCCCTGTGAACCACTCCCCCACCCGCTCCGAGCGCGATTCCTTCGGCGAGATCGCCGTCCCCGCCGACGCGCTCTGGGGCGCGCAGACCCAGCGCTCGCTCGAGCACTTCCGCATTTCGACCGAGCGCATGCCCGAAGCGCTGCTGACGGCCCTGGCCCGCATCAAGCGGGCAGCGGCAGAGGTCAACGCCGAGCTCGGCCTGCTGGATGGCGGCGTCGCGCGCGCCATCGTGCTGGCGGCCGACGAGGTGCTCGCGGGCCGGCACCCGCACGCCTTCCCGCTTTCGGTCTGGCAGACCGGCTCGGGCACCCAGACCAACATGAACATGAACGAGGTGCTGGCCAACCGCGCCTCGGAGCTGCTGGGTGGCTCGCGCGGCGAGGGCCGCCACGTGCATCCCAACGACCACGTCAACCGGGGGCAGTCGTCCAACGACGTCTTCCCGACCGCCATGCACGTGGCCGCGGCAGCCGCGATCTCCCACGATCTTCTGCCCCCGCTGAAGGCCCTGCGCGCCACTCTGGCGGCCAAGGCAGAGGCCTTCGCCTCCATCGTCAAGATCGGCCGCACCCACCTGCAGGACGCGACGCCGCTGACGCTCGGCCAGGAGATGTCCGGCTGGGTCGCCCAGCTCGACCTCGCCGAACGGGCGATCGACCTCAACCGCCCTGCCCTGCACGAGCTGGCCATCGGCGGCACCGCCGTCGGCACCGGCCTGAACACCGACCCCCGCTTCGGCGACCGGGTGGCCGGCCAGCTCGCATCGGACACCGGGCTGCCTTTCCGCGTGGCGCCCAACCGCTTCGCCGCCCTCGCGGGCCACGAGCCGATGGTGGCGGCGCACGGCGCGCTCAAGGCCCTGGCGACGGCATTGACCAAGATCGCCAACGATGTACGCTGGCTCGCCTCCGGTCCCCGCAGCGGCCTGGGCGAGCTCCGCATCCCCGAGAACGAGCCGGGCAGCTCCATCATGCCGGGCAAGGTCAACCCGACGCAGTGCGAGGCGCTGGCCATGGCCTGCTGCCAGGTGATGGGCAACGACGTGGCGCTCGGCATGGGCGCCGCGAGCGGCAACTTCGAGCTGAATGTCTACAAGCCCCTGATCGCCCACGCCTTCCTCCAGAGCGTGCGGCTCCTGGCCGACGGCATGGCGAGCTTCGACGAGCATTGCGCGCGCGGCATCGAGCCCGACCTTGAGCGAATCGGCGAGCTGATGGAGCGCTCGCTCATGCTGGTCACCGCACTGAACCCGTACATCGGCTATGACCGCTCCGCGGCGATCGCCAAGCATGCGCATGCGAACGGCCTGTCCCTGCGCGAGGCGGCGCTGGAGGTGGGCGGCCTCACGGCCGAGCAGTTCGACGCCTGGGTCCGGCCCGAGAAGATGGTCTAGGAGACTCCTAGCCTGCGAAACGGAAGCCCAGCTGCATCTCGACCAGCGGGACGGGGTAAGGGGTCTGGCATCGCCAGCCGCGCCAGGCGAGGTGGCCCAGCCCGGCGCGTCGCAGGACGGCCCCCAGCACGGTGGCGTGGTCGCCGATGCCCGCCAGCGGCGAAACGGCCTGGCCCGGCGCCAGTTGTTCGATCGGCGCGCTCAGGTTCAGCCGGCGGTAGTGCGGCCCTCCCGGCGGGGGCGGCGTCAGCACGGCACCGGTCGGGCCGGGCAGGTAGAAGCCGATCTGCGGCACGGCGTCGGGCCAGAGCCCGTCCGCGAGGTAGATCTCGCGCACCAGCCGCTGGCAGGGGGTGTGCAGCATGTAGTTGCGAACCACCGTGGAGGGCTGCTCTGGCTGCAGCGGCTCAATCCCGCTGTAGCGCATGGCGGTGGTCAGGCGGCTCGGCAGCGGATCGGCCAGCTGGGGCCCCAGGAGGAAAGTGCAGTTGCTGCCCTCGCGCTCGACCTCCAGGGGCGGCAGGGGCAGGCTGGAGCCTTCGGCGATGAAGTAGCGGTGCGCGTCCTCGGGGATGCTGGCGCCCGGCGGTCCGCCATCGACCGGGCGGACGGCCAGCGGGTCGGGCGGTGCGCCCGAGCCGTCGGGCTTGGCGTGCAGGCTGAGCAGGGGCAAGGGCGTGCCGGGCGTGATCCGGCGCAGGCCCAGGCGCCGGTGGATCTCGACGGCATCCACCCGCGAGCCGTCGGCCGACGGGAACAGGAACATCGCCGTCGACAAGGTCTCGCAGTAGTGGCCGAAGAGGAAGGACACGGCCTTGAAGGAGGCCTGTCGCGCCATGTGCTCGCGGCGCTCGCGGATGGACGACAAGCCTTCGCCCAGACGCGCATCGAGCGCCTGGCGCCCGCCGGGCAGGGCGTCCAGCAGGGCCGCGAAGGCGTCCACCGCACGCTCGAAGGCGGGCAGCTGCCCGGTGGCCTCGGGCACCTGGCGGCTGCGCTCCAGAAGGATGCGAAGCCCGGTGGGAGACGGCAGCAGATGGAGGAATTGCGAGTCCGACTCGGCCTTGGCGGCCTGGACCAGCCGGCTGGCCAGGCTCTTGTCCAGCCCGATGCGCCTCATCAGCCGCACCGGCCGCGGCGGCTGGCCGGCCAGCGTGTCCAGCAGCGGGCCGAGGGCCTCGCGAAGCGCCGCCGCGACGGTCGCTTCCGGGGGCCCGGCAGCCGCTTCGGATGCGGGCACGGCGCAATCGGGCAGTTCGGTCAGGGCTTGCACGGTCGGGCGGGAGGCTGGTCGGAAAAATTCGCGCGAGTATCCGTGATGCCGCGTGTGGATCCCCTGCGGGCTGGCCCGGGATCCGGCTGTGCGGCAGGTGAATCGGGCACAAAGCGTGCGCATCGCACGATTCGTGACGCCTTTCACGACTTCGTTGCCGCGGCCTCATCCAGGAGACTCTCTTGCAGAATTTGCCGCACTTGCTTCCAGGTGGACTGGAGCAGCTCAGCCTGGAGTCTTGCCCTCAGGACCACCAATTAGCACTCACTGGCCAGGAGTGCTAATATTTGCGGAACCGGATCTCTCCCCGGTGATCACAAGGATCGATGAACACCACCACTGCCTCCACCAACCTGGCCCTGCGTGACCCTTGGGCACTGGTCCCTCCGGTCGGCAACCTGGACGCGTACATCTCGGCCGTCAACCGGATCCCGCTGCTGACACAGGAGGAAGAGACGCGCTTCGCGACCCGCCTGCGCGAGAGCGGCGACCTGGAAGCGGCCGGCCGGCTGGTGCTTTCGCACCTGCGCCTGGTCGTCTCGGTCTCGCGCCAATACCTGGGCTATGGCCTGCCGCACGGCGACCTGATCCAGGAAGGCAATGTCGGCCTGATGAAGGCGGTCAAGCGCTTCGACCCGGATCAGGGCGTGCGCCTGGTGAGCTATGCCCTGCACTGGATCAAGGCCGAGATCCACGAGTACATCCTGCGCAACTGGCGCATGGT
>CAMLGG010000380.1 GCA_946479475.1 uncultured Ideonella sp. | reverse complement strand
CCGTTCACCCTGAGCTTGTCGAAGGGCCCGAGCATCCTGAGCCTGTCGAAGGGCCCACTGCACACGGCTCTCGCCTTCGACAGGCTCGGGCCGAGCGGTGGGGGCGGGCGAAGATCAGAGGGTGGAGTGCCGCGCAGGCCGGACGGTTGGCGCGAGCCCATGCCGGACGCATCTCGGTCACCTGCCTGGTCTGGCTGACCGTCGCCAGCAGCGCACTGGCCGACCCCACCACCGAACGCCAGCAGCAGCTCATCCGCATGGTCCGGCAGGACTGCGGCTCCTGCCACGGCATGAAGCTCACCGGCGGCCTGGGCCCCGCGCTCACCCGCGAGACGATGAGCGCGCTGCCGGCCGAGAGCATCGCGGCCACCATCTACCAAGGCCGGCCCGGCACGCCCATGCCGCCCTGGCGCGCCATGCTCGACGAAGGCGAAGCGCGCTGGATCGCGCAGCGCCTGCAGGCTGGCTTTCCCGAAGAGGTGCGCTGACATGCGCCGACGCGAACTCCTCCTGGCCGCCTCCGCCGGCCTCGCCCTCGCCGGTTGCGCGACGCCGGGCACGGCCACGCCCGAGTTGCGCGGCACCGGCGATCTCGGCGTCGTCATCGAGCGGGCCCGCGGAACGCTGGCCATCGTCGATACCAGCGAGCGCCGTGTGATCGCCGAGGTGCCGGGACTGGGAGACCTCTCGCATGCCTCGGCCGTGTTCTCGCGCGACGGCCGCTACGCCTACGTGTTCGGCCGCGACGGCGGGCTGACGAAGGTCGATCTGCTCGCGCGCCGCATCGATGCCCGCATCGTGCAGGCCGGAAACTCCATCGGCGGCGCCATCAGTGCCGACGGCACGCTCGTGGCCGCGCAGAACTACCAGCCCGGCGGCGTGAAGGTGTTCGACGCCCGCACCCTGGCCCTCGTCGCCGACATCCCTGCCGAGGCCGTCGTCGGCAAGCCCTCGCGCGTCGTCGGCCTGGTCGACCTGCCCGGGCGCCGCTTCGCCTGGAGCCTGCTCGACGCCGACGCGATCTGGATCGCCGACCTCTCCGAGCCCGCCTCGCCCAGGCTGACCAAGCTCGAAGGCATAGGCCGCATGCCCTACGACGCCCTCGTCACGCCGGACGGCCGCCACTACATCGCCGGCCTGTTCGGCGAGGACGGCCTGGCGCTGGTCGACCTCTGGCAGGAGCGCCCCGTCGCACGCCGCATCCTCTCGGGCTATGGCCGCGGCCAGGAGCCGCTGCCGGTCTACAAGATGCCACACCTGCGCGGCTGGGCCGTCGCCGGGCGCCGCGCCTACCTGCCCGCGATCGGCCGGCACGAGGTGCTGGTGGTCGACACCGAGAGCTGGCAGGAGGTCGGCCGCATCCCGGTCGCCGGCCAGCCGGTGTTCGTGATGGCCCGGCCCGACGGCCGCCAGGTGTGGGTCAACTTCGCGGTGCCCGACTACGACCGCGTGCAGGTGATCGACACGCTGACGCAGCGCATCGTGACCACGCTCACCCCCGGCAAGGCGGTGCTGCACCTGGAGTTCACGCCACGTGGCGAGGCGGTGTGGATCAGCAGCCGCGACGACGGCCGCGTGAGCATCGTCGACACCCAGAGCTTCGCGACCGTCGCACAGCTGGCAGTCGACTCGCCCAGCGGCATCTTCTTCACCTCGCGGGCGGCCCGTCTGGGGCTGTGAACGCATGACCACGGACGCCTTCCGCCTCGCCCTGCTCGACCGCTGGCAGCACGGCTTCCCGCTCGTCCGCGAGCCTTTCGCTGCCATCGCCGCGACGCTGGGCCGCCAGCCCGACGAGGTGCTGGCCGCCTACGCCGAAGCCCGGCGCGAGGGCAGCCTGGGCCGCATCGGCGGCGTCTTCGGCGCCGGCGCGGGCGGTGCCGCCCTGCTGTGCGCGATGGCCGTGCCGCCGGCGCGGCTGGAGGCAGTGGGCGCCATCGTCTCGGCCCACCCGGGCGTGAACCACAACTACCAACGCGAGCATGTGCGCAACCTGTGGTTCGTGCTCACCGGGCGCGACGCCGGCACGGTCGAGCAGGAGCTCCAATCGCTGGAGCACCGGACCGGCCTGTCCGCGCTGCGCCTGGCCATGCAGCGCGCCTACCGCATCGACCTCGGCTTCGCGCTCGGCGGCCGCACGGCGGTGCACTCGCCCCGGTCCTCGCTCCGCGCCACGCCGGTGGCGAACGAGGACCGGCCGCTGGCTTCGCTCGTCGAGGACGGCCTGGCCCTCATCGACCGTCCCTTCGACCCCTGGGCCGCAGCGCTCGACACCACGCCAGAAGCCGTGCTGCAGCGCCTGCAGGCCTGGCTCGCCAACGGCACGCTCAAGCGATTCGGCGTCGTCGTGCGCCATCACGAACTCGGCTACGACGCGAACGCGATGACCGTGTTCGACGTGCCCGACGAGCTCGTCGACCGCTGCGGCGAAGCCCTGGCGGCGATCCCCGGCGTGACGCTGGCCTACCGGCGCGGCCGCGCGCCGGGATGGCGCTACAACCTGTACTGCATGGTCCACGGCCGCGATCGCCAGGCCGTGCACGCCGTGATCGACGCCGCGCGCCATGCCGCGGGCCTGCAGCGCGTGGAGCACGCCGTGCTGTTCTCGTGCCGGCGCTTCAAGCAGACGGGCGGCCGCTACTTTGCCGATTTCCACCCCCGAGAGCACGTGCATGCCGCCGCCGATGCTGTCGCCTGAGGACGTCCGCATCCTCGTGCGGCTGCACGGCGGCCTGCCCTTGAGCGACCGGCCCTTCGCCGAGGTGGGCGCCGAGCTCGGCCTCGGCGAGGACGCGCTGATCGAGCGCCTGCGGGCCCTGCTCGCCCAGGGCGTGCTCACCCGCTTCGGCCCGCTGTTCCAGATCGAGCGCGCCGGTGGCCGCTTCGTGCTGGCCGCGCTGGCGGTGCCCGAGGAGCGTTACGACGAGGTCGCTGCGCTGGTCAACGCCCTGCCCGAAGTGGCGCACAACTACCGCCGCGAGCATGCACTCAACATGTGGTTCGTGGTGGCCGCCGAGTCGGCCGCCAGGACCGAGGCGGCGCTCGAACGCATAGAGCAGCTCACCGACCTGCCGGTCTTCGCCTTCCCGAAGGAACGCGAGTACTTCGTCGAACTCAAGCTCCCGCTGGACCACCTGCTGCCCGCGGCAGACGACGAGGAGGAGCCCCTCGATGGCGCTGGATGACTTCGACCGCGCGCTGATCGCCGCCACCCAGGGCGGCCTGCCCCTGGTCACGAGGCCCTACGAGGCCGTCGGCGCGATGCTCGGCGTGCCGGGCGAGACGGTGCGCGAGCGCCTCGCCGCGATGCTGGCCGCCGGCCTGGTGCGGCGCATCGGCGCGGTCCCTAACCATTACCGCCTCGGCTACATCGCCAACGGCATGAGCGTGTGGGACGTCGACGATGCCGAGGTCGACGCCCTCGGCACGCAGGTCGGCGCCTTGACTTTCGTCAGCCACTGCTACCGGCGGCCCCGCCATGCTCCGGCCTGGCCCTACAACCTTTTCGCGATGCTGCACGGCCGCTCGCGGGAGGAGGTGGAGCGGCAGGCAGCCGAGATCGCCACGCTGCTCGGCCAGGCCTGCCGCGGCCACGAGATCCTTTACTCCACCGCCATCCTGAAGAAGACCGGATTGCGCCTGCCAGAGAGCTGAGCTTCGCCCATGTTCCGCATCAGCCAGTACCTGCGCGAACTCGCGCAAGCCGAACGCGACGGCGCCTGGCCCGTCACGCGCCGAAGCCCTTCGGGCGAGCCGCCCGGCCCGGTGGTGATCTGGAACCTGATCCGCCGCTGCAACCTCACCTGCAAGCACTGCTACGCCCTCTCGGCCGACCACGACTACGCGGGCGAGCTGACGACGAGCGAGGTCTACGGCGTGATGGACGACCTGCGTGCCTTCCGCGTGCCGGTGCTCATCCTCTCGGGCGGCGAGCCGCTGATGCGACCGGACATCTTCCAGATCGCCGCGCATGCCAAGGCGATGGGTTTCTACACCGGCTTGTCGACCAACGGCACGCTGATCGACGAGCCGATGGCGGACCGGATCGCGCAGGTCGGCTTCGACTACGTGGGCATCAGCCTGGACGGCCTGCGCGAGACGCACGACAAGTTCC
>CAMLGG010000379.1 GCA_946479475.1 uncultured Ideonella sp. | reverse complement strand
TCCAACGAGGACATCGCGCTCTACACCTCGCAGCTGTACCTGCCCTGGGTGCTCAAGCCGCTGTGGGCGCCGCTGCTGGAGGCCTACCGCAGCAAGCGCTGGTGGGTCATCAGCATGCAGTTCCTGATGGCGGCCTCGCTCGGCCTGGTCGCCTTCTGCCTGCCGCTGGAGGGCTTCTTCCAGGCCTCGCTCGCCTTCTTCTGGATCACCGGCTTCGCCTCGGCCACGCAGGACACCTGCGCCGACGGCGTCTTCATGACCACCATGCCCATTCCCGAGCAGGCGCGCTACGCCGGCCTGCAGGGCATGTGCTGGAACATGGGCGCGGTCATCGGCTCGGGCCTGCTGGTTTCGCTCACCGGCTGGCTGCACCAGGGCCTCGGCATGTCCTGGGTGCACTGCTGGATGATCGTGATGGCCGCCGCCGGCGGCGCGATGGCGGTGTTCGGTCTCTGGCACCTGCGCGTGCTGCCGCCGGGCGCGCCTTCGACGGTCCAGGGTGAAGGCGCGGCCGCCGGATTCGCCGCCATGCGCGACGCCTGGGTCAGCTTCTTCCAGAAGCCGCAGATCTGGATGATGCTGGCGGTCATCTTCTTCTACCGCTTCGGCGAAGGCTTCATCGAGAAGTTCGGCCCGCTGTTCCTGCTCGACCCGCGCAGCGCGGGCGGCCTGGGCCTGAGCAACGAGGCGCTCGGCCACATCAACGGCACGGTCGGCACCATCGCGTTCATCGCCGGCGCCTTCCTCGGCGGCTTCCTGGTCGCCCGGCGCACGCTGCCCAGATCCTTCTTCCTGCTCGCGGTGGTGCTGAACCTGCCCCACCTGACCTACTTCTACCTCAGCCAGTCGCTGCCGAACGACGCGCTCTGGATCGGCACCATCGTCTCGATCGAGAAGTTCGGCTTCGGCATGGGCTCGGTCGGCCACATGCTTTACATGATGCAGCAGGTGGCGCCCGGCCGCTTCCGCATGGCGCACTACGCCATGGCCACCGGCGTGATGGCATTGACGAAGTGGTCCACCGGCACCGTCAGCGGCTGGGTCTGGAACCTGGTCGGCCACGACTACGGGACCTTCTTCACGCTCGTGCTCGCCTTCTCGGTCCCGCCCATCCTGCTGGCCTGGTGGGCGCCCTTCCCGCATGCGACCCACCACAACCCCGACACCGGCCCCGAAGCGGCCGAATCCCCTGCCCATGCATGAGCCCCGCCCCTCGCACCGGCGCCTGTCGCGAAAGCTGCCGATGCGCAGCAACCACATCGTGCCGGTGACGATGGAGCCGGCCCGATGAGCTGGCGCGCCATGATGATCGGCACGGCGCTTCTCGCAGCGGCCCAGGCAACGGCCGCCGCCTGCGGCCCCGGCACGCTGGGCACCTCGCGCGTGCTCACGCTGCCGCGCGAAGGCGCCGCCTACGGCCGCGTCCAGCACGCGGCCCTGCCGCTCGAGCAGGGCGAGGTGGTGCTGAGCTTCGACGACGGGCCGCGGCCGGAGTCGACGCCGCTGGTCCTGCAGGCCCTGGCCCGCCAGTGCGTGCGGGCCACCTTCTTCATGGTCGGCGAGGAGATGCTGCGTTCGCCGGAGCTGGCGCGACGAGTGCGGGACGAAGGCCACACCGTCGGCATGCACGGCTTCCGTCACGAGCACTTCGCGAGCCTGCCCGAGGCCGACCAGCTGGCCGACTTGCGGGCCGTGCAAAAGGCCCACGTGGACGTCTTCGCCTCGCCGGCACCCGCCTACCGGTTTCCCTTCCTCGAAGAAACTCCAGCGCTGCTCGCCGCCTTGAATGCCGACGGCGTCACCGTGATGTCGGTCGACCTCGGCATAGACGACTGGCTGCCCGATCCGGGCCCGGCGGTGCTGACCCAGCGCCTGCTGGAACGCCTGGCCCGGAACGACAGGCGCGGGCTGGTCCTGCTGCACGATGCGCAGGACCAGACGGCCGCGGCGCTGCCGGCGCTGCTGCAGGCGCTCAAGGACAACGGCTACCGCGTCGTCCACCTGGCCTGGGAACCGGCGAACCGATAAATTGGTCTTACCAGTATGAATTGTGGCCTTACCAGGGGAAAACCCGAGGCGCCGCGGCGCGGTCTGTACTAAATTCGACGCTCGAACTAATTGAGACCATCCATGCATCGCCAACGCTTCCTCCGCCTGACTGTCGCCCTCGGTGGCGCCCTCGTCTTCAGCGCTGCCGCGTCCGCCCAGGACAAGGGCACCGTCGGCATCTCGATGCCCACCAAGAGCTCGGCCCGCTGGATCGCCGACGGCGACAACATGGTCAAGGTGTTCCGCGAGCGCGGCTACAAGACCGACCTGCAGTACGCCGAGGACGACATCCCCAACCAGCTCGCCCAGATCGAGAACATGGTGACCAAGGGCGTCAAGGTCCTGGTGGTCGCTGCCATCGACGGCACCACCCTGTCGGGCGTGCTGCAGAAGGCGGCCGACAAGGGCGTGAAGGTCATCGCCTACGACCGGCTGCTGCGCGGCACGAAGAACGTCGACTACTACGCCACCTTCGACAACTTCCAGGTCGGCGTGCTGCAGGCCACCTCCATCGTCGACAAGCTGGGCCTGAAGGCCGGCAAGGGTCCCTTCAACATCGAGCTGTTCGCCGGCTCGCCCGACGACAACAACTCGCTGTTCTTCTACGACGGCGCGATGAGCGTGCTCAAGCCCTACCTGGACAGCGGCAAGCTCGTCGTGCGCAGCAAGCAGGTGGGCGTGGCCAAGGTCGGCACGCTGCGCTGGGACGGCTCGGTGGCCCAGGCGCGGATGGACAACCTGCTGTCGGCCTACTACGGCAAGGAGAGGCTGCATGCCGTGCTCTCGCCGTACGACGGCATCAGCATCGGCATCCTTTCTTCCGCCAAGGGCGTGGGTTACTGCACGCCGCAGCTGCCCTGCCCGGTCGTCTCCGGCCAGGATGCGGAGATCCCCTCCGTCAAGTCGATCCTCAAGGGCGAGCAGACCTCGACCGTCTTCAAGGACACGCGCGACCTGGCCCGCGTCACCGTCAACATGGTGGATGCCGTGCTCACGGGCAAGAAGCCCGAGGTCAACGACACCAAGACCTACAACAACGGCGTCAAGGTCGTGCCCTCCTACCTGCTCAAGCCGGTGGCCGTGGATGCGACGAACTGGAAGCCGGTGCTGGTCGACAGCGGCTACTACAAGGAAGGGCAGCTGAAGTGACCGAGTCGACCGGCGCCATCCTGGAGATGCGCGGCATCACCAAGCGCTTTCACGGCGTGACCGCGCTCAACGACGTGCGCCTGTCGGTGCGCCGGGGAGAGATCCACGCCATCTGCGGCGAGAACGGCGCCGGCAAGTCCACCCTGATGAAGGTGCTCTCCGGCGTGCTGCCGCATCCGGAGTACGAGGGCGAGATCCACTACGACGGCCAGGAGCGCCGCTTTGCCGGCGTGACCGAGAGCGAACGCCTGGGCATCGTGATCATCCACCAGGAGCTCGCCCTGGTGCCGCTGATGACGATCGCCGAGAACCTCTTTCTCGGCCACGAGCCGGCCCGCCTGGGCCTGCTCGACCGGGGCGGCGCGTACGTGCGTGCGCGAGAGCTGCTTTCGCGCGTCGGCCTGAAGGAGTCGCCCTCGACGCTCGTGGGCGACCTCGGCGTCGGCAAGCAGCAGCTGGTCGAGATCGCCAAGGCCCTGGCCAAGGACGTGAAGCTGCTCATCCTCGACGAGCCCACCGCCAGCCTGAACGAGAGCGACAGCCAGGCCCTGCTCGACCTTCTGCTCGGCCTGAAGGCCCACGGCATCTCCTGCATCCTGATCTCGCACAAGCTGCACGAGGTGGCGCGCGTGGCCGATGCGATCACCGTGCTGCGCGACGGCCGGTCCATCACCAGCATCGACTGCCGCGAGGCGCCGGCCAACGAGGACGCGATCATCCGCGCCATGGTGGGCCGAGAGATGGCGGACCGCTATCCCAAGCGCACGCCCCGCGTCGGCGAACCGATGTTCGAACTTCGCGACTGGCGCGTGCACCACCCGCTGCATGCCGACCGCGAGGTCGTCAAGGGCGTGAACCTGACCGTGCGGCGCGGCGAGATCGTCGGCATCGCCGGCCTGATGGGCGCCGGCCGCACCG
>CAMLGG010000378.1 GCA_946479475.1 uncultured Ideonella sp. | reverse complement strand
AGTGACCCCGGCTCCACCATTCAAGCGTTCGCGGATGTCCCAAGAAATCCGCGGAACACCTTTCTTTGTCCGGCTGCTTCCGCGAGTTCCCGAACTTCGAACCTCGTTTCCGGCGTCCTGACGATCGAGGCGATCGAGCCGGGCGACGGGAGGGAAAGCACCGTCGCGATGATCGCCTGGCGACGGGCGCAAGGATGCCTGCCGGCCCTTCGTTGCTCCCCGGGGACTCACTGACCGGTCCAGACGCCATCCACCGGGAGTGCGACGCCGGTGATGCCCGCCGCGGCTTCGCTGCACAGGAACGCGGCGACGTCGCCGATGCGCCCGGACGCCCTTGGGCAGGCCGACCAGCCCCGGGCTTGGCCGCGGGGTAAGCGGTCTTGTGGACGGAGGCGACGAGGCCGTGACGTCGGCCGTGCGTCATCCGCCGAGCGCGGCCACAGCGGCCGCCAGGAGATCGCCCTGGTCGGCCGGCTCGATCCCGTGCAGGACGACGTCGGACCCGCTTCGCGCCAGCGCCTGTGCGATCGCCAGGCCGATGCCGTGGGTGGATTCGGTGACCAGCGCCGTGTGTCCGTTCAACATTCCGAGTCTCCTCGCGCGAGCATCTCGCGAAGTGCCGTCTTGAGCACCTTGCCCTTGTTCTTGGGCAGTGACGCGACGAAGCGGTAGTGCTTCGGACGCTTGAAGCGCGCGTCCTTCGAGCAGTCCTTCAGCATGAGGAAGCCGTCGTCGTCCAATGCGCCCATGTCGCCGGTCCACAACCAGCCGTCTCGCAGCGTCTTGGCCGTGGCCTCCGGATTGCACCTCTAGCCCGTCATCGCGGTTTCGCCGCGCACGACGATCTCACCCGTCGTGCCGGCCGGTACCGGCGTGCCCCCGGGATCGACGACGCGGACTTCGACGAGCGTCTGGGCCACGCCGACAGAGGCCAGGCGCTCGAGCCAGCGCGGATGGCCGTGATCGGCCAGCTGCACCCGCGCCAGGGCCGTGATCGTCATCGGCGATTCGCCCTGGCCGGAGATCTGCACGAAGTGCGGGCCCATCGTCGCGAGGGCACGCCGGATTTCCTCGACGTATATCGGCCCGGCGCCGTGGACGATGGTCTTGAAGCCCTCGGCACTCGAGCCGGTCGCCTCCAGATGCGCGACCAGGCGCTTGACCATGGTCGGTGCGGCGGACAGGCACAGCCGACCCACGCTTAGCGACAGCCCGGGCAGTTCGGCCGGATCGAACCTTCCCGAGGCCGGCACGACGTGGCGTCAGCGCGGGCGACAAAGGGGAAGTTGTAGAGGCACGCGCTTCGGCGCCGACCGCCAGCGCCACGCGGGTCCGCCCGGACTCGATCGCATCGCAGGCCGCATGAAGGGCGGCTGAGCCGGATGCGCAGGCATTCTCCACACGGGTTCTGGCACCGGTGGGGCTGTTCGTCTCGCGCGAGCGGACGATCCAGCGTTGCAACGCGGCTTTCGGCTTCCATGTTCGGCTTCGAGCCGGCCAGCCTGCTCGGGCGTTCGCTCGAATGCCTCTCTCCGTCGCGCAGCGAGTTCAAGCACATCGGCCAGCAGGGTCTGGCGGTGATGCCGAAGTCCGGGCAGTACAGCGACGAGCGGATCATGCGACACCGCAGCAGGCGCCTCTCCTGGTGTCACGATCTGACCATCCGTAAGCGCGAGATCGCGCGGCAGCCCGCGGCCGTAGAAGCACCAAGGAGATCGCTCGTTCCCTCGGTGTCAACCCGCGCACCGTCGAAGGTTATCGCGCCCGCATGATGAAGAAGGTCGACGCTGCGCAGCGCCAGGCCGGCGCTCCTCGAGCCTGGCCGTTGGGTGCCGAGCTATGAGGCGCCCCGCAGCACCTGCATGCTGATCTGCCGCCCCACAACAGCACCAAGCACTGCACGATCGCGCCTAAGCTTGGGCATCGCTCGCATCCATGGATCGTGAATGTCCCCGCTGCCCGAGAACATGATCGAAGACCTCGTGCCCCCGCTGGTCGCGTTGCGGCGCGACCTGCATGCGCATCCCGAGCTCGCCTTCGAGGAGCGACGCACCGCGGGCATCGTGGCCGCCGCGCTGCGGGTGCTCGGGCTCGAAGTTTCCGAGGGGCTGGCCGGTACCGGCGTGATCGGCACCCTGCGGCAAGGCAGCAGCCGCCGCGCCATCGGCCTTCGTGCCGACATGGACGCGCTGCCGATGGCCGAGCAGTCACGCTTGCCGCACGCGAGCCGGACAGCCGGGGTGCACCACGGCTGCGGTCATGACGGCCACACCGCCATGCTGCTCGGGGCGGCGCAGCACCTGGCACGCACGCGGCGCTTCGACGGCATCGTCCACTTCATCTTCCAGCCGGCCGAGGAGGGGCGGGGCGGTGCCCGGGTGATGGTCGAGCAAGGCTTGTTCGAGCGCTTCCCCTGCGACGCCGTCTTCGCGCTGCACAACTGGCCCGACCTGCCGCTGGGCCGGGCACTGACGAGGCCCGGCCCGATCATGGCGGCGGCCGACCGCTTCGACATCGTCCTGCGCGGCCGCGGCGGCCACGCTGCGCAGCCCCACCTGACGCCGGACGTGCTTCTGGCGGCCAGCGAGCTGGTGGTGCACCTGAACACCATCGTCGCGCGTCGCGTGGATCCGGCCGTGTCGGCCTTGCTGTCCGTCACGCGGGTCGCGGGCGGCAGCAGCCACAACGTGCTGCCGGCCGAGGCGGCGATCACCGGCACCGTGCGCAGCTTCGATGCCGAGGCCCAGGACCGGATCGAGGCCGCGCTGCGCGACGCCGCGGCGGGCATCGCGCTGGCGCACGGGGTGCAGGCCGAGGTGACTTACCACCGCTACTACCCGGCCACTGTCAACAGCGATGCCGAGGCGCGCCTGGCGCTGGAGGCGGCGGCCGACGCCGGCTTGCTGGCCGGCGTGGCGCCGCGGCCTGCATTCACCTCGGAGGATTTCGGCTTCATGCTGCGCGAGAGGCCCGGGGCCTATCTCTGGCTGGGCCAGGGCCGTGCGGAGCCGGGCGAGGGGGGCGAACGATCGCTGCACCACCCGTGCTACGACTTCAACGACGAAGCGCTGCCCCATGGCGTGCGCTGGTTCTGCGCGGTGGTCGAACGGGCGCTGGCGCCCACCGTCGCGGCCTGAACTCCGCTGCCTGACCGTAGCGGGTCAGCGCAGGGCTCACTCCAGCCGTTCGGGGAACAGGCGCTCGATCGCGCAGTGGGTCTTGACGAACGGCGACTTGATGACGATGTAGCTGAAGTACTTCTCGATCCCGATGTTGCGTTCGAGCAGGCCCTCGATGACCTGCTGGTAGTGGTTCACGCCGCGGGTCAGGAAGCGCAGCAGGTAGTCGTAGCCGCCGCTGACGAGGTGGCACTCCATGATCTCGTCGACGTCGCGGATGGCCAGCTCGAAGCGGATGAAGTCCTCGCGGTGATGGTCGCTCAGCGTGACCTCGGTGAACACGGTCAGCGTGTCGCCCAGCTTCTCCAGCCGCAGGTGGGCGCCGTAGCCCGCGATGTAGCCGGCCTGTTCGAGCCGCTTCACGCGAATCAGGCAGGGGCTGGGCGAAAGGCCCACCGCGTCGGCCAGGTCGACATTGGTGATGCGGCCGTTCTTCTGCAGTTGGGCCAGGATGCGCAGGTCCAGGCGGTCAAGCTTGAAGGCTTCAGTCATGGAGGTGCTCGCTGAGTCAGGCGGTCAACCGCATTCTCAGCCCAGAGCGGCGCGGACCTCGGCTTGGGCGAGCACGTCGTCCAGCGTGCGCCTCAGGCGTGCGAAAAGCTGCTCGAAGTCGGAGGGAGAGTAGGTGAGCGCCGGAGCGAAACCGAGCACGCCGTCGCCGAAGCAGCGGAAGACGACGCCGTTGCGCCAAGCGGCAGCGAAGACGCGGTCGGGCAGGCCGAGCGCCGGATCGAACGCGCGCTTGGTGGCCTTGTCGCTCACCAGCTCCAGTGCGCCGAGCAAGCCGCGGTGGCGCGCATCGCCGACCAGCGGGTGGGCGCGCAGCGCCTCCAGCCCGCCGGCGAAATGCGGCGCGACGCGCTGGCCGTTGCCGAGCACGTCGCCTTGCTCGTAGAGCCGCAGGACCTCGAGCGCCACGGCGGCGGCCACAGGGTGCGCCGAATAGGTGGCGCCGTGGCCGATGGG
>CAMLGG010000377.1 GCA_946479475.1 uncultured Ideonella sp. | reverse complement strand
GGTAGACACGCGAATCGCCGGCGTGCGCCGTCCAGCCGCTCAGGTTGGGCAGGATCAGGAACGAGGCGAGGGTGCTGTGCGGCTCCTCGTCGGCCGTGATCGCGGTCAGCTTGATCATCAGGTGCGACTCGACCACCAGCTGACGCAGCATCGCGGCCGGATCGTCGGTGTTCGGCGAGTAGCGGTCGAACACCTGCCGGGCGATCATGACGACCTGGTCCGCTGCCGTGCGGCCGCCGCTCTTGCCGCCCATGCCGTCGGCCACGAGCGCCAGCGCGCAGCCGGCCACGCGGGGGTGGGCGATGATCTCGACCTGGTCCTGCTGGTAGGCGCGGTCGCCCCGGTGCAGGCCGGTGGCGGCGGACAGGCGGAAGCCTTGCGGAGCAGTCGTGATCATGGGCCGCAATATAAACTGCGAAGGCTGTGAGCGACGCCCCGGTCCCCCCCGATAACCTGCATTCTCCGCAACGACTGCTCATCGAATTGCGGATGGAGCATGCCGACCTGGACAACCTGATCGACCAGGTGAGCGGGCAGTCCAGCAGCGACGAGCTCACCCTGAGGCGCCTGAAGAAGCGGCGCCTGCTGCTGCGAGACCAGATCGCCAGGCTCGAGTCTCAGCTCGAACCCCCGGAACCCGCCTGAATGTCCAATGTTGCCGAGATCGACGGGCTGGAGCTCGCCGTGGCGAACAGCTTTGCCGCGGACGGGCCGCTCGCCCGCGCGGACGAGCGCTACATCCCGCGGGAGGCGCAGTTGCAGATGGCCGGCGCGGTGTCCCTGGCCATCGAGGAGGCCGGCTCGCTCGTGGTCGAGGCAGGCACCGGCGTGGGCAAGACCTTCGCCTACCTCGTGCCGGTCCTCGTCGCCGGCAAGCGGGCACTCGTCAGCACGGCGACCAAGAACCTGCAGGACCAGCTCTTCTTCCGCGATCTGCCCCGCCTGCGCGATGCGCTCGGCCTGCCGGCCACCATAGCGCTGCTCAAGGGCCGGGCCAGCTACCTTTGCCGCCACCGGCTGGCGCAGGCGCGCGAGGGCGCCATGCTGCCGGACCGGACGGCCGTGAGGACGCTGGCCCGGATCGAGACCTGGGCCCAGTCGACGGCCAGCGGCGACATCGGCGAGCTCGAGGGCCTCGACGAGCGTTCGGACGTGATCCCGCTGGTCACCTCCACCCGCGAGAACTGCCTCGGAAGCGAGTGCCCGGAGTACCACGCCTGCCACGTCATGAAGGCCCGGCGCGAGGCCATGGCGGCGGACATCGTCGTGGTGAACCACCACCTGTTCTTCGCCGACCTGTCGCTGCGTGACAGCGGCGTGGCGGAGTTGCTGCCGACGGTGGACGTCGCCGTGTTCGACGAGGCGCACCAGATGGTCGAGGCCGGCGTGCAATTCCTCGGCCAGACGCTCGGCACCGGCCAGGTTCTCGATTTCTCGCGCGACCTGCTCGCGGTGGGCTTGCAGCACGCGCGCGGCCTTCAGCCCTGGAACGAGCTGGCCGGCGCCTGCGAGAAGGCTGCGCGCGACCTCCGCCTGGTCGCCGCCGGCGAAGTGCAGGAGCTGCGTGCCGCGGTCGTGAAGCGCCGCTGGGAGGAGGTCGCCCGGGGCGATGGCCTCGGACCGGCGCTGCAGACCTTGATCGAAAGCCTGAAGGCCGTCGCCGAGGCTGTGCAAGGCGTCGTCGAGACGGCGCCGGATTTCACGCGGCTGCAGGGCAGGGCGGCCGAGCTGGCGGCGATGGCGGCGCGGTTCCAGGCCGACACCGCGGCGGACCACGTGCGATGGGTGGACCTGACGCCTTCCCAGGCCCGGCTGGTGGAGACGCCGCTGGACATCCGGACGATGCTGACCCAGCAGCGTGCGGCGGCACGTCGCGCCTGGGTCTTCACCTCCGCGACGCTGGGCGACGACGACGAGCTGAGCTGGTTCAGCGAAGCCGCCGGCCTGGAGGATGCGAGGCACCTGCGCGTCGGCAGCCCCTTCGACTACCCGGCGCATGCGCGTGTCTACGTGCCGCCGCGGTTCCCGGCGCCCAACGAGGCCAACCACAACACGATGGTCGGCCGGGCCGCAGCCCACTGTGCGGCGGCCCTGGGCGGGCGTACCTTCGTCCTGACGACGACCCTGAGGGCGATGAAGGTGGTGGCCGAGGCCTTGACGGCCGAGCTGGCCGAGCTGGGCCGTCCGCTCGAGGTGCTGGTGCAGGGCAGTGCGGCCAAGCGGGCCCTTCTCTCGCGCTTCCTGCAGGGCGGCTGCGTGCTGGTCGGCTCGCAGAGCTTCTGGGAGGGCATCGACGTCCCGGGCGAAGCCCTGCAATGCGTGATGATCGACAAGCTTCCCTTCCCGCCGCCCAACGATCCGCTGGTGGAGGCGAGGGTCAGGCAGCTGAAGGCCCAGGGGCGCGACGCCTTCAACGACTACTTCGTCGCCGAGGCGGCGATCTCGCTCAAGCAAGGCGCCGGCCGGCTCATCCGGACGGAATCCGACCATGGCCTGCTGGTGATCTGCGACACCCGGCTGCGCCAGGCGCGCTACGGTGCCCGGCTGATGCGTGCGCTGCCGCCGATGCAGCCGCTGGAGACCGGCGAACAGGCGCTGGCGTGGCTGCGCAGCCTCAACCCGGCCTAATGGGCCCGGGCGGGGCGCCGCATCACCAGAGCTGCCACCACCTCTTGTCCGGATCCCAGAACTGCCACCACGGCTTCTCCTTGGCCGGGCCGATGTCGGCCAGGAAACGGCTGTTCGGGTAGTTCAGCTTGAGCACGCGGTCGGCGTCGTCACGCAGTTCCCCCAGGCCCAGCTTGTCGTAGGCGCGGCCCATGATGTAGAGCGCTTCCTCGATCGCCGGCGTCTGCGGGTAGGTAGTGACGGCCTGCTGGGCGCGATTGGCGGCGGCGATGAATGCCCCGCGGCGCAGGTAGTAGCGCGCCACGTGGACCTCGTAGTCGGCCAGCGCATTGACCGTGTAGTCCATGCGCAGCTGCGCATCGGGCGTGTACTTGGAGTCCGGGAACTGCTCGACCAGCTGCTTGAAGGACTGGTAGGCGTCGCGCGCAGCCTGCTGGTCGCGCTCGGACAGCTTCTGGTTCGAGAACGAGGCCAGGAAGCCGATGTTGTCGTTGAAGTTCACCAGGCCGCGCAGGTACAGCGCGTAGTCCAGGCCCGGGCTCGAGGGGTTCAGCTTGATGAAGCGATCGAGCACCGAAAGCGCCGTGGCCTTCTCGCCGGCCTTCCAGTTGGCATAGGCCAGGTCGAGCTGGGCTTGCTGCGCGAGCAGCGTGCCGCCGGCGCGGCCTTCGACGCGCTCGAGCAGCTTGATCGCGTTGAGCCAGCCGCCCGAGGCCATGTCGGCCTTGGCGTCTGCATACAATTTCTCCGCCGAACCCTGGATGTCGCCGTCGTCCTTCTCGAAGATGCCGCACGCGGCGACAAGCACGGCCAGGGACGCGATCGCGGCGCGCGCAAGCGGCCGGCGGAACATGATTTGGATCATTGGTGCGGGCGCAGCGGACAAGTGCGCCGCGCCAGGGTCTTGCCAAGCAACGCGAAGGATTATATGGGGGGCCCATCCGTGCCCGATGCCGGCGCCGAGGCCGCTTCGGCGGGCCTGGTCGACGAAGTCGAAGTCGATGCCGAGACGCGCGAATGGCCGCTGGGCGCCGAGGCCCACGGCCAGCGTCTGGACAAGGTCCTGGCGGCCCTGGTGCCCGAGTTCTCGCGCAGCCACCTGCAAGGCCTGCTGGCCGCCGGCGAGGTGAGCCTGGACGGCGCAGTGGCGACGACCGCGTCGCGCAAGGTGCGGGCCGGGCAGCGCCTGCGCATCCGGCTGGTGCCTCCGGCCGAAGCCCGGGCCTTCACGCCGCAGACGATCCCGCTCGACGTGGTGTTCGAGGATGAACACCTCCTGGTCATCCACAAGCCGGCTGGGCTCGTCGTGCATCCCGCGGCCGGCAACTGGTCCGGCACGCTGCTCAACGGCCTGCTGGCGCGCGACGCGAATGCGGCCAGGCTGCCGCGGGCGGGCATCGTGCATAGGCTAGACAAGGACACCTCGGGCCTGATGGTGGTCGGGCGCAGCCTGGAAGCGGTCACCGCGCTGGTGCGGGACATGGCCGCGCGCGACATCAGCCGAAGGTACCTCGCCCTC
>CAMLGG010000376.1 GCA_946479475.1 uncultured Ideonella sp. | reverse complement strand
ACCGACCGCGTGGCCGCCGCGAGCGGCCAGGAGCTCGGTCCGCTGGCGCGAGGCAGCGTGCACTGGGGCACCTTCGCGCTGGTGCTGGCGCGGGTCGAGCTCGCGCGGCGCCCATCGTCGCTGGAGGACGTGCTGGAGCTGCTGAGGGAGGTCGAGTCGCTGCCCGGCCCGCGCTTTCGCGGCGGCGAGATGCAGGCGGCCCTGAACCAGTGCCTGGCCGAGACGCTCGAGCGCATGGGCCGCTGCGCCGAGGCGTTGAAGTACCACCGCGCCTGGCTGCAGTTCGAGGCGCGCACGCAGAGCATGCTGGTGCGCGAGCACGCCATGGCGGTGCACCACACGCTCGATTCGCTGCGCGGCGAGACGGAGGAGTTCATCACCCACGACCTGCGCAACCCCATGGGCGCCGCGCTGGTGCAGCTCGGGCCCGAGGCACTCGAGGCCGTGCCGGACGAGACCCGGCGCCGGGTGGTCGAGGCGCGCCAGACCATCCAGCAGGTGTTCGACACGGCAGACCACTTCCTGGCCGGCGTGCGGGTGCGCAACCTGCGCCGCAGCGAACTGAAGGCCATCGACCTGGCCGAGCTGGTCGACGACGTCGGCGAGCGCCTCGCGCCTCCGGCGGCGGCCGCGGTGCGGCTGGAGCGCGACATCGAATGGGGCCTGGAGATCCGTGCCGACCGCATCTCGCTGCTGATGTCGCTCGACCACCTGTTGCGCAGCGCGTTGGCCGGCGCAGGCGAAGGCGCGCAGGTGCATTGGAGCCTGCGTGCGGAGCCCGGCCATGCGGTGCTCTCGGTGCAGGGCAGCGGGCCGTCGTGGCAGGCCCGCCTGATGCCCCTGCGGGCGGGGGCCGCCGCACCTCGCGCGCGCGACATGGCCGCGGCGATGGTCACGCGGGTGGCCCAGCTGCACGACTCCACGCTGGAGGTCGTGGCCGAGGGCCCGTGCCCGTGGCGCCTGGAGTGGCGCTTTCCGCTGGCGAATCCCGCCGGGGCCTGAGCCGCGCGCGCCGACTCACTGCACGACGCACAGCGACTCCAGCGGCACCGGCCGGCCGAACAGGTAACCCTGGTAGAGCCCGCAGCCCAGCTCGCTAAGCATCTCGCGCTGCTCGGGCGTTTCCACCCCTTCAGCCACCAGCTCCAGCGCCAGGTCCCTCGCCAGCGCGATCACCGTGCGCACCAACGCCGCCTCGCGAGGGTCGGACAGCATGTTGCGGACGAAGATCTTGTCGATCTTCAGTTGCGAGAGCGGCAGGTGCTTGAGGTAGCTCAGCGACGAATAGCCGATGCCGAAGTCGTCCAGGCTCAGCCGGACGCCCAGCTCTCGCAGCGCATGCATCTGCGCCTGCACGCCGTGCAGGTCGGAGATGATCACGCTCTCGGTCACCTCCAGCTTGAGCAGGCTGGCCGAGACGCCGGCCGTCTGCAGCGCGAGCCGCACCTCCTCGACGAAGCCGGGGT
The DNA here is from genome assembly GCA_946479475.1 of uncultured Ideonella sp. The sequence goes on along the minus strand of CAMLGG010000376.1, from coordinate 2,682 downwards.
GCTGGAACTGCTGCGGGCTGACGTTGACCGAGAGCGTGAGGTGGGCGGTCTGCGGGTCCTGCGCCCACCAGGCCAGCACGCCGCAGGCATCGCGGATGACGGCGCGCCCGATCGGCACGATCAGGCCCGCCTCCTCGGCCAGCGGGATGAAGCGGCCGGGCTCGACGGTGCCGAGCTCCGGCGACTCCCAGCGCAGCAGCGCCTCGGCGCCGACGACGCGGCCGTGGCGGTCGACCTGCGGCTGGTAGTGCAGGCGGAACTCCTGCGCGGGCACGGCGTGCCGCAAGGCGGCGAGCAGACGCGCACGCTCGTCGGCCTCGGCCTGCATCGAGGCCTCGAAGACACGCACGCAGTCGCGGCCGGACTTCTTGGCCCGGCGCAGGGCCAGGTCCGCCTCGCGCAGGGCCTGGTCGAGCGGCTTGTCTTCGGTGAGCCAGGTCGCGCCGGCGCTGGCGGTGAGGTGGTGCTCGCCGCCGTTGCCGTCGAAGGGGCGGCGCAGGCGGTGCAGCAACGCTTCCCCGAGGCCGGCGAGGGCGGCATCGTCGGAGCGCAAAGGTTGGGGCGGGGCCAGCAGGGCGAACTCGTCGTTGGCCAGGCGAGCCGTCAGCGCGGGCGGCTCGAAGGCCTCGCTCAGTCGCAGCCCGGCCTCGCGCAGCCAGAGATCGCCGATCTCGTGGCCCAGGCTGTCGTTGAGGACGCGCAGGCGATCCAGCCCCAGCAGCACGAGGGCGCGCGGCCCCATCGGCCCGGCCTCCCGGCCGGCCTGCACCTGCGCCAGGAACTCGATCCGGTTGGGCAGGCCGGTGACCCGGTCGAGCCGGGAGACGGGCGCTTCGGCCGGTGCAGCGTGGCGCCTGGCGAGCAGGGGGCCGAGCATCCCGCCGGCCGCGGCGCCCAGGACGGCGACCAGCGCCGCCACGGCCGACTGCGACGCGAGGCCCGCGACGGCCAGTCCCAGCGTTGCCCCGGCGGCTGCGCCGAGGGCGGCCGTCAAGGCGGCGCGCGGGCGCGCAACCAGGACAGTCCCGCTCTCGCCGTGGTCGGCATCGGGCGCGGCGGTGAGCGCAACGGGCGGGCGCGAGGCGGGCGAGGCCAAGATGGAAGGCGGGTTCACGGCTGTAGGGACGCACATCGGGGCGTCGGGTTCCGTGGCCAAGCGCAGCCGCGCCCGGGACGGTCCTCCAGGGACTGTTCCGGCCGGCTGCCACCCTCCAGGCTCGCACGTTTTGTTACGGCATCATAAGTTCGCTGCCCTGCCGAGAAGGGGTTCGAGTTGGGGGGAGGGCGAACCCGCGGCCTGCCTGGCCGACAATCCGGCTGCAACCCATGAGCCGTTCCGATTCACTTTCAGCCGACCCCGCTGCCGTGGCCGACGCCGGCGCTGCGCTGGCCGGCGCCGATGCCCTGGCCGACCTGGCGCGGCGCGCCCGCTTTGGCGAGGCACTGGCCCGGAGCCTGGCCGAAGGACGCTTCCGCCGCCTCGTGCTCGCCAAGCCGCGTTCCGCCGCGGGCGATCTGCAGCGTGTCAGTGCCAGGCCCATCGAGCTGCGTGGCGTGGCGTCGCTGCAGCTCCTCGCGCAGCACCGCACCCGCGACCTGACCGAGAACCTGCCGCTCGAAGCGGCCCGGGCCCGGCTCGAGGAACTCATCGGGACGAGCTTCTCGCATGCCCACCTCTTCACTGCCGACGAGGAACTGCAGCTGCTGATCAGCAAGCGCGGCCGCGTCGCGCTGCGGCGCTCCCGCGTGGCTGCGGCCGAGGATGGGGGCGAGGCGGCCCCGGTGCGCGGCCATGAGCGCACGAAGCGGCGGCTGCTTTCGCTCGAGGCGCCCTTCCTGCAGGCGCTGGGCGTGGTCGACCGGGGCGGCGCGCTGGTGCCGGCGATGGCTCGCAAGTGGAAGCAGATCAACAAGTTCGTCGAGGTGCTCGACCACGCGCTCGACGAGGCCGGCCTGGCCCAGGGCACGCCGGCCGGCGACGCGCGCCCGCTGCAGGTGGTGGACTTCGGCGCCGGCAAGGGCTACCTCACCTTCGCGACCCACCATCATCTGTCCGCCACCCGCGGCTGGCCGACCCGCACGCTCGGCGTCGAGCTGCGCCAGGAGCTGGTGGACCTGTGCAACGAAGCCGCGCGGCGTTGCGGCATGGCGGGGCTGGAGTTCGAGTGCGGCGACGTCAGCCGGGTCGTGCCGGAAAGGGTCGACGTGATGATCGCCCTGCATGCCTGCGACACCGCGACCGACCACGCGCTGGCCACCGGCATCCGCGCCGGCGCGGCGGTCATCCTCAGCTCGCCTTGCTGCCACAAGCAGCTGCGCCCGCAGCTGAAGCTGCCCGAGGTGCTCAGGCCGATGCTGCGCCATGGCATCCACCTCGGCCAGGAGGCCGAGATGCTGACCGACAGCCTGCGGGCCCTGCTGCTGGAAGCGAACGGCTACGACGCGCAGGTGTTCGAGTTCGTCTCGCTGGAGCACACCAGCAAGAACAAGATGATCCTGGCCGTGCGCCGCCGCCAGCCCCTGCCCGCCTCGCGGCGCCAGGCCCTGCTCGACGAGATCGAGCGCATCAAGGCCTTCTACGGCATCCGGGAACACGCGCTGCAGAGCTTGCTGCAGGCCTGAGCGGCGTTGCCGCTCAGGCCTGCAGCCGCTTGGTGAATGTTGGGCTCCCCCGAGCCCCCT
>CAMLGG010000375.1 GCA_946479475.1 uncultured Ideonella sp. | reverse complement strand
GGCCGGCAAGGACGGGTGGAAGGTGGATGCCAAGAACTTCGGCGGCACCAGCGGATGGGGCGGCGACCCGGATGCGGGCTACCTGCACCTGCGCCACGACAGCGAATACCAGCGATGGCGCGCGGAGCAGCTGCACGGCTTCGACAACGACTATCGCCGCTGGCACGAGGAGCGGCGCAAGCGGCAGCTCGAGGAGTTCGGCCGTTGGCGGGAAGAGCGCCTGCGCAACGGGCGCTAGCCACGGCCGCCGCCCGGGAACGAGCGGCTCGCGCCGCTCGTTCCTGGGCACCTTGCTTGCTGCACCAGGGCATACCGTTTCGAGAATGGAGTGCAGCCATGGCACGCTATGGACACAAGGCGCAGGAGAAGGTCGAGAAGGCCATGCACGAGATGAAGCATGGCGAGCTGAAGAGCGGCCGCAGCGGCAAGAAGGTCAGCAACCCCAAGCAGGCGGTGGCCATCGGCCTGTCCGAGGCGCGCAAGGCGGGCGGCAAGGTGCCGTCCAAGCGTTCGTCCTCCAGCACGCGGCGTTCTTCCGAACACAAGCATTGACCCTCGCGAGGCGTCTCGCTTCGCATGAACTTTCAAGGAGGTTCGCGATGCGATCCGCCAAGCCTTCAACGTGGTCGCGTGCCATCGCCGGCGCAGGGGCCGCCTTGCTCGTCGGCTGCAGCCTGGCCGCCACCAGCACGGACCCGCCCGCGACGCCCGATGCCGCCGCAGCTTCGTCTTCGCAGCGCTCGGCGTCCGATCCGGGCTACGGGCCCAACCCCAGCCTGCCCGCTCCCGAGAAGAAGCTGATCCCGACGATGAAGATCGCCGAGGCCAAGGGCTGGCCGCCAGGGGCGATGCCGACGGCGGCGCCGGGCCTGGCGGTCAAGGCCTTCGCCGTGGGCCTCGTGCATCCGCGCTGGCTGCTCACGCTGCCTAATGGCGACGTGCTCGTGGCCGAGACCAACGCGCCGCCCAAGCCCGACGACGGCAAGGGCATCAAGGGCGCGGTGATGAAGCACGAGATGAAGAAGGCCGGCGCCGGCGTGCCCAGCGCCAACCGGATCACGCTGCTGCGCGATGCCGACGGCGACGGCATGGCCGAGACGCGCTCGGTCCTGCTGTCCGGCCTCAACTCGCCGTTCGGCATGGCCCTCGTCAAGGACCGGCTGTACATAGCCAACACCGATGCGGTGGTCTGGGTGCCCTACAAGGACGGCGAAACGCGCATCACGGCGACCCCGACCAAGCTGGTCGACCTGCCGGCCGGCACCATCAACCACCATTGGACCAAGAGCCTCATCGCGAACCCGGATGGCACCAAGCTCTACGCCACCGTGGGCTCCAACAGCAACGTGGCCGAGCGCGGCATGGAGGTCGAGGCCGGCCGCGCGGCGATCTGGGAGATCGACATCGCGAGCGGACAGCACCGCGTGTTCGCCAGCGGGCTGCGCAATCCGAACGGCATGGGCTGGGAGCCGGGCAGCAAGACGCTGTGGACCGTTGCCAACGAGCGGGACGAGCTAGGCGACAACCTCGTGCCCGACTACCTGACCTCGGTGCGCGAAGGCGGCTTCTACGGCTGGCCCTGGAGCTACTACGGCGCGCACGTCGACGAGCGGGTCGAGCCCAGGCGGCCCGACATGGTGGCACGGGCCATTCCGCCCGACTACGCGCTGGGTTCGCACACCGCGTCCCTCGGCATGACGTTCTCCGACGGCAGCGCGCTGCCGAAGGCCTACGGGCACGGTGTGTTCGTCGGCCAGCACGGTTCCTGGAACCGCTCGGTGCCGAGCGGCTACAAGGTCGTCTTCGTGCCGTTCGACGGACCCAAGCCGGCCAGCGACGCGAAGCCGCTGGACGTGCTGACCGGCTTCCTCGGTCCGCAAGGCGAGGCGCGCGGGCGGCCGGTGGGCGTGGCGCTCGATGGCCGTGGTGCCCTGCTGGTGGCCGACGATGTCGGAAACACGGTCTGGCGCGTCGCCGCTGCCGGCGGCCGCTAGCGCGTCGGGCGGCTCGCCCATCGCCGTCTACGGCGCGATCGCGGCCAACGTCGCGATCGCCATCACGAAGTACATCGTCGCGGGGCTCAGCGGCAGCTCCGCGATGCTGTCGGAGGCGATCCACTCGACGGTCGATACCTGCAATGGCGCGCTGCTGCTCGTGGGCCTGCGCCGCAGCCGCCGGCCGCCGAATGCCGAGCATCCCTTCGGACACGGCAAGGAGCTGTTCTTCTGGAGCCTGATCGTCGCGGTGATGATCTTCGGCGTCGGGGGAGGCATCTCGTTCTACGAGGGCATCGTGCATCTGCGCCATCCGGAGCCGATCGAGGATGCGCGCTGGAGCTTCCTCGTGCTGGCGCTGGCGGCGCTGTTCGAGGGCGCGAGCTTCGTGGTCGCGCTCGGGCAGTTCCGCGCGGCCAGCGGCACGCTGCCGTTCTGGCAGGCCCTTCATCGCAGCAAGGATCCGTCGACCTACACCGTGCTCGCCGAAGATGGTGCCGCGCTCCTGGGCCTGGTGCTGGCAGCGGCCGGCATCGCCGCTTCGCAGCTGACCGGGCGGCCCGAGTTCGACGGCATCGCCTCGCTGGCCATCGGCCTGCTGCTGGCGGGCGTGGCCGTGATGCTGATCCACGAAGCGCGGCAACTCCTGATTGGCGAGGGCTTGCAGCGCGAGACGGCCGCGGCAATCCGTGAGCTCGCGCTTTCCCGGCCGGGGGTGCGCGGGGCTTCGAGACCGCTGTCGATGTACGTCGGCGCGGAGGAGGTGCTGCTCGCGCTGGACGTGGAGTTCGAGCCCGGCCTTTCGGCCCGCCAGATCGCTGCCACGGTGGACGCTCTGGAGGCCGAGATCCGCCAGCGCCATCCCCGCATCAAGCGCATCTACATCGAGGCGCGGGTGCTCTGAGCCGCCCGGCGCCCGGACGAGCGAACGCAGCTGAACTGTCGGTAAGCCTTACCGACATCATGCAAGTCTTCCCTCGGCGGCCGGGCGGGCGGGAGTCGGCCAGCGACAGGGGATGACGGCTGTTGGCAGCTTGCATGCCAGGGTATCGCTGGATGCTGCAGTGCGGCATCCGCGGCGTGGCCGCCGGCCCGGTCCCGATGGCACGGAAGCTGCTGCGAGGATCACTCGCGGCTGCGAAGGGATGGGCCGCGCCGAGGTCCAGGAGTTGCCATGAGCGTCATCGAGAGCCCGGTCAAGAACGAACCGGCCCAGGAACTTCACGTCTTGCTCACCGCCCTGGTGGCGTTGCGCGATGGCGATGCCACCGTGCGATTGCCGCACCACTGGTCGGGTCTGGCGGGGCGGGTCTCCGACGCGTTCAACGACGTGGTCGAGCAGAACGCCAACATGGCCAAGGAGCTCGCGCGCCTGCGCCAGGTCGTCGGCAAGCAGGGCCGCCTGAAGCAACGGGCTTCCCTGCGGGAGGCCCGCGGATTCTGGGGCGAGTCGATCGACTGCATCAACTCGCTCATCGATGATCTCGTGCACCCGACCTCCGAGGTGGCCCGCGTGATCGGCGCGGTGGCCCAGGGCGACCTCTCGAAGAGCATGGCGCTGGAGGTCGACGGCCGGCCGCTGGAAGGCGAGTTCCTCCACACCGCGCAGACCATCAACAAGATGGTCGACCAGCTCGGCAACTTCTCGGCCGAGGTCACGCGCGTGGCGCGCGAGGTGGGCACCGAAGGCAAGCTCGGCGGCCAGGCGACGGTGAAGGGCGTGGCCGGCACCTGGAAGGACCTGACCGACTCGGTGAATTCCATGGCCGGCAACCTCACGGCGCAGGTGCGCAACATCGCCGACGTGACCACGGCGGTGGCCAAGGGCGACCTTTCGAAGAAGATCGAGGTCGACGTCAAGGGCGAGTTCCTGACGCTGAAGAACACCATCAACACCATGGTGGACCAGCTGCGCTCGTTCGCCTCGGAAGTGACCCGCGTGGCGCGCGAGGTGGGCACCGAGGGGATCCTCGGCGGCCAGGCGCGAGTCGAAGGCGTGTCGGGCACCTGGAAGGACCTGACGGACTCGGTGAACTCCATGGCCGGCAACCTCACTTCGCAGGTGCGCAACATCGCGGACGTGACCAAGGCGGTGGCGGCCGGCGACCTCTCCAAGAAGATCACGGTGGACGTGAAGGGCGAGATCTCGGAGCTGAAGA
>CAMLGG010000374.1 GCA_946479475.1 uncultured Ideonella sp. | reverse complement strand
TCAGGACCTCCCAGCCTCGGCCGGCGTGTCTGGCTGCCTGCCACTGTTACACCGTCAGGCTGGTGTTGAGGAGCAGGACGCCCTGGCGGGCCCAGTCGCCCAGGTGGCCGGAGGCAGGCGCCGGCAGGCGCAGGTCGCGCTGAAGCTCGACGAAGATGTTGCGCAGGCTGGGCGGCAGCTTGACGCCCGCCGGCACCGAGAAGGCCAGCCCCTCGGCCTGCCCCGGCCCGTGGTACGGATCCTGGCCGAGGATCACGACGCGCACCGACGCCAAGGGCGTCAACGAAAGGGCGCGCAACGGGTCGGCGGGGTAGATCACCGCCCCATCCTGCCGTCGGCGCTCGACGTGCTCGACCAGCGCCCGGCCGGTCGGGCTGGCGCGCCAGGCTTGCACGACCGGTCGCCATTCGCCGGGCACCCGATCGAGCAGCTCGGGCAGCGGCGTGCGCAGCCGGTTGTCACCCGGCCCCTGGCCGAACAGGTCCGTCATTCGCCGAACAGGCCCGCCAGCGCCTGGCCGGGGTCGGGCGCGCGCATGAAGGCTTCGCCGACCAGGAAGGCGTTGACGCCGGCCGCGCGCATCCGGCCCACGTCGGCCGGCGCGAGGATGCCGGATTCGGTGACCAGCAGGCGGTCGGGCGGCACCTGGCCGAGCAGGCCCAGCGTCGTGTCCAGCGTCACCTCGAAGCTGCGCAGGTCCCGGTTGTTGATGCCCAGCAATGGCGTCTTCAGTTTCAACGCCCGCTCCAGCTCGGCGCCGTCGTGCACTTCGACCAGCACGTCCAGCCCCAGCCCGAAGGCCTCGGCCTCGAGGTCGGCCATCTGCACGTCGTCCAGGCAGGCCGCGATCAGCAGGATGCAGTCGGCGCCCATCGCCCGGGCTTCGACCACCTGGTAGGCATCCACCATGAAATCCTTGCGCAGCACCGGCAGCGCGCAGGCCGCGCGGGCCTGGCGCAGGTACTCTGCCGAGCCGTGGAAGAAGGGTTCGTCGGTCAGCACGCTCAGCGCCGCCGCGCCGTGGCGCTCGTAGCTGGCCGCGATCTCGGCCGGCACGAAGTGCTCGCGCAGCACGCCCTTGCTCGGGCTGGCCTTCTTGACCTCGGCGATGACGGCCGGCCGGCCGGCGGCCAGCTTGGCGCGCAGCGCGGCTGCGAATCCGCGCGCATCGCGGCGCGCTTCGGCCTGCGCCCGCAGGCCCGCCAGAGGCACCGCCGCGCGCGCGCGCGCCACCTCGTCGTGCTTGACTTCGACGATGCGGCGCAGGATGTCGGGAGTGTCGGCCATCTTCTTCAGGCTGCCGGGCGGAAGCGGTTGGTCACGTCGACGAACTGGCTGAGCTTGGCCAGCGCCGCTCCCGAGGCCACCGCCTCGCGGGCGCGCTTGACGCCCTCGGCCACGCTCGAGGCCACGTTGGCGCAGTACAAGGCGGCGCCGGCGTTGAGCAGCACGATGTCGCGCACGGGGCCGTCCTCGTTGGCCAGCGCGCGCTGGATGCACTGCACCGACTCCTGCTGGTTGGCCACCTTGAGCACGCGGGAGTCGTACACCGGCAGGCCGAAGTCGCTCGGATGCACGACGTACTCGCGCACCTCGCCGTCCTTCAGCTCGCCGATCATGGTCTCGCCCGACAGCGAGATCTCGTCCATGCCGTTCATGCCGTAGACGACCATCACGTGCTCGGAGCCGAGCCGCTGCAGCACGCGGACCTGGATGCCCACCAGGTCGGGGTGGAACACGCCCATCAGCTGGTTCGGCGCATTCGCCGGGTTCGTCAGCGGCCCGAGGATGTTGAAGATCGTGCGAACGCCCAGCTCCTTGCGAACCGGCGCGGCGTGCTTCATCGAGGCGTGGTGGTTGGGCGCGAACATGAAGGCGATGCCCGACTCGGCCAGGCACTGCGCCACTTGCTCGGCATTCAGGCCGATGAAGACGCCCAGCGACTCGAGCACGTCGGCGCTGCCGGAACTCGAGGAGACGCTGCGCCCGCCGTGCTTGGCGATGCGCGCGCCGCCCGCGGCGGCGACGATCATCGAGGCGGTCGAGATGTTGAAGGTGTGCGCCGCGTCGCCGCCGGTGCCGCACAGGTCGACCAGGTGCGTCTTGTCGGCCACCACGACGGGCGTCGCGAACTCGCGCATGACCTGCGCGGCTGCGGCGATCTCGCCGATCGTCTCCTTCTTGACCCGCAGGCCGATGGCCAGCGCGGCGATCATCACCGGCGACATCTCGCCGCTCATGATGCGGCGCATCAGGGCCAGCATCTCGTCGTGGAAGATCTCGCGGTGCTCGATGACGCGCACCAGGGCGTCGGTGTTGCTGATCGTCATGGCGGCTCGCTCAGGTGAGATTGGCAAAGAACTCGCGGGTCGCCGCAATAGCCCGGTCTATGCCGGCGGCGTCGACGTCCAGGTGGGTCACGAAGCGCAGGCCGATGAGGCCGGTGGCCAGCACGCCGCGCGACTTCAGGTGCCCGAGCAGCGCGGCGCCGCGGCCTCCTTCGACCTGGGCGAAGAGGATGTTGGTCTGGGGCGGCGAGACTACAAGGCCGGGGATGCCGGACAAGCCCTCGGCCAGGCGGCGCGCCAGGGCATGGTCCTCGGCCAGGCGTTCGACGTGGTGGCTGAGGGCGTAGTCCGCCGCCGCTGCCAGCAGGCCGACCTGCCGCATGCCACCGCCGGCCATCTTGCGGATCCGATGGGCCCGGGCGATCAGCTCGCGCGAGCCGCAAAGTGCCGAGCCGACGGGCGCGCCCAGGCCCTTGCTGAAGCAGACCGAGACGCTGTCGAAGTGGCGCGTGATCTCGCGCGCCGGCACGCCGGAGGCGGTCGCCGCGTTGAACAGCCGCGCGCCATCGAGGTGGGCTGCCAGGCCGCGGCGGCGTGCCAGCGCGGTGGCCTGCTCGATGTAGGCCAGCGGCAGCGCGTTGCCGTTCCAGGTGTTCTCCAGGCACAGCAGCCGGCTCCTCGCGAAGTGCGGGTCGTCCGGCTTGATGGCCGCCTCGATGTCGGACAGCAGCAGCGTGCCATCGGGCTGGTTCGGCAGGGGCTGCGGCTGGATGCTGCCGAAGACCGCGCCGCCGCCGGCCTCGTAGCGGTAGGTATGGGCCAGCTGGCCGACGATGTACTCGTCGCCGCGGCCGCAGTGGGCCAGCAGCGCACACAGGTTGCTCTGCGTGCCGCTGGGCATGAAGAGCGCCGACTCGAAGCCCAGCATGGCGGCAATGCGCTCCTGCAGCGCGTTCACCGTCGGGTCGTCGCCGAAGACGTCGTCGCCGAGCGGCGCAGCCATCATCGCCTCGCGCATCGCGGGCGTGGGCTGCGTGACAGTGTCGCTGCGCAGATCGACGACCCGCTCGCCTGCCGCGCGCCGCGCCGCGCTGGCGTAATCCACGGAACTCATGCCACCACCTCCTTGCGGCTCATGGCGATGAAGTTGCGCAGCATCGCGTGGCCGTGCTCAGAGAGGATGGATTCCGGGTGGAACTGCACGCCCTCGACAGGGGTGGCCGTGCCGGCCAGATCCTTGTGACGCACGCCCATGATCTCGCCGTCCTCGGAGGTGGCGCTGATCTCGAGCGCCGCCGGCATCGTCTCGCGCTCGATGGCCAGCGAGTGGTAGCGGATCACGGTGAAGTGCTGCGGCAGGTCGCGGAAGACGCCGCGGCCGTCGGTCTGGATGCGGCTGGTCTTGCCGTGCATCTGCGTCTTCGCCCGCACGATGCGCCCGCCCAGCGCGGCGCCGATGCTCTGGTGGCCCAGGCACACGCCGAGGATGGGCAGCTTGCCCATGAACTCGCGGATGGCCGGCACGCAGATGCCGGCCTCGGCGGGGGAGCACGGGCCGGGCGAAAGCACGAGCTGGTCGGGTTGCAGCCCGGCGATGCCTTCGAGGGTGATCTCGTCGTTGCGGAAGACCCGCACCTGCTCGCCCAGCTCGCCGAAGTACTGCACGAGGTTGTAGGTGAACGAGTCGTAGTTGTCGATCATGAGGAGCATTTCAGAATCCTTCCTCGACAAGTTCGGCCGCGCGGATCACCGCCCTGGCCTTGGCCTCGGTCTCTTTCCATTCGAGCTCCGGCACCGAATCGGCCACCACGCCCGCGCCGGCCTGGACGTAGAGCGTGTTGTCCTTGACCACGCCGGTGCGGATGGCGATCGCCACGTCCATGTCGCCCGCGAAGCTGAGGTAGCCGCAGGCACCGCCGTAGATGCCCCGCTGGGCCGGCTCCAGCTCGTCGATGATCTCCATCGCGCGGATCTTGGG
>CAMLGG010000373.1 GCA_946479475.1 uncultured Ideonella sp. | reverse complement strand
AACAGCCGGACTTCGACGATCCTGCCGCCCTCGATGCGGACGAGGTCCACGCCCGGCTGCTTCAGCTTGACGCCATGGGCTTCGCCCGCGAACTCCAGCGTGATGGCGACCCAGTCGCCGTTGGCCATGTAGTGGTCGGCGCGCGTGATGGCGAACGTGCCCCCGGAGACCTCCATCATCCGGCCCAGCATGGGGCCCACGTTGGCCATGCCGCGATGGGTGCCCGAGAACTGGTTGCTGCCCGGCTGATGCCACGTCACGTCGGGCGAGACGATGCTGCCGAGCGTGGCCTGGTCGCCGGTCTGGACGGCCTTGATGTAGGTCTTGGCGATTTCGATGTTGTTCATGGTGTGCTGTTGCGTCGATGGAAGTGAACGGGGCTCAGGACATCACGCCCTGCATGGCGGCCGGATGGCGGGTGAACGACCAGTTCACGTGCACCACGCGCCAACGGCCGTCGACGAGGCGGTAGACCTGGGTGGAGTTCCACGGCGTGCCGGGCTTCTCGCCGCCTTGTCCATCGGGAACGATGTTCACCAGGTTGTAGTGCAGCACCGCGAGGTCGCCGCCATCGCTGACGATCACCTGCGGGTTGGGAAACTCGTTGCGCAGGATGTCGAGCTTGCCCTCGAAGAACTGGCGGAAGTACGCCTCCACGGTTTTGCGGCCTTCGAGTCGCATCTCCGTCAAGGGATCGAAGTAGGTGACGTCCTCGCTGTACATCTCGAGGGCGCCATCGACGTCGCCCTTGTTCCAGCGCTCGTTGATGCCCTGTTCCAGCGACAGGATCTCCGCCGTGATCCTGCCGACATCGATTGAACTCATGCCTTGTGTCCTTGGGGTGTGACCTGATATGGTCATTCTTGGACATCAGCGGCGCAGAAGAAAGGTTGCCAAGGGACGATGGCTGATACTTTCTGGACATTCGTGTCCTCCGACGGACGGCCAAGGCAGGAGCCTCCGCGAAAGGCGGCGAAGACATGAACACGGAGCTCCAGCGCCTCGGCTACCGACCCCGAGCCCACTACCGCCTGGACCTGGATGTCTTCACCATGGCTGACCTGAGGCGGCGAGGCAGCAGGCAGAAGGTCCGGACCACGCATCGATACGACTTCCACACGCTGGTGTGCGTCACCCGGGGCCAATGCACGCAGGTGGTCGATTTCAGGCCGGTCCCGTGTGTGCCCGGCTCCCTGCTCGTGTTGCATCCAGGGCAGGTCCACAACTTCGGGCGCGAGGACGACTGGAATGGCTGGATCGTCCTGTTCCGTCCGGAGTTCGTCCTCGCGGCGTCCGGCGCAGCGCGAAGCCTCAAGCTCGCGGTCGACATGGCAAGGCTGCCGGAGCACATCGCACTGGCGGGCCGCGAGCTGAAGGCCGTGACGCGCTCGATCGAGCAGATGCACGAGGACTCGCAGATGGACGCCTCGCTCGACGATGCGAACGCCCTGCTTCGCCACCAGCTCCATTCATTGCTGACTCGGCTGATCATCCTCCAGGGGCGGCAGCAGGCCGGGGACCCGGTGCCTGCCCCGGCCTTGCAGCGCTACAACCGGTTCCGGCAACTCGTGGAGGATCGCTTCGCGCAGTGCCACCAGGTGGCGGACTACGCCAGGCAGCTCGGCTATACGGAAAAGAGCCTTGCGCGCGCCGTCCTGGGCTCGACGGGCATGACGGCCAAGGCCTTCATCGCGGCGCGGATCGTCCTGGAAGCCAAGCGCCTGCTGGTGCACACCGACCTGCCGGTCGCCGGCATCGGCGAGAAACTGGGCTTCGACGAAGCGACGAACTTCAGCAAGTTCTTCAGGCGCGAGGCGGGCTCCACACCGGCGGAGTTCCGCCGGCGGCAACTCGCCACGACTTCGGCGTAGCCCTGCATGAGGCTCCAGGCCGGGCCATCTCCTGCGCCAGCCGCAGGCTGGTCTTGCTCGGGCCGCTCTGCCAGTCGTCGATGCGCATTCAATCTAATAATCGTTAGACTATTGGCATGAGGACGATCAAGGATGCTCTTTACGAGCAAGTCGCCCGCATCGGCCGCGCGGTCGCCAGCCCCAAGCGCCTGGAGCTGATCGAGCTGCTCTGCCAGGGCGAGAAGACCGTCGAGATGCTGGCGGCCCAGGCCGGGATCAGCGTCAAGCTGGCCAGCGCGCACTTGAAAGCGCTGCGCCATGCGCGGCTCGTCGATGCGCGCAAGGACGGCAGGTACGTGGCCTACCGCCTGGCCGACACCGGGGTCGCAGACCTGTGGGTCGCCCTGCGCGCCCAGGCCGAGGAACGCCTGGTCGAGCTGCAGGTCGCGCTCGCCGGCATCGCGGACCACGGCGACGAGCTGCAGGGCGTCGATCGCAAGGCCATCCTGAAGAAGGCGGCCAGCGGCGAAGTCCTTGTGCTCGACGTACGGCCCGCGCACGAGTACGCGACGGCGCATCTGCCTCACGCGCGCTCGCTCCCGCTGGACGAGCTGAGGAAGCGGCTTTCGGAGCTGCCCAGGGACGTGCCGGTCGTCGCCTACTGCCGTGGCCCCTTCTGCCTGATGGCCAAGGAGGCCGTCGAGCTGCTGCGCAAGAAGGGCTACCGCGCCGCGCACCTGACCGACGGTGTCGCCGAGTGGCGCGCGCGCGGCCTGCCGATCGAGGCGTGACCCCAGCCACCAGGGGAAGCTCATGCACGCGGCGGACCCTCGCCTCGGCTTGCGCGAGAACTGGAGCCAGTTCTCCCTGCTGGTGCTCGTCAATGCCTTCGTCGGCGCGATGGTCGGCCTCGAGCGCAGCATCCTGCCGGCGGTGGCTGAGCAGGAGTTCCACATCGCCGCCCGTGTCGCGATCCTGTCCTTCATCGTCGTCTTCGGCCTGACGAAGGCACTGACCAACTACGCCGCCGGCCGTCTCGCCGACCGCTTCGGACGCAAGCACGTCCTGGTCGCGGGCTGGTGCATCGCCGCACCGGTCCCCTTCATGCTGATGTGGGCCGGCAGCTGGGTATGGATGGTGGCAGCCAACGTTCTGCTGGGCATCAGCCAGGGCCTGACCTGGTCCATCACGGTCATCATGAAGATCGACCTGGTCGGGCCCAAGCAGCGCGGCCTCGCCATGGGACTCAACGAGTTCTCCGGCTACCTCGCGGTGGCGGGCAGCGCGCTGGCCACCGGCTGGATCGCTGCACGCCACGGCTTGCGGCCGCAGCCCTTCTACCTCGGCGTGGCCTACGTGGCCGCCGGGGGGCTCATGTCGTGGCTGCTGGTACGCGAGACCCGGCATCACGTGCAGCACGAGGCCCGCCTGCATGTGCAATCGGGCGCTGAAGCGCCAAGCCAGAGGGAGATCTTCCGGCGCACTTCCCTGACCGACCCGGACCTTTCGAGCGTCAGCCAGGCCGGGCTGGTCAACAACCTGAACGACGGCATGGCCTGGGGCCTGTTCCCTCTCGTGTTCGCGGCGGCCGGCCTGAGCCTGGAACGCATCGGCATGCTGGCCGCGTTGTACCCGGCGGTGTGGGGGGTGACGCAGGTCTTCACGGGAGCGCTGTCCGACCGTCTGGGCCGCAAGTGGCTCATCGCGGCGGGCATGTGGGTGCAGGCGGCGGGCATCGGCCTGACGGCGCTCGCCGAAGGCTTCGGCGGATTCGCCGTGGGGGCGGTGCTGCTCGGCGTCGGCACGGCGATGGTGTACCCGACCCTCCTGGCCGCGATCGGCGACGTGGCCCATCCCTCGTGGCGTGCCTCCGCGGTGGGTGTCTACCGGCTCTGGCGCGACCTCGGCTACGCGGTCGGCGCGCTGCTGGCGGGCCTGGTGGCCGATCGCTTCGGGCTGTCCGCAGCCGTGTGGCTGGTCGCGGTACTGACGTTCCTCTCCGGCACGGTGGCTGCAACGCGGATGACCGAGACCTTGTCCGCCCGTGGCCCTGGAGCGCGTCGAGGGCCGCCGCAGCCGCCGGCGGATCGGCGCCTGTGAACCGATTCAGGCCGTCTCGAATCGGCGGCCGGAACGGAAAAGGCCCCGCACTGCGGGGCCTTCGATCGGGGCTTGCGGCCCGGCGTTCAGCGCACCACCGCGATCTGCTCGCGGTTGCCGCCCTTGTAGGTGTAGAGCGTCAGCGCGCCATTCTTGATGTCGCCCTTCTCGTCGAAGGAGATGGTGCCCGTCACGCCCTTGTAGCCGCTGGTCTTGGCCAGCACAGGCAGATAGACCTTCGGGTCGGAGGAGCCGGCCTTCACCATCGCATCGGCCATCACCATCGTGGCGTCGTAGACGTACGGGGCGTAGATCTGCACGTCGG
>CAMLGG010000372.1 GCA_946479475.1 uncultured Ideonella sp. | reverse complement strand
CCGCGATGGTCTCCACGCCCAGCCGTTGCAGGGCGATCAGCACTTCCTTGCCCAGCTCGCCCGAGCCCAGCAGCATCACGCGCAGGGCGGCGGGCGACAACGGTGTTCCCAGTGGTTTCATCGGTCGGCCAGTCTTCAGCAATGCAATGCCCGCATTGTCGCCGGCCGGGTCGGCCGAGGCATCATCGCGGCATGCCCCGCGCCATCACCCTCGAGGAACTGCGCCGCCATGCCATCGCACGCAGCCTCTTCACCCCCACCACGCTGCCGCGCGCCATCGAGAAGCTCGGCTTCGTGCAGGCCGACCCCATCCGCGCCCCGGCCCGGGCCCAGGACCTGACGCTGCGCCACCGCGTGGCCGGCTACACCGCCGGTGAGCTCGAGCGCCGCTATCCGCGGCTCGCCATCGACGAGGACTACCTCGTCAACTACGGCTTCCTGCCGGCGCGCCACCTGGCGCTGATGCACCCACGCACGCCGCGCCACGTCTGGACGGAGGCGCGCTGGAAGCAGGCGCACGAGGTGCTGGCCTTCGTACGCGAGCACGGCGCCGTGCATCCGAAGGAGGTCGACGAGCACTTCGCCCACGGCCGCACCCGCAACTGGTTCGGCGGCTCGTCTCGCGCGAGCACCGAGCTGCTCGACGGCATGCACTACCGCGGCCTGTTGCGCGTCGCGCGGCGCGAAGGCGGCGTACGCATCTACGAAGCCCGCGACCCGCACGAGGCGGTGAGCGACCCGGCCGAGATCGGCGCCCGCGTGGATGCGCTGCTCGACCTCGTCGTGGCCAAGTACGCGCCGCTGCCCGGACCCAGCCTCGGCTATCTGGCCAGCCTGCTCGGCGGCGGCGCCCCGCAGTGGCGCGGCGAGCGGGCGGCGGCGCTGGCGCGGGCGAAGCAGCGCCTGGCGCACGCGCGAGTGGACGGCACCGACTGGTACTGGCCGGCCCATGAGAACCCCGCCTCGCGCCGACACCGCGTGCCCGAACGGGTGCACCTGTTCGCCCCTTTCGACCCGGTCGTCTGGGACCGCCGTCGCTTCGAGCTCTTCTGGGGCTGGGCCTACCGCTTCGAGGCCTACACGCCCGCGCCCAAGCGGCAGCTCGGCTACTACGCGCTGCCGCTGATGTGGCGCGACGAGGTCATCGGCTGGGCCAATGCCTCGGTGGCCGCCGGCCGGCTGAAGCTGGATTGCGGCTACGTCGCCGGCCGCGCGCCGCGCGATCCGCTCTTCCGCCGCGCGCTGGACGAGGAGCGTCAGCGCCTGTCGGACTTCCTCGGGATCGAAGGCTAGCGCGCGGCAAGCACGGCCGACGCCACCTCGGCGAAGCCGCGCCCGCGCTCGCCTGCGGTCACGTAGGCCGGCTTGACGAGCAGCTCGTCCCAGAAGCGGGCGATGTTCGCCACGCCGACCGAGAGCGGCACCTGCTCGAACATGAGCTGGTCGTTGGTCGAATCGCCGACGTAGAGCCATTCCTGCGGATCGAACGGCCGGCCCGCGACCTCCTGCACCGCCCAGGCGGCGGCGGTCCACTTGCTGTGCACGCCGATCCAGCCGTTGACGTGGATCGAGCTCACGGTCGCGTTCAGCCCATGGGCGCGCATCACGACGACGACCTCCTCGATCTGCGCGGGCGGCAGCCGCGTGAATTCGCTGTGGTCGATCGCGATGTCGGTCAAGCGTCCCGCGCTGTCGCGAGCGAGCGCGGCGCCCGGCACTGCGCGCAGCACATCGGCCGCGCAGGCCTGAAGGCGCGCGAAGTTGCGTTCGCGCTCGTCCGGCGGCTGGGCGAAGTCGTGCTGCAGCCGGCCATCGGCGCCGCGCCGCAGCATCACCCCGCCGTTCTCGGCCACGATCGCGGCGACCGGCCAGGCCAGCGCGAAAGGCTCGCTCCAGCCGGCCGGGCGGCCGGTGATGGCGATGACCGGCACGCCGGCATCGGCCAGGGTGCGAAGCGCCTGCAGCGCCTCCGGCTCGATCTCGCCATCGCGGGTGAGCGTGTCGTCGATGTCGGTCAGCACGCCGCGGAGACCGGCGAGCCGTGCAGGCGGGACCTGCGACCAGGGGGTCGCGTTCAGGGCAGGCATGGCGGGCAGTGTCCCATGCGTGCTGAAATCGCCGGCCATGCAGACCCCGCCTCGCTTCGGCCGCCCGCTGCTGCCCCTGTGGGCCCTGGACCCGGCCGCCACGTACCTCAACCACGGCACCGTCGGCGCCAAGCCGCGCGCTGTGCTCGCCGCGCAGGCCGCGCTGCGCGACGAGATCGAGCGGCACCCCGCTCGCGTGCTGCTGCGCGAGATCACGCCGATCGGCGTGCAGGGCCGGCCGGGCGCGGCAGGGCCGGACGGGAGGCCACGGCAACGCCTGCGGGCGGCCGCCGGGGCCGTCGCCCCCTGGCTCGGCGTGACGGGCGACGACCTGGTGTTCGTCGCCAATGCCACCACCGGCGCCAACGCGGTGCTCGGGTCCTTCCCGCTCGGGCCGGGAGACGAAGTGCTGGTCACCAACCGCACCTACGGCGCCGTGGCCCGCGCGGCGGCGCACCATGCGGCCCGCGCCGGTGCCTCGGTGCGGACCATCGCCCTGCCCTTCCCCGGCGCGAGCGCGGACGAGCTGGTCGCGACGATCGAGGCGGCGATCACGCCATGCACCCGCCTGGCCGTGCTCGACCACGTCAGCCCCGAGACCGCCCTGCTGATGCCCCTGCGCGAGATGGCCGCCGCGTGCCGCTCGCGCGGCGTGGCGGTGCTGGCCGACGGCGCCCACGCGCCCGGCGCGATCGCGGTCGACATCCCTTCGCTGGGCGTCGATTTCTACACGGCCAACCTGCACAAGTGGGCCTTCGCGCCGCGCAGCAGCGCAGTGCTGTGGGCGACAGCCGAGCGGCGAGCTCAGCTGCATCCCACGGTCATCTCCTGGGGCTACGGGCTGGGCTGGCACGCCGAGTTCGACTGGGTCGGCACCAGCGACCCCACGCCCTACCTCTGCGCCCCGGCCGGCCTCGCTTTCATCGACGAGGCGCTCGGTGGCCGCGAAGCGCTCTGGGGCCACAACCACGGCCTGGCCTGGCGCTCGGCCGTGCGCCTGTGCGAGCGCTGGGGACTGCCGTGGAGCACGCCGCGGGAGATGGTCGGCAGCATGGTCAGCGTGCCCTTGCCTGCGGCCCTAGGGCGAGGAGCGGAAGCGGCCACGGCGCTCAAGGACTGGTTGCTGTTCGAGCGTTCGATCGAGGCGCAGGTCCTTTCCATCGACGAGGCGCTGTGGCTGCGCATCTCGGCCCAGGCCTACAACGACGACGAGGACATCGAGCGCGTGGCATCCGCCATCGACGAGCGCATCCGGGCCGGCTAGAATCCGCAGCTCGTTCCGAGGAGCGTTGCAAGGCCCATCCAGGGTCCCCAGGCTCGGAACTCCACGGCAATCGCAGGGCCGCCCCGCGATTGCCGGCTCCCCTTGGGGGACGGGCGCCGCTCGCGGCGACCTTGGGGCCTACATATGCAACGGCGCTCACCCGCACCTGAAGGTGTCATGGGTGATGCGTGCGATCCAGGCGTTCACCCATCCGGCACCGTGCGGGTCGACCACCAACGACCGACCGGAGTCACTGCCATGAACGCTGCCGTTCTCAAGCCCGCCGCCGACCACGCCATCGCCGATCTCGGCCTGGCCGACTGGGGCCGCAAGGAAATCAACATCGCCGAGACCGAGATGCCCGGCCTGATGGCGATCCGCGAGGAATTCGCCGCCAGCCAGCCCCTGAAGGGCGCGCGCATCACCGGCAGCCTGCACATGACCATCCAGACCGCCGTGCTGGTCGAGACGCTGCAGGCGCTCGGCGCGCAGGTCCGCTGGGCCTCGTGCAACATCTTCTCGACGCAGGACCATGCCGCCGCGGCGCTCGTGGCCCGCAACACCCCCGTCTTCGCCTACAAGGGCGAGTCACTCAAGGACTACTGGGACTACACCCACCGCATCTTCGAGTTCGGCGCCGCGGGCACCGAAGGCGAAGGCCCGAACATGATCCTGGACGACGGCGGCGATGCCACGCTGCTGATGCACCTGGGCATGCGCGCCGAGAAGGACCCGAGCCTCATCGCCAATCCCGGCAGCGAGGAAGAGCGAGAGCTCTTCGCCGCCATCAAGGCCAAGCTGGCCGTCGACGGCAGCTGGTACACCCGCAAGAGCGCCCAGATCATCGGCGTGACGGAAGAGACCACGACCGGCGTGCACCGCCTGGCCGAGATGGCCGCCAAGGGCACGCTGAAGTTCCGCGCCATCAACGTCAACGACTCGGTCACCAAGAGCAAGTTCGACAACCTCTACGGCTGCCGCGAG
>CAMLGG010000371.1 GCA_946479475.1 uncultured Ideonella sp. | reverse complement strand
GCTCAAGGCCTTCGAGGACAAGGCGCTGTCGGCACAGGACCGGGCGCTGGCCCGCGAGAAGTGGCTCTACGAGCAACTGCTCGAGCAGCTGCAGAACTGGCTGGCGCCGCTCGCGAACCTCGCGCGCGCACTGGCCGGCCTCGACGCGCTGGCCGCCCTGGCCGAGCGAGCCGCCACGCTCGACTGGTGCCGCCCCGAGTTCGTCAACCACCCCTGCATAGACATCGAGGCCGGCCGGCACCCCGTCGTCCAGGCCCGGCTGCAGGAGACGGGCGGCGCCGAGTTCATCCCCAACGACTGCCGACTGGACGCCCGCACCCGGCTGCTGGTCATCACCGGCCCGAACATGGGGGGCAAGAGCACCTACATGCGGCAGGTGGCGTTGATCGCGCTGCTGGCGGCCATGGGCTCCTACGTGCCGGCTCGCGCCTGCCGCCTGGGGCCCATCGACGCGATCCACACCCGCATCGGAGCCGCCGACGACCTGGCCAACGCCCAATCGACCTTCATGCTGGAGATGACCGAGGCGGCCGCCATCGTGCACGGCGCCACGGAGCATTCGCTGGTGCTGATGGACGAGATCGGCCGCGGCACCTCGACCTTCGACGGCCTGGCGCTCGCCTCCGCCATAGCGACGCAGCTGCATGACCGCAACAAGGCGTTCACCCTGTTCGCCACCCATTACTTCGAGCTCACCGAGTTTCCGCGCCGGCACGAGCGGGCGCTCAACCTGCACGTGAGCGCGACCGAAAGTGGCGACGACATCGTCTTCCTGCACGCCATCGAGCCCGGGCCCGCGAGCCGCAGCTACGGGGTGCAGGTCGCCCGGCTGGCCGGCATGCCGCCTGCCCTGATCCGCCAGGCGCGCGCCGCGCTGGAGGCGCTGGAGGCCCAGTCCCGCGAGCGCGACGCGCAGGTCGACCTGTTCGCCGCCCCGCCGGCGCCGCCGGCTGCCTTGCCCTCGCCGGTGGAAGAGGCGCTGGCCCGGATCGAGCCGGACACCCTGACGCCGCGCGAGGCATTGGACGCGCTGTACCGTCTGAAGCAGATCCAGCAGAAAGCCACCCCATGACCTACTGCGTCGGCATCCGGCTCAACGCCGGCCTCGTCTTCCTCTCCGACTCCCGCACCAACGCGGGCCTGGACGCGATCAGCACCTTCCGCAAGATGATCGTCTACGAAAAGCCGGGCGATCGCTTCATGGTGCTGCTTTCGGCCGGCAACCTGTCGATCTCGCAGTCGGTGCGCGAGATCCTGCAGGTCGAGCAGATCTCCCAGGGCGATCGCGAGCCGTTGACGATCTGGAACGCCCAGAGCATGTTCGACGCAACCCGCGTGCTCGGCAGCGCGGTCCGCCGCGTCTACGACCACGATGCCCAGGCCCTGCACAACGCCGGCGTGGATTTCAACTCGAACATGATCTTCGGCGGCCAGATCCGCGGCGAGGCGATGCGGCTGTTCCACATCTACTCGGCCGGCAACTTCATCGAGGCCACGCGCGAGACCTGCTTCTTCCAGATCGGCGAGAGCAAGTATGGAAAGCCCATCCTCGACCGGGTGTTGACGCCCACCACGCCGCTGGAAGAAGCGGCCAAGTGCGCGCTGGTGTCGATGGACTCGACGCTGAAGTCCAACCTCTCCGTCGGCCTGCCGCTGGACCTGCTGGTCTACGAAGAGGGCCAGTTGCAGTGCAACAACATCGCGGTGATCGACGAGCACAACCCGTACTTCCGCATGATCCGTGGCACCTGGGGCCAGCGGCTGCGCGAGGTGTTCGAGGCGATCGACGATCCGCATTGGGCGGGCGACGACACCACTCATCCGTTGATCTGGCCGTCGGAGCGTTACGAGCCGATGCGCAAGATCCGCCACCCCCGGGAAAAGATCGTCTGAAGGTCGTCCAAAGGCCCGCCCCGGACCTGGTGGGCCCGGGGCGCGCCTTTATAATGCCTCTTTACCACCACGGCACTCCTGCGTGCAGCCTGCCCCCGGCTGCGCAAGAGTGCCTTTTGACATGACCAAGTTCGTCTTCGTCACCGGCGGTGTGGTGTCCTCCCTCGGCAAGGGCATCGCGTCAGCGTCTCTCGCCGCGATCCTCGAATCGCGGGGCCTCAAGGTCACCCTGATCAAGCTGGACCCGTACCTCAACGTGGATCCGGGCACCATGAGCCCCTTCCAGCACGGCGAGGTGTTCGTGACCGACGACGGCGCCGAGACCGACCTCGACCTGGGCCACTACGAGCGCTTCATCACGACGCGCATGCGTCGCAGCAACAACTTCACCACCGGCCAGATCTACAAGACGGTGCTGGAGAAGGAACGCCGCGGCGACTACCTCGGCAAGACGGTGCAGGTGATCCCGCACGTCACCAACGAGATCCAGGAGTACGTCAAGCGCGGCGCCGGCGTGGGCACGCCCGAGGCCGTCGACGTGGCCATCGTCGAGGTGGGCGGCACGGTGGGCGACATCGAGTCGCTGCCCTTCCTCGAGGCCGTCCGCCAGATGAGCCTGAAGCTCGGCCCGAACCACACCGCCTTCGTCCACCTCACCTACGTTCCGTGGATCGCCGCCGCGGGCGAGCTCAAGACCAAGCCGACCCAGCACACGGTGCAGAAGCTGCGCGAGATCGGCATCCAGCCCGACGCGCTGCTCTGCCGTGCGGACCGCCCCATCCCCGACGACGAGCGCGAGAAGATCTCGCTGTTCACCAACGTGCCGCTGCACGGCGTGATCTCGATGTGGGATGTCGACACCATCTACAAGGTGCCGCGCATGCTGCACGAGCAGGGCCTGGACGAGATGATCTGCATGAAGCTGCAGTCGCTCACCCGCCCGGCCGACCTGCGCCGCTGGGACACGCTGGTGCACGAGGTCGAGCATCCGCGCGGCGAGGTCACCATCGGCATGTGCGGCAAGTACACCGACCTGTCGGATTCGTACAAGTCGCTGAACGAGGCGCTGCGCCACGCCGGCCTGCACAACCACGTGCGCGTCCGGATCGAGTACATCGACGCCGAGACCCTGAACGACGAGCGTGCCGACGCCCTGCTCGCCAAGGTGGACGCGGTGCTGGTGCCCGGCGGCTTCGGCAAGCGCGGCGTCGAGGGCAAGATCCACGCCGCCCAGTTCGCCCGCGAGCACAAGGTGCCCTACCTCGGCATCTGCCTGGGCATGCAGGTGGCCACCATCGAGTACGCCCGCCACCTGGCCGGCCTGCAGGGCGCCAATTCGACCGAGTTCGACCCGAGCTGCGAGCACCCGGTGATCGCCCTGATCGACGAGTGGCAGGACCGCGACGGCTCGATCCAGAAGCGTGACGCGAACTCCGACCTCGGCGGCACCATGCGACTGGGCGCGCAGAGCTCGGACGTGAAGCCTGGCACCCTGGCGCACGAGATCTACGGCCCGGTCGTCACCGAGCGGCACCGCCACCGCTACGAGGCCAACGAGCACTACCTCGACCGCCTGCAGCAGGCCGGCCTGGTCATCTCGGCGATCACCCAGCGCGAGAAGCTGACCGAGATCGTCGAGCTCCCGCGCGACCAGCACCCCTGGTTCGTCGGAGTGCAGTTCCACCCGGAGTTCAAGTCGACGCCGTGGGACGGCCACCCGCTGTTCATCAGCTACATCAAGGCGGCGCTGGCGCACCAGGCAGCCCGCCGGAACGAGAAGGCTGCGGCATGAAGCTCTGCGGATACGACGTCGGGCTGGACAAGCCCTTCTTCCTGATCGCCGGGCCCTGCGTGGTCGAGAGCGAGCAGCTGCAGATGGACGTGGCCGGGCGGCTGAAGGAGATGACCACCAAGCTGGGCATTCCCTTCATCTTCAAGTCCAGCTACGACAAGGCCAACCGCTCCAGCGGCAGTTCCTTCCGTGGCCCCGGCATGGAGAAGGGCCTGGAGATCCTGGCCAAGGTGCGCCGCGAGCTGAAGGTGCCGGTGCTGACGGACGTCCACTCCGAGGCCGAGATCGCCGAGGTCGCCAAGGTGGTCGACGTGCTGCAGACGCCCGCCTTCCTGTGCCGCCAGACCGATTTCATCCACGCGGTCGCGCGCAGCGGCAAGCCGGTGAACATCAAGAAGGGCCAGTTCCTCGCCCCGCACGACATGAAGAACGTGATCGACAAGGCCCGCGCCGCCGCGAAGGAAGCCGGCCTGGAAACCGACGCGTTCATGGCCTGCGAGCGCGGCGCCAGCTTCGGCTACAACAACCTCGTCTCCGACATGCGCAGCCTGGCGATCATGCGCGAGACCGGGGCCCCGGTGGTGTTCGACGTGACGCACTCGGTGCAGTTGCCCGGCGGCCAGGGCACCAGCTCCGGCGGCCAGCGCGAGTTCGTGCCGGTGCTGGCGC
>CAMLGG010000370.1 GCA_946479475.1 uncultured Ideonella sp. | reverse complement strand
TCTCGATGAAGTTCTTGCAGTGAAAGCGCGTGTGGAAGCCCAGGATGGTGCTGCCGAGCAGCCCCTGCAGGATCTCGCGCCGCCAAGGGCAGATGCCGAAGGACTCGGGATTCGGCCAGGGGATGTGCCAGAAGGTCAGGATGGTCGCCTTCGGCAGGCGCTCGCGGATCATCGCGGGCAGCAGCGCGAAGTGGTAGTCCTGCACCAGCACCACCGGATCGTCGCTGTGGGCCTCGGCAGCCACGGCGTCGGCGAAGCGCTCGTTGATGCGGCGGTACATCTGCCAGTCGGACTCGCGGAAGACCGGCCGCACGTGCGCGACGTGGCACAGCGGCCAGAGGCCCTCGTTGGCGAACCCGTAGTAGTAGCCCTGTTCCTCCTCGGCGGTGAGCCAGAGGCGGCGCAGGGTGTAGTCGTGGGCACCGGGCGGCACCGCCACGCGGTCGTGGCGGTCCACCGCCTCGCGGTCGCCGCTGCCGCTGCCGTGGGCGATCCAGGTGCCGGAGCAGGCCCGCATCACCGGCTCCACCGCCGTCACCAGTCCGCTCGCGGGGCGCTTGACGGCCAGGCTGCCGTCGCGGCGGCGTTCGTGGATGTAGGGCTCGCGGTTGGAGACCACGATCACCTGGTCGCCGCGCAGCTGGGTGTGCAGCAGCGTGCGCAGGCGCTCCGGGTTCCACTCGGACACCAGCTCGAGTCCGCGCCGGTACTCGTCCTCCAGGTCGCGCAGGCGCGCGCGCACCTCGCTGGCGAAGGGCTGGAGCTCGGGCGGCGGCAGCAGGGGCCGCAGCAGGCCTTCGCCCCTGAGGATGCCCTGCATGCCGCGCACCCACCCGCGCCAGCTGATCTGCGCCACCGCCATCGTGATCAGGGCGATGGTCAGGCCCAGCACGACGATGAAGCCGAACAGGTAGCGGCGGGTGTCGGCGCTGCGCTTGTCGATGAAGCTCAGGTCGTGCAGCAGCACGAGGCGGTCGGAGTCCAGCCGTTCCGGATCCAGCCGCTGCACCACGATGTGCACCGCGCCGGAGGGGAGGTCCAGGCGCGGATCGGGCAGGGCGGCCAGCGCTCGTGCCTGCACGCAATCCACCGAGGAAGGGAAATCCTGCGTGCGGCGCAGCATCGTGTCGTCGGCCGAGCACAGGGCAAGGGCGAACAGCCTCTCGTCCCGGACCACGCGCTCGAACATCGATTGCAGGCGCCACGACTTGCCGTCGCTCTGGGCGTCCGCGATCGAATCCGCCATCGCGTTGGCAACGAGGGCGCTGCGCGTGTTGAGGTCGCGTGCGAACCAGCGCAGGGTGAGCTGGTCCATCAGGGGCACGGCCACCAGCGCCGCGCCGACCAGGGTGAGCATCAACGGGACGAGAAAGCGCAGCTGCAGGCGCAGGGTCTTCATCGGCCGATTCTATATTTGTTCACATCTATTCCGCGGCGGGCTGGCACACGGCTTGCGTCCGAATCTTGCATACAAGATTGGTATGGAGAAAATGCACACGCCTGGGGCATGCTGCACCTCCAGCCGCCGAAGGACCGTTCGCCATGGCACCGACTCAGGGCAGCTCCCGCCACAGCCCCGACGACATCGCGACGCGCATCGTCGATGCGATCCTGGCCGGCCGCCTCGCGCCGGGCCAGCGCCTGGGCGAGCAGTCGCTGGCCGACCTGTTCGGCGTCAGCCGCACCCTGGTGCGAGAGGCGCTGGCGCGGCTTTCGGCGCGCGGCATGGTCGAGGTCAATTCGCGCCGGGGCTGGTTCGTGGTGCAGCCGTCGCCCGATGAGGCGAGGGAGGCCTTCGAGGCCCGCATCGCCATCGAGACCGGACTGGTGCAGAACCTTGCGGGCAAGCCGTCGCGAGAGACGATCACGCGCCTGAAGCGGCACGTGAAGGCCGAGCGCGCCGCCATCCGCGCCGGCGAGGCCGGCCAGCGCAGCTACCTGCTCGGCGATTTCCACGTCTGCCTGGCCGAGTGCGCGGGCAACGCGCTGCTGGCCGAGATCCTGCGCGACCTGACGGCGCGCACCACGCTCATCGCGACGCTCTTCCAGTCGACGCACGACGCCTCCCGCTCCTGCGACGACCACGCGCGGATCGTCGAAGCCCTGGAGGCCGGCGACATCCCGTTGGCCACCCGGCTCGTGCGCGAGCACATCGCCACGGTGGTGCAGCACCTGGGCGCACCGAACCCGGCGCACGACGCGCTGTCGCAGCTGCGCTCGGCGCTGGAGTCGCCGCGCCCTGAAGCGCCGACGCCCAGCCCCCGCCGCCGGCTCTTCACCGACCTCGTGCCTGCCACTGCCACCCGTCCCTCGACCCGCGCCCCGCGACGGCGCTCCCTGGAGAAATGACCATGCCCATCCGCCGCCTCGTCCTGGCCCGCAGCCTGGCCCTCGCCCTTGTCGCCACCGCCTTCGGGTCGCCAGCGAGCGCGCAGGACGCGCTCGAAGCCGTGATGGCGAAGAAGCAGATCACCATCGCCATCCCGACCGACTTCCCGCCCTACGGCTTCGTCGGCGTCGACCTCCAGCCCCAGGGCCTGGACATCGACATGGCCAAGCTCATCGCGGCCCGGCTCGGCGTGAAGGCCGAGCTGGTCCCGGTGACCAGCGCCAACCGCATCCCCTACCTGCAGACGCGCAAGGCCGACCTGGTGATCTCGACGCTGGGCAAGAACCCCGAGCGCGAGAAGGTGATCGACTTCAGCGCCGCCTACTCGCCCTTCTACCAGGCGGTGTTCGCGGCCAAGGGCGTGGCCGTGAAGTCGGCGGCCGATCTCGCCGGCAAGACGGTGGGCGTGACGCGCGGGGCGATCGAGGACATCGAGCTGAGCAAGATCGCGCCGGGCAGCGCCGACATCAAGCGCTTCGAGGACAACAACGCCACCATCTCGGCCTTCGCCTCCGGCCAGGTGCAGGTGGTGGCCACCGGCGCCTCGGTGGCGGCCACGCTCATGCAGCGCCAGCCGCAGCTGGGCACCGAGCTCAAGTTCGTGCTGAAGGACTCGCCCAACTTCATCGGCGTGGCCAAGGGGCAGGACAAGCTCAAGGCCAAGGTCGACGAGATCATCGCCGCGGCCAAGTCAGCGGGCGAGCTCGAGAAGCTTTCGCAGAAGTGGCTGGGCCGCCCGGCCGGCGCGCTGCCGAACTGACGCACCTCGATGGTCACGCTCGACTTCGCCGCCGTCCTGCAGGACTGGCCGCTGCTGCTGCGCGGCGCAGCCTTCACGCTGGGGCTGACGGCCGTGGCGGCGGTGCTCGGCCTGGCCGTCGGCGTGGCCTGCGGCTGGGCGCGCGCGTGGGGTCCGACGCGGCTGCACTGGCTGGTGGCCGCCTATGTGGAGGCCATCCGCAACACGCCCTTCATCGTGCAGCTGTTCTTCATCTTCTTCGGCCTGCCCAGCCTCGGCGTGCGGCTTTCGCCCGAGCTGGCCTCGGTGCTGGCCATGGTGATCAACCTGGGCGCCTACGCCGCCGAGATCGTGCGCGCCGGCATCGAAGGCACGCCGCGCGGCCAGCTGGAGGCGGCGCGCAGCCTGGCGCTGAACGAGTGGCAGGTCTTCATGCGGGTGGTGCTGCCGCCCTCGCTGGCCCGCGTGTGGCCGGCGATGGTGAGCCAGATCGTGATCGTCATGCTGGGCTCGGCGGTGTGCGGGCAGATCGCGGCGCAGGAGCTGAGCTACCAGGCCAACCTGATCCAGAGCCGCAACTTCCGCGCCTTCGAGGCCTTCATCGTCGCCACGGCGATCTACCTCGCGCTCTCGCTGGCCGTGCGCCATCTGCTGTACTGGGTGGGGCCGCGGTTCATCTTCGGCCGGACCCCCAGGCTGCACTGACATGGTCGACTTCACCGTCTGGGACATCTTCCGCAACCTGCTGCTGGCCGCGCGCTGGACGGTGCTGCTGTCGCTGGTCGCCTTCGTCGGCGGCGGGCTGGTGGGGCTCGGCCTGCTGCTGGCGCGCCTGTCGCGCCGGCGCGGCGCTCAGGCCGCGACGCGCGTGTACGCACAGGTCCTGCAGGGCACGCCTTTGCTGATGCAGCTCTTCCTGGCCTACTTCGGCCTCGGGCTGGTCGGCATCGACGTGCCTGCCTGGCTCGCGGCCGGCGTGGCGCTCACGCTCTACACCAGTGCCTACCTCGGCGAGATCTGGCACGGCTGCGTCGGCGCCATCCCGCGCGGGCAGTGGGAGGCGGCCGACAGCCTGGCGCTGAGCTTCGGCGAGAAGCTTCGCCACGTCGTCGGCCCGCAGGCCCTGCGCATCGCCATCCCGCCGACCGTCGGCTTCCTGGTGCAGGTGATCAAGGGCACGGCACTGGCCTCGGTCATCGGCTTCGTCGAGCTCACCAAGGCCGGCACGATGATCACCA
>CAMLGG010000369.1 GCA_946479475.1 uncultured Ideonella sp. | reverse complement strand
TGGTCAGCAAGTGCTCCTGCGCGCTCGACAGGATGGCCGAGGAGGTCAAGTACGACGACTACGTGACCATGTCGACGGTCGTCAACGCGATGTCGATCAGCGGCGAGAGGGGCGGCGAGCTGCGCGACAACGAGACGATCAAGCCGCAGGTGACGCGCTACCGCGAGCTGCAGGCCAAGGTGCAGAAGGCCTGCTTCATCGCCCCCGCGCCCAAGTAGGCCGCCATGGCAAGGATGCGCGGCCTGCTGGCCTGGCCGCTGCTGGCGGCCACGGGCCTGCAGGCGGCGCCCTTCGCCTACGTCACCAACCAGGGCAGCCACGACGTGTCGGTGATAGACCTCCCCACCGGCGCCGTGGTCGCCACCGTGCCGGTGGGCCGCTCGCCGGCGGGCGTGGTGGCCTCCAGCAGCGCCGGGCGCGTCTTCATCTCCAACCCGGACAGCAGGACGATCTCGGTCATCGACATGCACAGGCAGGCAGTGGCCGCCACCTGGCCGGCCGGCGAAGGCCCGGTGGGCCTGGACGCCTCGCCAGACGGCAGCCTGCTGGCCGTGGCGGACTGGTACCGCAACCGCCTGCTGCTCATCGACACCCGCCGGCCGGATGCGCCTTATGGCGAGGTGGCGGTGGGCCAGGCGCCGGCCGGCGTTGCCTTCCACCCCGACGGGCACATCGTGTATGTCGCCGAGCGCGATGACGACAGCGTGGCCGTGGTCGATGCCCGCAAGCGCGAGGTCGTCGGCCGGGTGAAGGTCGGCACGCATCCCTTCGCCCTGCTTTTCGACGCCCCGCGCGAGCGGCTGTACGCGCTCAACGTGAAGAGCAACGACGTCTCGGTGGTCGACACGCGGCGCCTCGCGGTGATCGCCAGCGTGCCGGTCGGCCGCGCCCCCTACGGTGCGGCCCTGGCGCAGGGCGGATCGCTGCTCTACGTCACCAACCAGCACGCCGACAGCGTGAGCGTGCTCGACGCCGAGAAGCTGCAGGTCGTCCGCACCCTGGATGGCTTCGGCTATCCCGAAGGCGTGGCCGCCCATGGCGACCGCGTCTACGTCGTCAACTGGATGGACGACAACGTGAGCGTGCTCGACGCCGCCTCGGGCCGCACCCTCGACCACATCGCCACCGGCCGCAACAGCCGTGGCTTCGGTTCCTTCATAGGCACGCCTCCATGACAGCCCTGTCTCCTCCCATGACGATCGCCCTCACCCGCCGGCTCGCCGCCTTCACCGTCCTCGCCACGTTCGCCGGCGCATGCGCGGCCCACGGCCCGACGCGCCAGAAGGTCGTCGAGCAGGTCACCATCGACGCGCCGCCGGCCACCGTGTGGGCACGCATCAAGAACTTCGACGCCCTGAAGGACTGGCACCCCGCCATCGCCGAGAGCCCGGCCGACAAGGGCAACGAGGAAGGTTCCGTGCGTCTGCTCAAGATCAAGGGCGGCGGCGAGATGACCGAGACACTGGAGGCCTACGACGACGCCAAGATGAAGTACAGCTACCGCGCCAAGGATGGCGGCGCCCTTCCGGTGAGCAACTACACCTCCACGCTCAGCGTGCGTGGCGAAGGCAACCAGTCGGTCGTCGAATGGCGCGGTGCCTTCTACCGCGGCTACCCGAACAACGACCCGCCGCCCGACCGCAACGACGAAGCCGCCATCCGCGCCATCACCGGCGTCTACCAGGCCGGCCTGGCGAACCTCAAGAAGCTGGTCGAGGCCAGGTAGGTCGGCGGGCAATGGGCATCGCGCTGCACAGGCCTGCCGTCCTGCTGGGCATCGCCGCCCTGCTGGTCGCCTGCGCCGCGGCGCCTGCCTTCCTCGCCGAGCCCGGATCGGGCTCCAACGTCATCCGACTGGCCGGCGGCGTGTACATGGTGCCGGGTGCGACCGGCGTACCGGACGAGCACAACCAGGGCCGTGTCGGCAACGCAGGCTTCATCGTGGGCGAGACCGGCGTGCTGGCCATCGACACGGGCACCTCGTATGCGCAGGGCCGCGCCTTGCTCGATGCCATCGGTCAGGTGACCGACAAGCCGGTCCGCGAGGTCCTGGTCACCCAGGTGCACCCGGAGTTCGTGTTCGGCGGCGCAGCCTTTCGCGAACGCGGCATCCCGGTCGTCATGCACGACGAGGCAGCCAGGCTGATGACCTCGCGCTGCAGCGTGTGCCTGCGCCAGCTGCACGTGATGATCGGCGACGAGCCCCTGCAGGGCACGACGACCTACACGGCGGACCGCTCGTTCACGACGCCGCACAAGGTCGAGTCGCTCGGCCGGCCGGTGCAGGTGCTGTACTTCGGCCACTCCAGCGGACCGGGCGACGTGGCGGTGCTCGACGAGACCAGCGGTGTGCTGTTCGCGGGCGGCCTGCTCGACAACCAGCGCATCCCCGACATCCAGGACGCCGACCTCGCAGGCTGGAAGCGTGCGCTGGCCGCCCTCAGGGCACTGCCCCTGCGCCAGGTGGTGCCCGGCCACGGCCCCGCGACTTCGCCGGCGCTGGTCGACACCGTCGAGCGCTACCTGGTGCAGCTCGAGGACAAGGCACGCAACCTGGCCCGCGCCGGCACCGAGCTGATGGCCGTGCCCGATGCCGCGGGCTTGCCCGAGTTCAGCGCCTGGGCGCAGTACGACACCATCCATCCACGCAACGCCACCATTGCCTACCTGCGCTTCGAGCGGGAGCTGTACTTCAAGTGAGGCCCACAGCATGACATCGCACCGCCACCGCTCCCGGCGCGCCGCCCTGCAGGCGCTGGGCGCCGCCACCCTCGGCGCGATGGCCGCGCCCTCCCGGGCCGCCGTCGGCGGCCTGCCCTCGGCCACCCATGCCGATACGTCGCCCGAGTGGGACAGGCTGCGCGAGCGCCTCTTCGGCAGCCGGCCGATCGAGGCCCGGCCAGAGGCCAGCGCGGTGCAGCTGATCGCACCGTTGCGCGCGGCCTACGGGGCCTGGGTGCCCATCAAGATCGTCTCGAGGATCCCGCAGTCCGAGGGCCTGCACGTCAGGAAGCTCTACCTGGTCATCGACAAGAACCCGTCGCCCGTCGCCGCCGTGCTCGATCTCACGCCGGAGGTGGGCCAGGCCGATTTCGAGACCCGCGTGAGGGTCGACGAGTACAGCCACGTGCGGGTGGTGAGCGAGCTTTCCAACGGCCAGCTGCACATGGACTCGCGCTACGTGAAGACCTCGGGCGGCTGCTCGGCGCCGCCGAACCGGGATGCGCTTCACCTCATCGGCAAGACGGTGCTCAAGCTGGCCGGCCCGATGAAGGTGGACGCGCCCAACCCGGCCGACGTCACGGTGATCCACCCCAACGACACCGGCTTCGAGCTCAACCAGCGAACGCTCGTCTACATCCCGGCGCACTTCGTCCGGTCGATCCGGGTGACGTACGCGGGGCGCAAGGTGTTCGACGCCGACCTCGACTTCTCGATCAGCGAGAACCCGACCTGGCACTTCAACTTCGTGCCCCACGGGCCGGGCGAGTTGCGGGCCGACGTGACGGACTCGAAGGACGGACAGTTCTTCGGGACGCTCGCGGTGGGATGAAACCGTGAAGCCGCGCCGCGCCCTCGTCCTGCTCGCCGGGCTCGCCGCCCTGCCCGCGCTGTCGCTGGCTGCCTTTCCATCGGCCTACTCGCCGATGGTCGTGCAGCCGGCGGCCACCACCCTGGCTCCGCAGGGCCAGGAGTTCGACCTCACCCCGGCATTGGACAGGGCCAGGCGCGAGCACAAGCGGCTCTACGTCTACCTCGGTGCCAGCGATTGCGCCTATTGCCGCCGCTACGAGGCCTTCCTCCAGCAGCACGCCCGCGAGCTCGTCGCCCACTTCGCCAAGGACTACATCGTCGTCGACCTGCGCAGCCAGCTGTCCACCGAGGCGCCGCGCCTGTTCATCAAGGTGAACGGCCGAAGCCTGGCCTACGCCGATTTCCAGCGATCGATCGGCGACGAGCGCGCCAGGCTGCTGGTCTACCCGAGCGTGTGGCTGCTGGATACCGATGCCAAGCCCCTGATGCAGATGCCCGCCGGCGCCGGGACTTTCGAGACGGTGCCCGAGCAGCTCGAGATCCTCCGGCTGGAGCAGTGAACGGCCCATGTGAACCGTCGAGGAAGCGGGCCCTTCGACAGGCTCAGGGAGAACGGAGCAGGAGTGCCTTCGCTGCCGCACCCCCCGTTCGGCGGATTCTTTTCCAACCTTCGACCATCCACCCACCGTTCGGCCTGAGCCTGTCGAAGGCGAGAGACCTGTGCAGTGGGCCCTTCGACAAGCTCAGGGTGAACGGACGGTGGTGTTGTCCGGGTTGCGCACCTCCCACCGTTCGGCCTGAGCCGTCGAAGGCGAGAGACCTGTGCAGTGGGCCCTTCGACAAGCTCAGGGTGAACGGA
>CAMLGG010000368.1 GCA_946479475.1 uncultured Ideonella sp. | reverse complement strand
TGGTGCTGCCCGGGGCGCTGCCGCAGATCTTCACCGGCCTGGCGGTGGGCATGGGTGTGGCGTGGGTCTCGCTGATCGCGGCCGAGATGATCTCCGGCCAGTTCGGCATCGGCTACTTCACCTGGGAGGCCTACTCGCTGATCTCGTACGCCGACATCGTGCTGGGCATGATCACCATCGGCGTGCTCGGCCTGATGAGCAGCGAGCTCATCCGCGCCGTCGGCCGTGCGATGACGCCGTGGCTGGCCTTCGGGCGCAGTGCAGGAGGGGTGAAATGAGCGCCGCCCTTGGTGCGGGCGATGCGCAGCATCGCGAGGGTGAACGGGGCAAGTCGGGCCACATCCAGATCGAGGACCTGAGCGTGTGCTTCGGCGCCAACGGCAGCGCCGTGCAGGCGGTGGACCGGGCCAGCATCGAGGTCCGGCCCGGCGAGTTCGTCTCCATCATCGGCCCCTCGGGCTGCGGCAAGTCGACGCTGCTCAACGTGGTGGCGGGCTTCCTGGGGGCGGGCGAAGGGCGGGTGCTGCTCGACGGCAAGCCGGTGCAGGGGCCGGGCGCGGAGCGCGGGGTGGTGTTCCAGCAGTACTCGCTGTTCCCGTGGATGACGGTGCGCAAGAACGTCGAGTTCGGCCTGAAGATGCAGGGCAAGCCACGCGCGCACCGCGAGACGGCCGCGCGCACCCTGCTCGGCATGGCCGGGCTGCTGGCCTTCGAGAACCACTATCCCGACCAGCTTTCCGGCGGCATGAAGCAGCGCGTGGGCATCGTGCGTGCGCTGGCCACCAGTCCCGAGGTGCTGCTGATGGACGAGCCCTTCGGGGCCCTCGATTCGCAGACCCGCGTGGTGATGCAGGAGATCCTCACCAACATGTGGCAGCAGCTGCGGCTGTCGGTGCTGTTCATCACCCACGACATCGAGGAGGCGGTGTTCCTGTCCGAGAAGATCTACGTGATGACGGCACGCCCCGGCCGCATCAAGGCGGAGATCCCGGTGCCGCTGCCGCGGCCTCGCACGCCGGAGATCACCTCCTCGCCCACCTTCCTCGCGCTGGTGCGGCAGATCAAGTCGCTCATCCGCGAAGAGAGCCTGGCCGCGATGGGCGGCGAGCTTGCGGGCGGGCTTCGCGGACTGCAGTCGGCCTTTCCGGCCGAGGGCATGCGGGCGCTGTGATGGCCTGGCCCGAATCGATCGTCGACCACCAGGCCTCGGGCGTGCTCGAGCTGCGCTGGGCCGACGGCGCGGTGCACAGGCTGCCGCACTGGCTGCTGCGCGCTCGCTGCCGTTGCGCAGCCTGCGAGAGCCTCGTGCGCCGCACCGGGCTGCACCCGAACGCGCCGTTCTCGCTGCGCCTGGCCGCCGTCGAGCCCATCGGCGACAAGGGCCTGAACCTGCGCTTCGACGACGGCCACGGCCGCGGCATCTATCCCTGGGATTACCTGCGCGAGCTCGGCTTCGAGCTGGCGCTGTCAGCATGAAGGCCTCCTCACCATGTCCACGCTAGGCACCGAACGCGTCCTCGACGTCCACCACTGGAACGACACGCTGTTCTCGTTCCGCACCACGCGCGATCCGGCCCTGCGCTTTCGCAACGGCCACTTCGTGATGATCGGCCTGCCGGTGCAAGGCAAGCCCCTGCTGCGCGCCTACAGCGTGGCCAGCGCCAACCACGAGGAGCACCTGGAGTTCCTCAGCATCAAGGTGCCCGACGGCCCGCTCACCTCGCGCCTGCAGCACCTGAAGCCGGGCGACGAGATCATCGTCGGCCGCAAGCCGGTGGGCACGCTGGTGGTCGACGACCTGAGGCCGGGCCGGCACCTGTACCTGCTCTCCACCGGCACCGGCCTGGCGCCGTTCATGAGCATCATCAAGGATCCGGACGTGTACGAGCGCTTCGAGAAGGTCGTCCTCGTTCACGGGGTGCGGACGGTCAGCGAGCTGGCCTATTCCGAGTACATCCAGAAGGAGCTGCCCGAGCATGAGTTCCTGGGCGAGATGCTCAAGGACAAGCTGGTCTACTACCCCACCGTCACGCGCGAACCTTTCCGCAACCGCGGGCGGCTGACCGAGCTGCTCGACTCGGGCAAGCTCAGCCAGGACGTCGGCCTGCCCCCGCTGGATGCCGTCACCGACCGGGCGATGATCTGCGGCAACCAGGCGATGCTGGACGACTGCTGCAGGCTGCTCGATGCGCGGGGCTTCCACATCAGCCCGCGCCAGGGCGAGCCGGGCGACTACGTGATCGAACGCGCCTTCGTCGAGAAGTAGATGGCCGGGCCCCTGGGCGTGATGCTGCGGCCGGTGTCGCGCCGGTGGCCCGGCGCGGCGCTGTGCGCGATGGTGGCCCTGGCGGCCGCCTTCGTCGCCGAGCAGCATGTCGGCCCGCAGCTGCTGTACGCGCTCTGCTTCGGCCTGTGCTTCAACTTCCTCTCCGATGACGAGCGCGTCCAGCCGGGCGTGGCCTTCTGCAGCGGAACGGTGCTGCGCTGCGGCGTCGCGCTGCTCGGCGCGCGGATCACGCTGGGGCAGGTTGCGGCCCTCGGCTGGGGGACCGTCGCGGTGGTGGCGGGCGCGGTGGCCAGCACCATCCTCGCCGGCTGGTGGCTGGCGCGCCGACTGGGCTTCACGTACGGGCAAGGCGTGCTCTCGGGCGGCGCCGTGGCGATCTGCGGCGCCTCCGCCGCGCTGGCGATAGCCGCCGTGCTGCCCCGCTCGCGCGAGCAGGAGCGATTCACGCTGGTGGTCGTGGTCTGCGTGACGGCGCTGTCCACCCTGGCCATGCTGCTCTACCCGCCGCTGGTGCGCGCGCTCGGGCTGCCTCCGATGCTGGCCGGGCTGTTTCTCGGGGGCTCGATCCACGACGTGGCGCAGGTCGCCGCGGCCGGCAGCCTGCTGGGTACGGAGGTGGCCGACGCCGCCACGCTGGTCAAGCTCTGCCGGGTGGCGCTGCTGTCTGTGGTGGTGGCGCTGGTCTGCGCCAGCGCGCTGGGCCGGGGCGCGCGGGCCGAGGGCGTCTCACAGCCGCTGCTGCCTCGCTACCTGCAATTCTTCGTGCTGCTGGTGGTGCTGCGCTCGCTGGGCTGGCTGCCGGGGGCGGCCGTCGAGCTGGCCGGGGAGCTTTCCAGGCTGTGCCTGGGCGTGGCGATTGCGGCGCTGGGCGTCCGCAGCTCCTTGCCTGGGCTGGCGCAGGCGGGGTGGCGCGCGTTGGCGCTGCTGCTGGGCGAGACTTTGTGGCTGGCCGCGTGGATGCTGGGCTTCGCCCTGGCGTTCCAGCACGGCCTGCTTCGGTGAGGGCCTGAGGCCTTTCGTCGCGGCGGATCGACCGCTGCGCGAAGACGGCAGAATCCCGGCGGCCGCCAGGATTCGACCGAGTCCGGCGCGGGCCCGAACGCCGTACCACGGATGACCAGCAAGACCGAGCCGCTGCACCTGCGTGATCTCGCCCGCCTGCGCCGGGTGCGCGACCGCATGGACCGCGAGTACGCGCAGCCGCTGGACGTGGAGGCCCTCGCGCGCGACGCGGGCATGTCGGCGGGCCACCTGAGCCGCCAGTTCAAGCAGGCCTACGGCGAGTCGCCGTACTCATACCTGATGACGCGCCGCATCGAGCGGGCGATGGCGCTGCTGCGGCGCGGCGACCTGAGCGTGACGGACGTCTGCTTCGAGGTCGGCTGCTCTTCGCTCGGCACCTTCAGCACGCGCTTCACCGAGCTGGTCGGCATGTCGCCGAGCGCCTACCGGCGCGAGGCGGGGCAGCAGGCGATCGCGGGGATGCCGGCCTGCGTCGCGCGCCAGGTCACGCGACCGATCAGGAATCGAGAAGCGCCGCCGCCCGACCCCGACCTAGACTGAGTTCCACGGTCATCAACCCTCAAGGAGAGTCATCCATGGACATCAGCATCCACTCCAGCTTCCTGCCGCACACCGACTGGGAGGCCTCGCTCGCCTTCTACCGCGACACCCTCGGCTTCGAGGTTCGCAACGACGTCGGCTACAACGGCATGCACTGGGTCACCGTCGGCCCCAAGGGGCAGCCCGGCACGTCCATCGTGCTCTACCCGCCGGCCGCCACGCCCGGCATCACGGATGACGAGCGCCGGGTCATCCAGGAGATGATGGCCAAGGGCACCTACGCCACGCTGCTGCTGGCCACCAAGGACCTCGAAGGCACCTTCGAGCGGCTGCAGGCCAGGGAAGCCGAGATCGTGCAGGAGCCGACCGACCAGCCCTACGGTGTCCGGGACTGCGCCGTGCGCGACCCGGCCGGCAACATGATCCGCATCCAGCAGGTGAAGTGATCGCGCGATGAGACATCCTGGGTCATACCCCTATTGGCGGGCCGAGCGCAGGGCCGCTCCCAAGCCGGCTCGCATCCCCTCGGGGGATCGACCGACGTACCCGTCGGGCGAGGGGCTCCAAT
>CAMLGG010000367.1 GCA_946479475.1 uncultured Ideonella sp. | reverse complement strand
GACCGCCTGGACGTGGCCAGCACGCTGGGCAAGCCGGTGACGCCCTCCACCCTGCTCGACGCCTGCATGGAGGCGCTGGGCCGGCCGCGTCCCGCCAGCTCGCGCGGCGTGCGCCGCGAGGAGGCGCTGAACAGCCAGCTGGCCGGCCTGGCCGGGGCGCGCATCCTGCTGGTCGAGGACAACGTCTTCAACCAGGAGCTCGCGCAGGACCTGCTCGCCCGCGCCGAGGTGGAAGTCCGCGTCGCCTCCGACGGCCGAGAGGCGCTGCGCATGCTGGCCGAGGAGCGCTTCGACGCCGTGCTGATGGACTGCCAGATGCCGGTGATGGATGGCTTCGAGGCCACCCGCGCCCTCAGGCGCGACCCGCGCTGGCAGCAGCTGCCGGTGATCGCGATGACGGCCAACGCCATGGTGGGCGACCGCGAGCGGGTGATCGCCGCCGGCATGAACGACCACATCGCCAAGCCGATCAACGTGGACCAGATGTTCGCCGTGCTGTCGCGCTGGGTGCGGCCACGGCAGGAGGTGAGTGCCATGTCCTCTTCCCACGCTCCCGCGCCGGGCGCAGCCGTCACGCTGGACAGCCTGCCCGGCATCGACAGCCGTGCGGCCCTCCAGGCGCTGGGCGGCGACGAGCGCATCTACCGCCGGCTGCTGGGCCGGTTCCTGGACTCGCAGGCGAACTTCGGGGAGAGCTTCCGGGCGGTCCGCTCCGGTGGCGACCCCGACGCGGCCCACCGCATGGCCCACGACCTGAAAGGCGTGGCGGCCACCGCCGGCGCCTTCGGCCTGGCCAAGGCCGCCTCGGCCCTGGAGCAGGCCTGCGTCCGCCAGGCCCCCGCCGCGGAGGTCGAGCCGCTGATCGAGACGGTCCTGCACGAGCTCGCGCCGGTCATGCAGGGCCTGCGCGAGCTGCAGCCGGCGGCCCCGGCCCATGCCGCCGGCAGATAGCTGCTAGAAGATCCCCACCGTAGCCGGCATGGCCGGCGGCTGCCGAGAATGCGACTGAACCACTGTTCGGAACCGTCGCCATGCCCCAGACCGCCCTCCCTTGCCTGCTGATGCGCGGCGGCACCTCCAAGGGGCCGTTCTTCCGGGCGGGCGACCTGCCGGCCGACATCCCGACGCGCGACCGCGTGCTGCTGGCCGTGATGGGCTCGCCCGACAAGCGCCAGATCGACGGCCTGGGCGGCGCCCACCCGCTGACCAGCAAGGTCGGCATCGTCTCGGCCAGCCAGCGCCCGGGCGTGGACCTCGAGTTCCTCTTCGCCCAGCTGCAGCCGGACAAGGACACGGTCGACACCACGCCCAACTGCGGCAACATGCTCGCCGCCGTCGTGCCCTTCGCGATCGAGACCGGGATGGTGAAGCCGCAGGGCGAGACCAGCACCTTCCGCGTGCTGACGCTCAACACCGACATGGCCTGCGACATCACGGTGCAGACGCCCGCAGGCCAGGTCGAGTACGAAGGCGATGCGCGCATCGACGGTGCGCCCGGCACCTCGGCGCCCATCACCATCAACTTCCTCGACACCGCCGGCTCGGTCTGCTCGGGCCTGCTGCCGACCGGGAATGTGCGCGACACGGTGCACGTGGAGGGCGAGGGCTTCGCCTCCTTCAGCATCGAGGTCACCTGCATAGACAACGGCATGCCGCTGGTCATCTTCAAGGCCGAGGACCTGGGCCGCACCGGCTACGAGAGCGTGGCCGGCCTGAACGCCGACACCGAGCTCAAGACCCGCATCGAGGCGCTGCGCCTGGTGGCGGCCCGCAAGATGGGCCTCGGTGACGTGAGCGACAAGCCCTATCCCAAGATGACGCTGATCGCCCCGCCGCGCGAAGGCGGCGCGATCACCACCCGCAGCTTCATCCCTCACGTCTGCCACGACGCCATCGGCGTGCTGGCCGCGGTCACCGTCGGCACCGCCTGCGTGCTCGAGGGCTCGGTGTGCGATGGCGTGGCGGTGGTGCCGGTCGGGGCCATCAAGAAGGTCTCGGTCGAACACCCCACCGGCGAGTTCAGCGTCGAGCTCGAGACCGACCCCATCGACCCGCAGAAGGTCACCAGGGCGGCGCTGCTGCGCACCGCGCGGCTGCTGATGCGCGGCGAGGCGATGGTGCCCGCCTCCGTCTGGACGCGCTGATTCCGTTTCCCTTCTTCCTCCAGGATCCTCTCATCGTGACTACGACGTCTCCCCGCAGCGCCGACGTGCAGGCGCTGATCGACGACAGCCCGTTCTCGGCCTACCAGTGGGTCGTGTTCGCGCTGTGCTTCGTGATCGTGCTGCTCGACGGCTTCGACACTGCGGCCATCGGCTACATCGCGCCCTCGTTGATCAAGGAGTGGGGCGTCACGCGCCCGATGCTCGGCCCGGTGCTGAGCGCGGCGCTGTTCGGCCTGGTGGTGGGCGCGCTCTCCGCCGGCCCGTTGTCGGACCGCTTCGGCCGCAAGGCGGTGCTCGTCACTTCGGTGGCGGTGTTCGGCGTGGCCTGCTTCGCCTCCTCGACGGCCGGCGCGCTGGACTCGCTCAGCGTGATGCGCTTCATCACCGGCCTGGGCCTCGGCGCCGCCATGCCCAACGCGGTGACGCTGATGAGCGAGTTCTGCCCGGCCAAGCGTCGCTCGTTGCTGACCAACCTGATGTTCTGCGGCTTCCCGCTGGGCGCGGCCTTCGGCGGCTTCCTGGCCGCGTGGATGATCCCTCAGTGGGGCTGGCGCAGCGTGCTGCAGCTGGGCGGCGTGACGCCGCTGGTGCTCGTCGTGCTGCTGGCGCTGCTGTTGCCGGAATCGGTGCGATTCCTGGTGACGAAGCGTGCGCCGGCCGAGCGTGTGCGCGCCGTCCTGGCACGTGTGGTCGGCGCGGCCAAGGTGGCTTCGATCGAGCGCTTTCGCTTGACCGAGACGCGGCCGGTGACCAACGAGCGCGGCGGCCTGGCGCTGGTGCTGTCCAAGCCCTACCGCCTGGGCTCGCTGATGCTCTGGGTCGCCTACTTCATGGGCCTGGTGATCTTCTACGCGCTCATGAACTGGATGCCGATCCTGTTCAAGGACGCCGGGCTCGACGCGAAGACCGCGACGCTGATCGCGGCCCTGTTCCCGCTCGGCGGCATCGGCGCGCTGGTCTTCGGCTGGCTGATGGACCGCTTCGAGCCCAACCGCATCCTGGCCATCGGTTTCGCGCTCACGGCCGTGTCGATCTGGGCCATCGGCCAGACCTCCGGCCACCTCGCGCTGCTGGTCGTGACGGTGTTCCTCGGCGGCGTGCTGATGAACACTGCCCAGTCCTCGCTGCCGGCGCTGGCCGCGGCCTACTACCCGACCAACGCCCGCGCCACCGGCGTCGCCTGGATGATGGGCATCGGCCGCTTCGGCGGCATCGCCGGGTCCTTCCTGGTGGCCCAGCTGAGCGCACAGCAGATGAGCTTCGCCGGCATCTTCGCGGTCGTGGCCGTGCCGGGCCTGCTGGCGGCCGTCGCGCTGCTGGTCAAGCGGGCGAGCGATCCCGATCGCCCCGCCGGTGGCCTGCGCCTGGGCGATGAAGCGCTGGCGCACTGAGCAGCAACGAGGAGAACCGACATGATCATCGACATCCACGGCCACTACACCACCGCGCCGGCCGCGCTCGGCGCCTGGCGCGACCTGCAGATCGCCGGCCTGAAGGACCCCTCGAAGGCGCCCAGGGCCAGCGAGCTGAAGATCAGCGACGACGACATCCGCGAGACCATAGAGGCCAACCAGCTCAAGCTGATGAAGCAGCGCGGCTCGGACCTCACCATCTTCTCGCCGCGCGCCAGCTTCATGGCCCACCACATCGGCGACTTCGAGACCTCCTCGACCTGGGCCGCGATCTGCAACGAACTCTGCTACCGGGTGAGCCAGCTCTTCCCGGAGCACTTCATCCCGGCCGCGATGCTGCCGCAGTCGCCGGGCGTGGACCCGGCCACCTGCATCCCCGAGCTGGTCAAGTGCGTCGAGCAGTACGGCAACGTGGCGATCAACCTCAACCCCGACCCTTCAGGCGGCCACTGGACCTCGCCCCCCCTGTACGACCGGCACTGGTACCCCATCTACGAGAAGATGGTCGAGTACGACATCCCGGCCATGGTGCACGTGAGCACGAGCTGCAACGCCTGCTTCCACACCACCGGCGCGCACTACATCAACGCCGACACCACGGCGATCATGCAGCTCATCCAGGGCGACCTGTTCAAGGACTTCCCGACCCTGAAGTTCATCGTGCCGCACGGCGGCGGCGCCGCGCCCTACCACTGGGGCCGCTACCGCGGCCTGGCGCAGGAGCTGAAGAAGCCGCTGCTGGCCGACCACCTGCTGAAGAACGTCTTCTTCGACACCTGCGTCTACCACCAGCCCGGCATCGACCTGCTGACCAAGGTGATCCCGGTCGACAACATCCTGTTCGCCAGCG
>CAMLGG010000366.1 GCA_946479475.1 uncultured Ideonella sp. | reverse complement strand
TGTCCCCGGTATATCCACGGGGGCTCGGGGGGGCTCACTGAAGTCCACTGGGTGGACGTGGTTGCGGCAGAAGCCGCAACCACGTCTAACCCTGGATAAATTGCATCTGCGTGCCGGCCAGGTCGATGATGTCGCCGTTCTTCAGCGAGACCACGCCGTCGCCGACGGGTTGGCCGTTCACGCTCGGGTGGGCCACGCCCTCGACATGCGAGAGGACATAACCCGTCGGCCGCTTGGCGATCGACGCGACCTGCACGCCCGGCTTGCCCACCGTCGTAACGGCCTTGGTGAGCAGCACCTCGCGCCCGGCAGCCCCACCGTTGAGCACCTTGATCGACGCCGGGATCATCGACTGCACGGGCGGCGGCACGGTGGTCGGGCCCGCAGGGTTGAAGCCCGGGCGCAGCACCATGGTCTTCTCGTAGTCGGGCACCTCGTCGACCAGATACTTGATCCGGTACTTGCCGATCTCGACCGTGTCGTTGTGCACCAGCAGCTGCTTCTTGATCGCCTTGCCGTTGATGTAGGTGCCGTTGGTGCTGTTGAGGTCCTCGATGAAGACGTCGTTGCCGACCGCCAGCATGACGGCGTGCTCGCCGGAGACGGCCAGGTTGTCGATCACGATGTCGTTGTAGGGCCGTCGACCGAGCGTGGTCCGATCCTTGGTGATCGGCACTTCCTTGATGACGACGTTGTCTAGCGATACGACCAGCTTGCCCATGCCTGTCCTCTGTTGTACAGGCCGGCACCCGGGCGGTCCGACCTGACTTTCATGCAGCCGCCGGCCTTCGCATCAGGTTCGGCGGAATGGCCACCAAGCGCGCCCAGCCTGGGCGGCACCCCCCTTGGCGCGTACCAGGACCACCGAGATATTATCCCGGCCGCCCGCCGCGTTGGCGGCGGCGATCAAGGCCTGGCCCGTCATTTCCAGATTGTCGCTTGCGCGCATCACCTGGGCGATCGCGGCGTCGGGCAGCATGTCCGACAGGCCGTCGGAGCACAGCAGGACCACGTCGCCCGCGCGCAGCTCGTGGCCAACCACCTCCAGCTCGACGGTGGGCTCGACGCCGACGGCCCGCGTGACGAGGTTGCGGTTCATCGAGTAGGCCGCCTCCTCGGGGGTCAGCAGCCCGGCGTCGATCTGCTCCTGCAGCAGCGAATGGTCGCGGCTGAGCTGCTCGAGCTTGCCGCCGCGCAGGCGATAGGCGCGCGAGTCGCCGATGTGGCCTATCCAGACCCTGTCTTCGTTGAACAGCGCGGTGACCAGCGTGGTGCCCATGCCGGCGTACTCGGGCCGCTTCTGCGAAGCATCGAATACCGCCTGGTTGGCGCGCTGGGCGCTGGCCATCAGGGCCTGCCGGATCTCTTCTTCTTCGAGCGGCCCTTCGTGCGCCGAGGACAGCCAGCGCGCGACATCGTCGCGGATGTGCTCGACGGCCATCGCGCTCGCCACCTCGCCCGCGTTGTAGCCGCCCATGCCGTCCGCCAGCACCGCCAGCGCTAGTTCCTCGTCGATCCGGACGGCATCCTCGTTGTTGCTTCGCGCACGGCCGGTGTCCAGTGCGCTGAAGAATTCGAGTTGCATGCTCACGGGGAGTTCGGCGGCGTGGGGCAAAGGGGCTCGGCCATTGTGCCTGTGGCCGCCGATGCTGGCGCCCCAGGGGAAACCAAGGTCGGCGTCAACGCCGCCGCGACATGACGCAGTTCACGGGCCAGGGCGACGCCGTCGGGAGGCCGCTGTGCGGGCGTCTTGGCGAGCAGCCGCACCAGCAGTTCGTCCAGCTCGGGCGGCAGCTCCGGCCTCAGCAGCCGCAGCGAAGGGGGCGGCTCCGACGTGATCGCGCGCAGCAGCTCGCCCATCGAGGCAGCCTCGAACGGAAGGCGGCCGGTCAAGAGCTCGAACAGCACGACGCCCAGGGCATAGAGGTCGCAGCGACCATCCACCGCGGCCCCGGCGAGTTGCTCGGGGGCCATGTAGACCGGCGTGCCGGCCAGGACGCCGCTGCGGCTGCGCTCGGCGTCTGTCAGGTGGGCGCAGCCGAAGTCGGCGATCTTCAGGCTGCCCTTGGCAGGATTGAACAGCAGGTTGGCCGGCTTGATGTCGCGGTGCACGACCCCCTGCCGGTGGGCATGGGCGAGCGCTTCGGCGGCCTGGGCCGCGAGCTCCAGCACCAGAGGCTCCGGCAGGAGCCGGGCGGCCGAGGTGTAGCGGGCCAGGTCGCTGCCGGCGACCCACTCCATGGCTATCCAGCCGATCGCTTCTTCGCCGTCACCC
Source organism: uncultured Ideonella sp. (assembly GCA_946479475.1). Next base: position 2,168 of record CAMLGG010000366.1, on the reverse strand, counting down.
TCGATCCCGGTGGCATGGCACCGGACGATGGCGGCATGCCGCAGCTTGGCTGCAGCGTGCGACTCACGCACGAAGCGTTCGCGCGTCAGCTCGCCACCATGCAGGCGGACCGTCTTGATGGCGATGGGGCCGCCGGTTTCCGGATCGCTCGCGAGGTGCAGCTCGCCGAGGGCGCCGTGGGCAAAAGTGCGAACGAGCGGGTAGCCGCCTATGTGGACACCCGGCATCTCGCTGGGTGAGCCCGGTGAACCCGACGCCCGGCCATGCGCGCGTCGCCACGGCCAACGGCGCCGCAGCGCCTGGCTCCAAGACGTGGCACCGTTGCCACCCATTGCCGGATACCCCCCGTTATAAGTCTTTGAACCTTAGCACAGGGGTTGTGCCGGGGGCGTTTCGGGATGTGGCATGCGCAACACCCGCAGACAGCGCGTTCGTTCCGGCCCGGGCTGCGCGGCGCCCGGGCGCGGCTTCAGGCCGGCTGCCGGGCCTGCTGCCGCTTCTTGAGGAACAGGCCCAGGGCGACCACGATGGCGGCGCCCAGGCCTGCGCCGATGTAGAGCGTGCTGTGCGGCAGTTCCCCGAAGCGCGCCACGACGGCCGGGTCGGTCAGGATCATCTCGCCCGCCAGCCAGCCGAGCAGGCCGGCGCCCGCGGTGATGATGATCGGGAAGCGCTCCATCACCTTCAGCAGCAGCGTGGAGCCGAAGATGATCAGCGGGATGCTGATGCCCAGGCCGAGCACCAGCAACACCGTGTCGCCCTTGGCCGCTGCCGCCACGGCCAGGACGTTGTCCAGGCTCATGACCAGGTCGGCGACCAGGATGGTGCGGATGGCGGTGAGCAGGCCGGCGTTGGCCGACTCGCCCCCTTCATCCTCGCCCTCGTCTTCTTCCAGCAGTAGCGACACGCCGATGTAGACCAGCAGGATGCCGCCCACGACCTTCAGCCAGGGCCACTTGAGCATCTCGACCGCGATCAGCGTGAGGATGATCCGCATGACGATCGCCGCGGCGCTGCCGAAGAAGATCGCCTTCTTCTGCTGGTGCGCGGGCAGGGCGCGCGCCGCCAGCGCGATCACCACGGCGTTGTCGCCCGAGAGCAGGATGTTGACCCAGATGATCGAGCCGAGGGCGGCCCAGAAGGCGGCAGAGGTGAGGTCCATCGTGGTTCGTGCGGCGGCGGGAGAAAACGAAAAGAGGGCCGCAGCCCTCTTTGGTGGTTTGATGCGCGGGCCGAAGTGTAATTTCAGCGGCAACGCGGGGAGTTCGTGTTAGTACGCACTCCCCTTGCGGAATCACAGCAGGCTCTTCAGCAGCTTGCCCATCTCGGACGGGTTGCGCGTGACCTTGAAGCCGCACTCTTCCATGATGGCGAGCTTGGCATCGGCCGTGTCGGCGCCGCCCGAGATCAGCGCGCCAGCGTGGCCCATGCGCTTGCCCGCAGGCGCGGTGACGCCGGCGATGAAGCCGACGATGGGCTTGCTCATGTTGGCCTTGCACCAGCGGGCGGCCTCGGCCTCGTCCGGGCCGCCGATCTCGCCGATCATGATCACGGCGTCGGTGTCCGGATCGTCGTTGAAGGCCTTCATCACGTCGATGTGCTTCAGGCCGTTGATCGGGTCGCCGCCGATGCCGACCGCCGAGGATTGGCCCAGGCCGATCTCGGTCAGCTGCGCCACGGCTTCATAGGTCAGCGTGCCCGAGCGCGACACCACGCCGATGCGGCCCTTGCGGTGGATGTGGCCCGGCATGATGCCGATCTTGATCTCTTCCGGGGTGATGAGGCCCGGGCAGTTGGGGCCCAGCAGCAGCGTCTTCTTGCCGCCGGCGGCTTCCTTGGCCTTCATCTTGTTGCGCACTTCGAGCATGTCCCGCACGGGGATGCCTTCGGTGATGCAGATCGCCAGGTCCAGGTCGGCCTCGACCGCTTCCCAGATCGCGGCAGCCGCGCCGGCGGGCGGCACGTAGATCACGCTGACGGTGGCGCCGGTCTGCGTGGCGGCTTCCTTCACGCTCGCGTAGATGGGAATGCCTTCGAAATCCTCGCCGGCCTTCTTGGGGTTCACGCCGGCGACGAAGCAGTTCTTGCCGTTGGCGTAGTCGCGGCAGCCGCGGGTGTGGAACTGGCCGGTCTTGCCCGTGATGCCCTGGGTGATGACCTTGGTGTCC
>CAMLGG010000365.1 GCA_946479475.1 uncultured Ideonella sp. | reverse complement strand
GGCTGAGCTTGTCGAAGCCCCTGCCCCTTCGGCGAGATCAGGAGAACGGAACATGAATCGATGACCACGACCCTGCCCGCCTCCATCGACGCGACCGCGCAAGCCCTGCTCGACCACGACTACGTGGCCGAGCGGGAGCTCGCCACCACCGTCTTCCTCGCGCTGAAACTCCAGCGCCCCCTTTTCCTCGAAGGCGAACCCGGCACCGGCAAGACCGAGATCGCCAAGACGCTCGCCGCGATGCTGCAGCGCCCGCTCATCCGCCTGCAGTGCTACGAGGGCCTGGACCTGGCCGGTGCGGCCTACGAGTGGAACTACGCGCGGCAGATGATGGCCATCCGCATCGCCGAGGCCGAGGGCACCGCGGCCCACGGAAGGCTCGACGACCAGCTGTTCGGCGAGCGCTTTCTCATCAAGCGCCCGCTGCTTCAGGCCATCGACGCCAGCAACCTCGTCGCGCCGGTGCTGCTGATCGACGAGCTCGACCGCGCCGACGAGCCTTTCGAGGCCTTCCTGCTGGAGGTGCTGTCGGATTTCCAGATCACCATTCCCGAGCTCGGCACGGTGCGCGCGCCCCAGCCGCCCATCGTCGTCATCACCTCCAACCGCACGCGCGAGATCCACGACGCCGTCAAGCGCCGCTGCCTCTACCACTGGGTCGGCTTCCCGGATGCCGGGCGCGAGCGCGCCATCCTGGCGCGCCGCGTGCCGGGCGCGCCCGAGGCGCTTTCGGCCGGCATCGTGGCCTTCGTGCAGCGGCTGCGCGCCCTCGATCTCTACAAGCTGCCCGGCGTGGCCGAGACCATCGAATGGACCCGCGCCCTGATGGCGCTGGACGCCGTCGCGCTGGATCCGCAGACCGTGCAGCACACCCTCGGCGTGCTGCTGAAGTACCAGGACGACATCGCCCGGATGCAGGGCGGCGAGGCCGCGAAGCTGCTCGCCGAGGTCGAGGCCGCCGCCAGGGGCTGACATGCCTCACCTGGCCGACAACGTGATGCACTTCGCGCGCGTCCTGCGCGATGCAGGCGTGCCGGTCGGCACCGATCGCGTCCAGCTGGCGCTGCACGCCCTCGAAGCGGGGCCGCTGCAGACGCGCCGCGACTTCAAGGCCGCGCTCGCCGCCTGCTTCCTCTCGCGCGCCGAACAGCGCGAACTCTTCGACCAGGCCTTCGAGCTCTTCTGGCGCGACCCCGACCTGCTCGGCCGCATGCTGGCCATGCTGCTGCCGCGGGTCAAGGCGCGCGACAGCGGCGTGACCTCGCCCGTGCAGGAGAACCGTCGCCTGGCCGACGCGCTCTTCCCGCCGCAGCCGAAGCCGGCGGCCCCCGAGCCGCCGGCCGACGAGACGCAGATCGAGGCCAGCTTCAGCGCCAGCGAGCGAGAGGTGCTGCGCCACCGCGACTTCGAGACCATGACCGCGGCCGAGTGGCGCGAGGCCCAGCGGCTGGTCGCGCGGCTGGCCCGTTTCATCGAGCCGCTGCCCACCCGCCGCCAGGCCCGGGCCGACCGCCCCGGCCGGGTCGACTGGCGCGCCAGCCTCGCCGCCATGGCGCGCAGGGGCGGCGACGCAGCCGACCTGATCCGCTGGCGGCGCCCGCGGCGGCAGCCCCCGCCACTGGTCGTGCTGGCCGACATCTCCGGATCGATGAGCCGCTACTCGCGCATGCTGCTGCACTTCGCCCACGCGCTTTCGCAGCAGGGCGGGCTGCGCGTCGAAAGCTTCGTCTTCGGCACCCGGCTCACGCCCGTCACGCGCGCGCTGCGCCAGCGCGACCCGGATGCCGCCATCGCCACCGTCGCCCGGCAGGTGCAGGACTGGTCCGGCGGCACGCGCATCGGCGAGAGCCTTCACGCCTTCAACCGCCAGTGGGCGCGGCGCGTGCTCGGAGGCGGCCGCGCCACGGTGCTGCTGGTCACCGACGGGCTGGAGCGAGGCGAGGTCGGGCAGCTCGCTTTCGAGGCCGATCGCCTGGGCAGGAGCTGCCGCCGCCTCGTCTGGCTCAACCCGCTGCTGCGCTTTGCCGGCTTCGAGGCCAAGGCAGCCGGCATCCGCGCCCTGCGGCCGCATGTCGATCTCTTCCTGCCGGCCCACAATCTGGCCAGCCTCGAGCAATTGGCCGCCCTGCTCTGCTCTTCAACGACCGACCGCCCCGCCGCATGGAACTGACCAGCCAGCAAGCCCTGCCCGTCTCCCAGGCCCAGGCCTGGGAAGCCCTGAACGACACCGCGATGCTGCAGGCCGCGATCCCCGGCTGCGAATCCATCGCGCCGGGCGCCGAGCCCAACCACTACGAGGTGGCCATCATGGCCGCCGTCGGGCCGGTCAAGGCCCGCTTCAAGGGCCGGCTGAGGCTGGAGGACCTGCAGCCGCCGACCAGCTACACGCTGCACTTCGAGGGCCAGGGCGGCCAGGCCGGGCACGGCAAGGGCCACGCGAGCGTGCGGCTCGAACCCAACGGCCCCGGCGAGACCGTCCTGCACTACACCTGCACGGCCAGCGTGGGCGGCAAGATCGCGCAGATCGGCTCGCGCCTGGTCGACATGGCCGCCCAGAAGATGGCGAACGACTTCTTCGGCAACTTCACGGTCGCGCTGGTCGAGAAGTACGGCCCCGCCCCGGCGCCCGTGCCGGCGGTGGCCGAGGCGCGCCGCGAGCCCGAGGGCCCCATCGCGCGCTTCATCGCCTGGTTGAAGCGGCTGTTCGGCTGAGGCCGGAAAGACGAGGCCCCGTCGTCGTTCGTCCTGCGGCGGCGTGGCCCGGCCCCAGCGGTCCGTGGCTCGTCGCCGCGTCCTCGCGGCAGGGCTCCTCCCGCGCGCACAGTGCGGCCGCCGGCCATCCCGGCCGAAAAGGAGTCCCCATGCTGGCCGTAGCCCCATCCTCGCTCGCGTGGTTGCGCGCGCTGGTCCTGATCGCTTCGCTCGCCGCGACCGCGGGCGGTGCCTCGGCTGCGGAGCCGCGCGGCCGGCTGGTCGACCCGGCCTGGCTGCAGGCTCACCGCGAGCAGGTGCTGCTGCTGGACGCCTCCGCCACCCCGCAATACCGGGCGGCGCATATCCCGGGCGCCGTCAGCGTCGACATCTACCGCTATGGGCCGGACGTCGCCACCACCGCCGCGATGGAGCAGCGCCTGCAGTCCTGGGGCGTGAGCCCCGGCCGCACCATCGTCGTCTACGACAAGGGCGCCGACTCGATGGCCACCCGCGTCTTCTACGACCTGTACTACCACGGCGTGCCGGAGGGCGATCTCTACCTGCTCGACGGGGGCCTTGCGCGTTGGCGCGCGCAGGGCGGCACCGTCACGCAGGACGCGACGCCGCCACCGGCACCCGGCAGTTTCCGCGTCACCCAGGTACGCGAGGACGCCCGCTCTCGCCTGCCCGAGTTCATGGCCGCATCGGACGCGCGCTCGGGCCAGGCCGTGGTGGATGCACTGGACGCGGATTACCACTTCGGCGCCAAGAAGTTCTTCTGGCGCGGCGGCCACGTGCCCAACGCGCTGCTCATGCCGAGCGATGGGTTCTTCAACGCCGACAAGACCTTCAAGCCGGCCGGCGAGATCCAGCGCATGGCCCGCTACCTCGGCATCCGCGAGGACGAGGTGGTGCACAGCCACTGCGGCGGCGGCATCGCGGCCAGCGTGCCCTGGTTCGCCCTGCGCTTCCTCGCCGGCCACGAGCGCACCAAGCTCTACGTCGAATCGCAGCTCGAATGGCTGCGCGATGACCGCGGCCTGCCCTTCTGGACCTACGACGCCCCGCAGCTGCAGCGCGACACCGCGTGGCTGACCGGCTGGAACGCGCCTATGCTGCGCGCCTTCGGCGTGGCCAAGCTGAACCTGGTCGACGTGCGCCCCGCGGCCCAGTACGCCGCCGGCCACGTTCCCTTTGCGCTCAACATCGAATCCGAGGTGTTCCGCCGCCACCTGGCCGAGCCCGAAGCGCTCGCCGCTGCGCTCGGGCCGGCAGGCGTCAACCCGGCGCACGAGATCGTGCTGGTGTCCGACAACGCCCTCACGCCTGAAGCCGCCCTGGCTTTCCTGGCGCTCGAGGAGGCGGGCCATGCGAAGGTCTCGGTGCTGATGGACTCGGTGGACGAGTGGGCGCTGCACGGCGGCGAACTGTCCAAGGAGCCGACCAAGGTCGGCGCGCCCAAGGGCCCCAAGGACATCGCCGTGCCGCCCGCGCGCTATGTGGCTCATCCGCGCGAAGGGCTGCTGCTGAAGGATCCGCGCCTCGCGCGCGGCGAGTACCCGACGGTCTTTGTTTCGGCGGGCCGCATGCCGGCCTCACGCCAGCCCGACGGCCAGGTCGTTTCGCTGCCCTACGCCGAGCTCGTCGACACCTCGGGCCGGCCGCGGCCGGCGTCCGAGCTGTGGAGCCGCATCGACAAGGCCGGCGTGCCTCGGCAGGCGCAGGTCGGCCAGTTCGCCGACGACCCGGCCGAGGCCGCGGTGGACTACTACGTCTTCCGCCTGATGGGCTGGCCGGACGTCAAGGTCTGGGTCTATTGA
>CAMLGG010000364.1 GCA_946479475.1 uncultured Ideonella sp. | reverse complement strand
GTTACCCATGTCCCCGGTCTATACACCCCTCCGGGCGGGGGCTCCGGCATGAGTGACCAGGTGATGGAGGCCTTCGATGGGCGGCGCCGCCGCCCGTGCTGGGGCAGCGGAGAGGTCAGCCGGGAGCAGCAGGGGAGGCGGGGATGGAGGCCGCCGCCTGCGCCACAAGCCACTGCTCCAGTGCCCGCACCGCCGGCCGCGCCTTGGCGGCGGGGTCGGTGATCACGTAGTAGCCCCGCGCCGAGGCGGCTTCGCCGGCGAAGGGCGCCACCAGCTGGCCGCTCTTGAGCAAGGCATCGACCAGCGGCCGGCGGCCCATCGCCACGCCCTGGCCGGCGAGCGCGGCGGCGATGGCCTCGGCGTAGTTGGTGAAGCTCAGCCGCGCCGCCGGCTGCAGGTCGGCCAGGCCCATGGCGGTGAGCCAGGGCTCCCACTCCATCGGCATGCCGCCCACGTCGTTGTCCATCTCGATGTGCAGCAGCGGATGCCGCGCCAGGTCCGACGGCACGCGCAGCGGATGCTGGACATCGCCCAGCATCCGCGGGCTGCACACGGGCTGAAGCGCCTCCTCGAACAGCCGCGTGGCGCCCGGGATCTTGCCGACCTTGGCATAGCGGATGGCGAGGTCGAAGCCGTCGGCTGCGAGGTTGCGGTTGTCGAAGGTCGCGTCCAGCCGCACGTCCACGCCCGGGTGGCTGCGGATGAAGGCCGACAGCCGGGGGATCAGCCACAGCGCCGCCAGGCCCGGCGTGGTGGTGAGCGCCAGCACCTCGCGCCGGTTGGGCGTGCGGATGTCGCGCACCGCGCCGCGCAGCGTGCCCAGCGCGCTGGTGCAGGCGGTGAACAGGCGCTGGCCGTCGGCGGTGAGGGCGAGCGCGCGGTGGCGGCGGGCGAAGAGCGCCACGCCCAGTTCATCTTCCAGCGCCCGCATCTGCCGGCTCATCGCCGACTGGGTGACGAAGCGCTCGGCGGCGGCGCGGGTGAAGCTCAGGTGCCGGGCCGCGGCCTCGAAGGAGGCCAGCAGGTCCAGCGGCGGCAGCTTGTCCGGGAGCTTCTGGTTTTGCATGCGTGGCGGGAATGCTTGCGGTTCCGAATCATCGTTTGTCAGGTCCGCTCGGGCGGCCGAATATTCGCTCCACGCCGGCGCTGGCGCAAGCACCTCGTGCCAGTGTCACATGCATGCCATCCACGCATGCGCCGCCACCCGACCCGGGAGCCACCATGTTGATCACCTCCAGCCGCACCCGCCTGCTGCTCGAACGCGGCCAGAGCACCCGCCTGACCGAGGCACGCGACGCCCAGCTCGCCAGCGCCGGCGGCACCTTGTGGGTCACCATCGACAACGACCCGCGCGACATCGTGCTCGAGTTCGGCGACAGCCTGGAGATCCCGGGCGATGCGCCCATCGTGGTTTCGTCCATTGGCGGGCCGGCGGTGATGGACCTGCGGCCCGGGCCGTTGCGCCTCATGGCCGAAGGGGCGTGACCATGGACGCCTCGACCTTCATCGAGCGGCTGGAGGAAGGCCCCGCCTCGGCCGCCACCTTCCGCATCCACCGCTACCCCGCAGGCCTGATCGACCGCCTGAACCTGCCGGGCGGCCGCGCGGTGGTGGTCCGGCCGGTCCTGCCGCAGGATGCCGATGCCGAGCAGCGCTTCGTCACCGGCCTGTCGCTCGCCAGCCGTCACAAGCGCTTCCACGTCGGCCTGCGCCAGCTGAGCCCGAGTACCCTCAGGCAGATGACCGAGATCGACTACCGGGACCACGTCGCGCTGGTCGCCCAGGTGCTGGACGACACACGGCCCGCGGATGCCGAGCCGGAGATCGTCGCCGACGCCCGCTACGTGAGGCTGGCCGGCACCCGCGAGGCGGAGTTCGCGGTCGCCGTGGCCGACGACTGGCAGAGCCTGGGCCTCGGCCGGGCGCTGATGGCGCGCCTGTCGAGGCACGCCAAGACGCAGGGGCTGGATGCGCTGGTCGGCGACGTCCTGCCCGAGAACCGCCGCATGCTCGTGCTGATGCGTGGCCTGGGCGCGACCACGCGGCCGCATCCCGACGGGCCTGCGCTGGTGCAGGTCGTCTACGGGCTCTAGGCGGCTCCAGGCGGCTCTAGGCGAGGCCGACCGCCTTCGCCACCCGTTCGCGGTTGGCCGCCATGCGCTCGGCCAGCGCGGGCGACATGGCCAGGTCGGCTTCGGTCAGCAGGGTGTACTTCACGGCGTTGCCAGGCAGGTCGCTCGCCAGCGCGGTGACCAGGTCGACCACCACGTTGAAGGCGCCGCGCGTCTTCTGCGGGTTGGCCTGGAGCTCGTCCTGGTTGACCGCGGCGAACGAGGCGCAGTCGACGAGCCGGCCATCGGGGGCCAGGTAGACGCTGCCGTTGATCACCTGGCAGCCTTCGGACCAGCTCGCCACGTCGCGGTTCTGCCCGCGGCCACCCCAGTGGATGTTGATGGTGGTGTTCGCCTCGAGGCCGCCGGCAAGGTCGCCTTCGTCCAGCCGCTTGTCGGCCGAGCGCACGACCAGCACGCCGGCCGAGAGCGGCCTGAGGGCCAGGTAGGTCGACTTGTGCCAGCCGAAGCGGTAGTCGTGCTGTCCGGGCACCAGGAAGGGCAGGCCCCTCGGGTTCTCGGTCGCGCCCGGCTCGGTCGAGCCCTGGAACTTGAAGACCAGGCCCTTGACGAGCAGCACGAACAGGTCGTCGAACTTGCCGCTGAACTGCTCGCGCCGGATGCCGACCAGGTGCACGTGCTGCGCGCCGGAGCTGTCCCACTTCGCGGGCACCAGGGTGTCGGCCGGCCGCCCGAAGGCGTTGACCATCTGCGTGATCCGGCTGGGCGCAGCGGACTGGCTCTCCTTCGCGTGGGCGACGAGGCCCAGCCAGTCGGTGTACTCGCCGGCGGCCAGGGTGCCGTTGCGCCATGCCTCGAGGGTCGGCGCCCACGTGGGCTGCAGGCCCTGGTCGAGCCAGCGGCGCAGGTGGCCCTGGGTGACCGGGCCGAACCGGCCATCGGGCACCACGCCGGCCTGCCCTTCGAAGGAGCGCAGGTACTCCTGGAACAGCCGGATCGCCGACTGGGTGCGGTAGCCGCAGATGCCGTCCACCTGGCCGCCGGGGAAGAAGCCGATCTTCCGAAGCGCCTGCTGAACGTCGGCGATGGTCATGGACAGGCCGGCATCGGGCGGCGAGGGACGAACCCGGATCTTGTCGATCCCCGGCTTCACCTCGGCCAGCCGGAGCTGGGTGAGGCGCTCGACTTCAGCGCAGTAGGCCTGGCAGGCGGCGTCGGAAACGCCGGCATCGTGGCATCCGAGTTCGATCATGGCGAGCCTCCTGCGGCCGCGGACCTGGGCCGCGAGCAGAGTATGGGCCGGCCCGCCGGCCTTCGCGTCCCCTAGATCGACGAGGCTTCAGCGCCCGGTCTTGCGAGGCACCGGTTTGCCCGCACGGGCCGGCCGGCTGCCGTTGTCGCGCGGAGGCAGGCCCGTGTGCTGCGTCAGGATGCGGCCCTGGGCGGGCTGGGTGGTCTTCAGGGCGACGCCCTTCTTGGTCCCTGGCGCAGGCGTCGAGTTGCTGCGCCGCGCGCTGCTGTAGCTGCCGTCGGTGGCCGGCTGCCAGGTCGGGATGAGGTGGTGCTTGCCGTTGCCGATCAGGTCGGCACGGCCCATGTCCTTCAGCGCTTCGCGCAGCAGCGGCCAGTTGTTGGGGTCGTGGTAGCGCAGGAAGGCCTTGTGCAACCGGCGGCGGCGCTCGCCGCGAACCACGTCGACCTTCTCGCCGCCGCGCGCCGGGTCGCGGTGGATGCCCTTGAGCGGATTCAGGCCCGAGTGGTACATCGCCGTCGCGGTCGCCATCGGGCTGGGATAGAAGGTCTGCACCTGGTCGGCGCGGAAGCCGTTGCGCTTCAGCCAGAGCGCCAGGTTCATCATGTCCTCGTCGCTCGTGCCCGGGTGGGCGGCGATGAAGTAGGGGATGAGGAACTGCTCCTTGCCCGCCTCGGCGCTGAACTTGTCGAACATCGCCTTGAACTGGTCGTAGGCGCCTATGCCGGGCTTCATCATCTTCGACAGCGGCCCGCCCTCGGTGTGTTCGGGCGCGATCTTGAGGTAGCCGCCGACGTGGTGCTGGACCAGCTCCTTCACGTACTCGGGCGACTTCACGGCCAGGTCGTAGCGCAGGCCGGAGCCGATGAGGACCTTCTTGATGCCCGGCAGGCTGCGGGCACGCCGGTACATCTTCACCAGCGGGCCGTGGTCGGTGCCGAGGTTGGGGCAGATGCCGGGGTAGACGCAGCTGGGCTTGCGGCAGGCCGCCTCGATCTCGCGGCTCTTGCAGGCCAGGCGGTACATGTTGGCCGTCGGGCCGCCGAGGTCGGAGACGACGCCGGTGAAGCCCTTGACCTTGTCGCGCATCTCCTCGATCTCGCGGATCACCGAGTCCTCGGAGCGGCTCTGGATGATGCGGCCCTCGTGCTCGGTGATCGAGCAGAAGGTGCAGCCGCCGAAGCAGCCGCGCATGATGTTCACGCTGAAGCGGA
>CAMLGG010000363.1 GCA_946479475.1 uncultured Ideonella sp. | reverse complement strand
GATCCGAAAACCGGCATGGGATGTCTCCCAAATGTGATTGGCCTGCGATCGACCCCTTCCGTAGCATGAATCTCGACCCAAGCGGACAGGGTTGATCGCCTCAAACACATCGGAGACAAGATGAAGAGAAACACAAAGGTGGCGTCGCGCGCGGCGACCACTCGGCCTGGCCTTGACCTGCGCGCCACTGCGGCGGCCGCCATGCTCGCGACCCTCGCGATCTCGGCACAAGCCCAGCAGGCCGCGGCCGACACACCTGCCGAGCCAGCGGCCGCGACGCCGGTCGACACGGTGGTCGTCACCGGCGTGCGAGCCTCGGCCGAGAGCGCCCAGCAGATCAAGAAGAACGCGGACCAGGTGGTCGACGCGATCGTCGCCGAGGACATCGGCAAGTTCCCCGACAAGAACGTGGCCGAGCTGCTGGGCCGCGTGACGGGCGTGCAGATCCAGCGCGGCAACGGCGAGGCCGGCACGGTGATCGTGCGCGGCCTGGGCGGCATCACCACCTTGCTCAACGGGCGCGAGTTCTTCACCGACTCCGGGCGCAGCCTCTACCTGGCCGACGTGCCGGCCACCATGCTCTCGCGCATCGACGTCTACAAGACGCAGGGCGCCGACCTGGTCGAAGGCGGCACGGCAGGCGTCATCGACGTCCGCACCAACCGGCCCTTCGACTTCAAGGGCGAGCAGGTCTACGTCAACGGCCGCGTCGAGAACCGCGACAAGGCCAAGAGCAACAACCCCGACCTGAGCGGCATGTACTCCAACCGCTGGTCGACCGACCTGGGCGAGATGGGCGCCCTGTTCGGCCTTTCGTACCAGCGCGGGCAGTACCACGACGAGCGCGCCTGGGTGGGCGATCCCGAGACCTTCGACGGCGTGCTGGGCTCGGGCACCATCGGCCGCGTGCTGGACCTGGGCGACCGCAAGCGCCTGGCCGGCAACGTGGCCCTGCAATGGCGGCCCAGCGCCGACAAGGAGGTCTACTTCGAGGGCTTCGCGACCCAGATCGACCACCGCTACCAGCAGTCCTTCCTGGTGGGCGGCCTGCCCTGGGGCGCCCCCGGCACCGTCGTGACCACCAAGCCCGGCACCAGCAACCTGGACACCATCTCCAACGACGACTACATCGGCTGGGGCTTCACCTCCACGCAGGCCAAGCACGACGAAGCGCGCAATGCGCAGTTCGCACTCGGTGGCCGCTGGGACGTGAACGACCAGCTGCGCCTGACCAGCGAGCTGGCCCACACCGACAGCCACATCGACTGGGTCAATCGCATCCTGGACACCGGCTACACGCCGACCAGCATCGTCGCCAAGGTGCGCGACGGCGGCGGCTACATCGACTACCCGGGCATGGACATGACCGACGGTGCGAACTTCCGCATCAACGGCGGGGTGGACGTGCGCGGCGTTCGCAGCGGCAAGTCCACCGACTGGCGCGCCGATGCCACCTACGACCTCGGCGACGAAGGCTTCTTCAAGGAAGTCGGCACCGGCATCCGGCTGGCCGACCGCAAGGCCATGTCGGTGAACACCAGCATGCCGTGGACGACGACCTTCTCCGCCGTCGGCCAGCCGGTGACCAACTTCCCGGGCATCTACTCGGTGTCGCCCGAGACCTCGGGTGACTTCGGCGTGAAGCAATACGTCTACGCCGACCGCGACTGGCTGCTGGACAACGGCGCGGCCTTCCGCCAAATGCTCACCGGCAGCACCGCGCTGACGCCCTACGACCCGATGACGCTGTTCGACGACACCGAGAAGACCGGTGCGCTCTACGGCAAGACCAAGTTCGGGACCAAGGTCGCCGGCATGCCGCTGAGCGGCGTGGCGGGCGTGCGCGTTGTCAGGACGCAGCAGAGCCTGTTCGGCTACTCGAAGGACGCGAGCACCGGCGAGATCACGCCGGTCGACATCGACACCTCGCGGACCGACGTGCTGCCGTCGCTGTCGCTGAAGGCCGAGCTCACTCGCGAGCTGATCGCCCGCCTGATCGCCGGCAAGGCCATCGAGCGGCCGGCCTTCTACCAGTACAACCCGGGCATGACCTTCATTCCGCCCGGCGGTGGCGTCCCTTACGGCACGGCCACCGGCGGCAACCCCGAGCTGAAGCCGACGGAGTCCAAGAACATCGACGTGGCGCTGGAGTGGTACTTCTCCCGCACCGGCTCGCTCACCGCCACGCTGTTCGAGCACCGGTTCAAGAACCGCGTGATGAATTCGACCGTCTCGGAGCAGATCGACGGCGTCGACTACCTCGTCACCAAGCCGGTGAACCTGACCAAGGCCAACCTGCACGGCTACGAGATCGGCTACCGCCAGTTCTACGACTTCCTGCCCGGCTGGCTGAGCGGCTTCGGCATGGAGGCCAACTTCACCTTCATGACCGGCAAGCAGACCGATGCGACCGGCCTGGAAACCACGTTCCTCGGCCAGTCGAAGACGGCCTACAACCTGGTGGCGCTGTACGAGCGCGGCGACATCTACGGCCGCCTCGCCTACAACTGGCGCTCGAAGTTCCTGGCCGAGTACCCGTACCGCTCGACCGGCCGCGAGCTGTGGGTCGCACCGCTGCGCACGCTCGATGCCTCGCTGGGCTACAACATCGACCAGCACACGACCGTCTCGCTCGACGTGACCAACCTGCTGAACCAGTCCTACCACGACTACTTCGACAAGGACCCGTCCCTGGTGCGCGACGTTCGCTACTACGACCGCACCATCGGCCTGTCGGTGCGCTGGAAGCTGTAAGCCCGCTCCCACCTCGAGACAGGGGCGTTGCACCTTCGGCCGGGCAACGCCCCTTCCTTGTTCCTGCCCGCCCTCACGCCATGTCCGACTTCCTGGCTCCGCTGATCCTGCAGCGTGCCGACCCGCACCTCTCGCGCCACGCCGATGGCCTGTACTACTTCACCGCCTCGGTGCCCGAATACGACCGCATCGTGCTGCGCAAGGCGCGCTCCATCGAGGCCCTGCCGGAGGCCCGCGCCACCGTCGTCTGGCGCAAGCCGGACACCGGGCCCTGCTCCGAACTGATCTGGGCGCCCGAACTGCACTTCAACCACGGCGCCTGGTACATCTACTTCGCCGCCGCCCCTTCGCGCGAGATCGTCGACGGGCTGTTCCAGCACCGCATGTATGCGATGCGCAATGCCTCGGCCGACCCGTTCGCGGGCCACTGGGAGTTCCTCGGCCGGGTCGAGACCGGCATCGACAGCTTCTGCCTCGACGCGACCACCTTCGAGCATCGCGGCCAGCTCTACTACGTCTGGGCCCAGAAGGACGCCGCCATCGCGGGCAACTCCAACCTCTACATCGCACCGATGCAGACCCCCTGGCAGCTGGCCGGCCCGCCCGTCATGCTCAGCCGCCCGGAGCACGACTGGGAGTGCCGCGGCTTCCTCGTCAACGAAGGGCCTTCGGTGCTCGTCCGCCACGGCCGCGTGTTCATCAGCTACTCGGCCAGCGCCACCGACGAGAACTACGCCATGGGCCTGCTGTGGGCCGGCGAGGACGCCGACCTGCTGGACCCGGCGAGCTGGCACAAGTCACCCGAGCCGGTGATGCGCAGCTGCCCCGAGGACAGCGTCTTCGGCCCCGGCCACAACAGCTTCACCACCGGGGCCGGCGACGACGAGGTGCTGCTCGTCTACCACGCCCGCACCTACACCGAGATCGAGGGCGACCCCCTGTGGAACCCCGATCGCCACACCTTCGTGAAGCCGCTGCGCTGGAGTGCCGACGGCATGCCGCTGTTCGGCAAGCCCTCCCGCCGGGATTGACCGATGGAGGATCGATACCGGAATCGGCATCGCCCTCACCGGCGATTTGATTGGATCGCGATCTCCCCGGCTCCTAGCATCCACTCAAGCTGCACGCGTTCAGCGTGCGACGCCATCACCCGAGTAGAACCATGACGACTGACGACAAAAAAGGGAAGGTCAAGCTGCGATCCGCCGAATGGTTCGGCACCCAGGACAAGAACGGGTTCATGTACCGGTCCTGGATGAAGAACCAGGGCATCCCCGACCACGAGTTCCAGGGCAAGCCCATCATCGGCATCTGCAACACCTGGAGCGAGCTCACGCCCTGCAACGCCCACTTCCGCAAGCTGGCCGAGCACGTCAAGCGCGGCATCCTGGAGGCGGGCGGCTGGCCGGTGGAGTTCCCGGTGTTCTCGAACGGCGAATCCAACCTGCGCCCCACCGCCATGCTCACGCGCAACCTGGCCAGCATGGACGTGGAAGAGGCCATTCGCGGCAACCCCATCGACGCGGTGGTGCTGCTGGTGGGCTGCGACAAGACCACGCCCGCGCTGCTGATGGGCGCGGCCAGCGTGGACCTGCCGGCCATCGTCGTCACCGGCGGCCCGATGCTCAACGGCAAGCTCGGCGGCAAGGACATCGGCTCGGGCACCGCCGTGTGGCAGCTGCACGAGCAGGTCAAGGCCGGCGAGATCAGCCTGCACGACTTCATGGCCGCCGAGGCCGGACACTCGCGCTCGGCCGGCACCTGCAACACCATGGGCACGGCCTCGACCATGGCCTGCA
>CAMLGG010000362.1 GCA_946479475.1 uncultured Ideonella sp. | reverse complement strand
GCGCCGATCTCGTAGAGCTTGGCATCGCGCCACAGGCGACCGGTGGGGAACTCGTTGGTGTAGCCCACGCCGCCCAGCGCCTGGATCGCCTCGCCGGCCATCCAGGTGGCTTTCTCGGCGGTGTAGAGGATGACGCCGGCCGCGTCCTTGCGCAGGGTGCGCGCGTGGTCGCCGCGGTCGCAGGCCTGGGCCACGGCATAGCCATACGCACGGCAGGCCTGGAAGGTCGAGTACATGTCGGCCAGCTTGCCCTGCATGAGCTGGAACTCGCCGATCGACTGGCCGAACTGCTTGCGCTCGTGGATGAAGGGCACGACCACGTCGAGGCAGGCGGCCATGATGCCCAGCGGGCCGCCGGAGAGCACCACCCGCTCGTAGTCCAGCCCGCTCATCAGCACCTTGGCGCCGTTGCCCTCGCCGCCCAGCACGTTCTCGGCCGGCACCTCGCAGTTGTCGAAGAACAGCGGGTAGGTGTTGGAGCCGCGCATGCCGAGCTTGTCCAGGTGCTCGCCCCTGGAGAAGCCCTTGAAGCCCTTCTCGATGATGAAGGCGGTCATGCCGCGCGCGCCGAGCTCGGGCTCGGTCTTGGCGTAGACCACCAGGGTGTCGGCGTCGCCGCCGTTGGTGATCCACATCTTGCTGCCGTTGAGGACGTAGCGGTCGCCCTTCTTCTCGGCCTTGAGCTTCATGCTCACCACGTCGGAGCCGGCGTTGGGCTCGCTCATGGCCAGCGCGCCGACGTGCTCGCCGGAGATCAGCTTGGGCAGGTACTTCTGCCTTTGCGCCTCGTTGCCGTTGCGATTGATCTGGTTGACGCACAGGTTGGAGTGCGCGCCGTAGGACAGGCCCACCGAGGCGCTGGCGCGGCTGATCTCCTCCATCGCGACCATGTGGGCGACGTAGCCGAGGCCGGTGCCGCCGTAGGCTTCGGGCACGGTCAGGCCCATCACGCCGATCTCGCCGAGCTTGCGCCACAGGTCGGCCGGGAAGAGATTGTCGCGGTCGATCTGGGCCGCGCGGGGGGCGATCTCGTTCTGCGCGAAGTCGCGCACGGCATCGCGCAGGGCGGCGATGTCCTCACCCAGCGGGAACGTGAAAGTGGATTCGAACATCGGCTGTCTCCGGTCTGAATTGAGTTGGCCTCAATATGCCGGTCTCACCGGCACTGAAGGAGCGGAATCTACCAGCGAGATGCTTGCACCGCAAGCGCTTGTTGAGTGATACTCAACAAATGCCTTCCCGCCGCGCCACCGCCGAGCCGCCTCCGCCTGAACTGCCCGCCCGCCGCCCGTCCGCCGGGGCCCGCGGGGAGCAGCGGATGCGCGACATCCTGCGCGTCGGCCGCGAGGTCTTCGCCGAGAAGGGTTACGAGCGCGCCACCACCACCGAGATCGCGCAGCGCCTGGGAGTCTCCGAGGCCACGGTGTTCACATACTTCCACGGCAAGCGCGAGCTGTGCGTGCGGGTGATCACCGACTGGTACGACGAGATCGTCGCGGCCATGGAGGCCGGCCTGCCGCGGAAGGAGTCGGCACGCGCCCAGCTCGACTGGTTCGTGCGGACCCACCTGCGCCTGTTCCTGATCCACGGCACCGGCATGTGCGCACTGGTGCTCTCCGAAGGGCGCAGCAAGGGCCAGGAGCTGGCCGATGTCCTGCAGCCGCTGCAACGCCGCTACACCGCGCCGCTGATGGACCTGCTCGCGCGCGGCCAGGCCAGCGGCGAGTTCCGCGCCGACCTGCCCCTTCGCCTGATGCGTCCTCTGGTGCTCGGGCCGATGGAGCACATCCTCTGGGAGGCCGTCGCCGCCGAGCCGGGCAAGGCGGCCGACATCGAGGCCACGGCAGCGGCCGTGTCGGCCATGCTGTGGAGCGCCTTGCAGGCGCCGGGCACCGAGCTGGCGGCGCTGCGGGGCTTGCGCGCCGACGTGGCCGAGGCCTTGCGAAAAGCCGGCTGACCGGGCCTCAGCGCGCCTCTACCGCGCGGTGCATCGCGCTGCCCGCCACGAGGCTCAACGCCCACGCGGCAACCATCCCCAGGGCGTTCATCCCGGGCGAATCCGGCCACAGGCTGCCGACCACGGCGCCGGTGAGCAGGATCACGGGGTAGTGCAACAGGAAGACGGGGTAGGAGACGCGAGCCAGGTAGGCGACCAATGCGCGGCCCAGCCTGGCGGGAGCGCGCTTGAGGGCGGCAGGCTCCGGCGCCAGGCACAGCAACAAGGCCGTCGCGCCCGCCAGGGCGATGCGGCTGCGCCACTCCACGACCAGTGCGAGGCCGATCAGGAGAGCCAGGCCGAGCGTGGCCGGCTCGCTGCTGCCCCGCCGGCCGCGGATCCAGCGCGCCAGCACGCCCAGGCCGTAGGAGCCGATGAAGTAAGGGGCATAGGCATCCCACGAAGAATCGAGGTTCCACCACAGGAGCGAAAGCAGCACCAGCGCGACGACCACGGCGCTGGCGGTCGCGGCCCGCTGGCCCGCGTCGCCCGGCAGGCCACGCAGCGCCGCGGCCAGCAGCAGCAGCAGGGCGTAGAGCTGGAAGTCGACCGCCACGTACCAGAACCCGGCCGACAGCGACTCGAAGCCCATCACGTCCTGCAGCAGCAGGATGTGGGCGGCCAGCTGGCCCGGCTCGGGTGCCGCAGGGATGGTGGGGTGCTCGATCAGCCCCCGCGCCAGCCAGGCGGCGACGACGACGGCCAGCATCGCCAGCAGGTAGGGCCGCGCCAGGCGCTGGTAACGGCGCCAGAGCTGCGCGGGCACCTCCCGCCACCCCACGCGGGGCCTCTGCCCGGGGGCCGGCCACAGCGAACTCGCCGCCAGGAAACCACCGATGACCAGGAAGACCTGCACCACCAGGCGGGCGTATTCGTTGAGAAGGTCCAGCGTCATCGGCGCGAGCGAACGCGCCACGTCGCACATCGGGCCGTAAAGCGAAAGGTGATGCCAGACGATGAGCTGCGAGGCCAGGGCCTTGGCCAGGTCGATCCACGTCGACGGCAAGGAGGCCGCTGCCGAGCCTATGCCCTGCGCAGCGCCGGCGAGCGCCTGCCGCCCCGGCCGCCAGGCGGGCGTGGGCGCCGGCAGCGCCTCGGCCTGCCGGCGGCTCATCGCTCACCTCGCGAGCGGTCGCAGCGATGGGATCCATCGGCCCCCGATCGGGCCATGACAGCAAACGTGAATCTCACAACAGGGCTTTGAAAAGCGGCACGGGCCGCACATGCGGCGCGGAACTTACCATCGACTGGCGCCGGCTCGTTCCGGCAGAGGTGACGCGAGGCAACAAGCGCAAACGGCTCCTGGTGCCGCGCGAGCGATCGGAATCCCTGTCGCCGGAGACCCCATGGATACGCCCGTCCACACGCTGTCGCAGCTCTTCGCCCAGCTCGGCCTGCCCGATGACCCGGAGTCGATCGAGCGCTTCATCGCCGAGCACGCGCCCCTGCCAGGGGACGTGATTCTGCCCCATGCGCCCTTCTGGACCGAAGCCCAGGCGGCCTTCCTGCATGCCGCCTGGAAGAGCGACGCCGACTGGGTGCCCTTCGTCGACACCCTGGACGCCATGCTGCGACGCGAGCCGGTGAAGGGCTAGGCCGGCGGCAGGGGTAACGCCGTTTCGTATTTGACTTCGCGCAACACGACGTTGCTGCGGATGCTCGAGACGCCCTTGAGCTTGAAAAGGCGCTCCTGCAGGAAGCGGTCGTAGGCCTTCATGTCGGGCACCACGATCTTGATCACGTAGTCAGCCTCGCCGGTGATGCTGGCGCACTCCATGATCTCGGGGCAGGTCTGAACCATGCGCTCGAAATCCTCCACCGCCCCGTCCGTGTGGCGGACCAGCGAGACATGGGCCCACACGCAGATGGCCAGTCCGAGCTTCTCGCGGTCCATCAGGACGACCTCGCGGCGGATGACGCCGCTCTGCTCCAGTTCCTTCAGCCGGCGCCACACCGGGGTGGCCGACATGCCCACGCTCTCCGCGAGTGCCTGGGCGCTCTGCCGGCCGTGGCGTTGCAGCGCCTCGATCAGGCGCCGGGTGGCACGATCCAGTTCAATCATTTTCCAATTCTGGCATTTCGAAAGATGGATCGACTCACGGAGGGCCCGTCCGGCGTCCATGGGGAACAACACGTTTGCGTGATCGGACGAGAATCCCCGCAACCATTTCCGCCGTCCCTCCAGCAGGCTCTCCGATGTCCGACTCCCCTGCCCTGCGCCCCTATGCCCTGAGCGACAACCTCGCCGCCCACAGCGGAGGCGTGTTCCTGACCGGCACCCAGGCCCTGGTGCGCCTGCCGCTGATGCAAAGGCGCCTGGACGAGGCCGCCGGCCTGGACACGGCCGGCTTCGTGTCGGGCTACCGCGGCAGCCCGCTGGGCATGGTCGACCAGCAGATGTGGAAGGCGAAGAAGTTCCTCGACGCCGCCCGCGTGCAGTTCCTGCCGGCGATCAACGAGGACCTGGCCGCGACGGCCTGCCTGGGCACGCAGCGCGTCGCGCTGGATCCGCAGCGCACGGTCGAAGGCGTGTTCGCCATGTGGTACGGCAAGGGCCCGGGCGTGGACCGCTCGGGCGACGCGCTCAAGCA
>CAMLGG010000361.1 GCA_946479475.1 uncultured Ideonella sp. | reverse complement strand
GGGCCACTGGCCCGGCGCGGCCTGCAAGGCGGCCCCTGGCAAGGGGCCGGGGGGGGCAATTCCCCGTCGGCACAGGACTTGCCGATAGGGCCCGAGGTCTTCCTCTTGTCCCGTTTCCCCACACCGCAAAGGAGTACACCATGAACCTGATCGTCTGGCTTGTCGTTGGCGGTCTGCTCGGCTGGGTCGCCAGCATGATCATGCGAACCGATGCCCAGCAGGGCGTCGTGCTGAACGTCATCGTCGGCATCATCGGCGCCCTCCTGGGCGGCTGGTTCATCTCGCCGCTGGTGGGCGTGCCCACCATCAACCAGGGTGCCTTCAGCGCAGGCGCACTGCTCGTCTCGCTGGTGGGCGCGATCATCCTGCTCGCCATCGTGAACCTGGTACGCCGCGGCACCACCCGCTAGTCGGCGCAGCATGGCCCGCAGCGCACCAGCGAATGAAGGAGAAGGCGGCGAAGACGCCGCGGGCGAATCACTGCTGGACAGCCTGCAGGCCCTGCTGCACGAACTGCCCGGGCTGATCAGCGACCGGGTAGAACTCCTCGCGCTCGAGCTGGCCCGGGCCGGCCGGGCGCTGGCCCGCATCGTCGCCTGGCTGGTGGCGATCGCGATCGTCGGCGTGACGGCCTGGCTGGCCCTGTGGGCCGGCCTGGTCGTCGGGCTGATCCAGGCGGGCCTTCACTGGGCCTGGGCGCTGCTGATCGTGCTGGTCATCAACCTGGTGGCGGTGGCGATCGGCCTGAAGCAGGTCCGCCGCCTCGCGACCCGCCTGAGCCTGCCGGCCACGCGGCGCCACCTGACGATCGCCGGATCGGTCAGGCCGCCACCGGAGCCGCCGGCCCCCATCCCCACCGCAGCCCCGCCTTCGGCGGGCCTTCGCAGCGATGAACCTCAGCAGCAGCCCGCACAGCCCTGAGGCCTGGCTGGACGTCGCGGATGTCGACCTCGACGAGCGCATCCACCGGGCCGAGCTGGCACTCATCGCCCGCGACGAGCGGGTGACCGGCCTGGTGTCCGGCCTCGGCCGGCGGGTGCGCCGCGCTCGCCGCCCGTCCCGCTGGATGCCGCCGGTGCTGGGCGGGGCGGCGCTGGTGCTGGCGGGTTGGTGGCTGTGGCGAAGGCTGCGGCCTTCGGATGGACAGGCGCGGCGCCGGGACCCAGGGCCGCGGAACCGCGACGACCGCGAGGCCCGGCGGCCGCGGCTGGGCCTGCTGGAGGCACTGGCGCTGGCCTGGCCCCTGCTGCCGGAGGCCTGGCGCGCCCGCTGGGGTCCCACCTCGACCAGCGCGCTGTTCAACCTCGGCAGCCACCTGGCGAGGCGATTCGTCGGCGGTGGGCCGGACGGCGTGGCGTCTCCGCATCCCTCGGCCGCGCCGCCACCGCCCGTCCCGGCGGGATCGGTGCCGGCCGAGCCGGCGGGACCGACCCTGCCGCCATTGCGCACCGTGGCGCACGTCGACCTCGGCCGGTATGCGGGCACCTGGCACGAGATCGCCCGGCTGCCCGCGCCCTTCGAGCACGCCTGCGCAGGGCAACCCCAGGCGACCTACGCGCTGACCGACTGCAACGACCTGGCCATCCTCAACCGCTGCCGGGGGGCCGACGGGCGGGACCGGGTGGCACGAGGCGAGGCGAGGGTGGTGGCGGGCAGCAACGGCGCCCGGCTGAAGGTCAGCTTCCTCCCGCCGTGGCTGCGCTGGCTGCCTTTCGGCTGGGCGGACTACTGGGTGCTGTACCTGGACGAGGGCTACACCGTCGCGCTCGTGGGCGAGCCCAGGCGGCGCTCGCTGTGGCTGCTCGCAAGGCGGCCTCGCCTCGACACCGAGACCTTGCACCACCTCGTGGGCGTCGCGCGGGCACAGGGCTTTCCTGTCGAGCGGCTGGTGATCAACTGACGGACTGGAGTGACGGACATGACCGAGCAGCGAGCCGACAGCCGGGTGAGCGGCCAGACGATCCGCTTCACCTGGAACGAAGGTCCCACGCAGGGCAAGACCCACGAGCATGTCTTCCATCCCGACGGCACGGTGCAATGGCGTGCGGTGCCGGCCGAGGAGGGCGCTGCCCAAGGCGGGGCGGACCAGGCGCCCGACCGGCCCCGCTACGCTGCCCTGGCCGTGGGCGACGACGTCTGCCTGGTCTCCTACCTCTCGAGCTCCGGCTACACCCTGACGGTGGCCCTGTGCTTCACCGACCAGAGCCTCACCGGCATCGCCTCCAACGAGAAGACCTGGGTCCCCGTCCGCGGCTTCTTCGAAATCGCGGATTGAGCTTGGCCCGCGAAGCGGCGCCGCACTTGTGCAGCACGGCGAGCCTCGAATCGCCTTCGCCAGCGCTGCTACCGTTGCATCGCAGTGATTCGGCCTGCGCGGGCGGCGCGGTGAGCAAGGATGCCGGCATGGCGGCGGCAGGCCAGCGGAAGGCGATGCGTTCATGGCACGGAACGGCGAGGCAAAGGCTCCGGGGAGCCCATTGCGATGCCGTCAGTGCCCGCCCGGTGGTGAAGATACTGCGCCGCGCAAGGCGTCTATCAGGTCGTCCGGATTGCAGGGCTTGTGCAAGAGCGGGAACTGCTCGACCGGCACCCGCGTCTGGCTGTAGCCGGTGATCAGCACGATGGGCAGGCCGGGGAAGCGTTGCCGCAAGGTCTGGGCCAGCGAGATGCCATCCATGCCACCCGGCATGACGATGTCGGACAGCACCGCGTCGAAGGGCGGTTCGCTGTCGACCAGCCCGAGCGCCTGCTCGCCGCTGCGCGCCAGTTGCACGACGCTGCCATGCGAGCGCAGCAGCGCGCCGGTCACGTCGCCCAGGGCCTCGTTGTCCTCGACCACCAGCACGCGCAGGCCGGCCAGATCCGACTTCGCGCCGTCGCCTGCCCGCTCGCGCGTGGGGGGCGGCGCGGCGGTGGCGCCTTCGGCCGGGAGCAGCAGGGTGACGGTGGTCCCCAGGCCCGGCGTGCTGGCGATGCGCGCGAGGCCGCCGGCCTCGGCGCAGAAGCCATGCACCTGGCTGAGGCCCAGCCCGCTGCCCCGGCCGGTCGCCTTGGTGGTGAAGAAGGGCTCGAACGCGCGGCTCACCACGGCCTCCTCGATGCCGTGGCCGTCGTCGGTGAAGGTGATGGCCACGTAGCGCCCCGGCGCGAGATCGGGAATGTCTTCCTCGATCGAGTTGCCAGCCTCCAGCCACACATGCCCGCCCTCGGGCCCCGGCTTCTGCAGGGCATCGCGGGAGTTCAGCGCGAGGTTGATGAGCGCCAGCTCCAGTTCGCCGGCATCCACCACGACAGGCAGGGTGCCCGGCGCGACCTGCACCTCGATCGCGATGCGCTTGCCCAGGACGATCTGCAGCAGCTCGCGCATGTCCGGCAGGGCGAGGGCGAGGTCCACCCTCTCGGGCCGCGTGGCGTGGCGGCCGGCGAAGCGCAGCAGGTGCTGGGTGAGCCGGCGGCCCGCGTCCACCGCACGCATGGTGGCGCCCAGCGGAGCCTGCAACTCGGGAATCTGCTCCGTCCGGCGTTCGATGAGGTAGGCGCTGTTGCTGATCACGCCGAGCAGGTTGTTCACGTCATGTGCGACGCCGCCGGTGAGCCGGCCCAGCGCCTCCACGCGCTGGTTCATCGAGGCGCGCTGCTCGGCCTCGCGCGTGCGGGCGATCGCTTCCTCGACGCGATGCTCCAGCTCGCTGTGGGCTTCGCGCATGGCGCGGGCAGCAGCGGCCATGGCTGCGCCGACCTTGTCGAGCTCGACCAGGCCGGAGTCCAGGGGCCCGACCGGCTCGCCGGCCTGCATGCCGGCGGCCATCTGCTCCAGCTGGTCGACGGGCTGCGCGATGCGGCGCGAGATCCACAGCGCCCCGCCGGCCGCCAGCGCGAGCAGGATGGCGCCGCCGGCGACCAGCTTGAACACGGCGGCCGGCACGCGGCCGCTGCACTCGCCCTCTGGCATGGCGGTGGCGAAGGTCCACCCCTGCGGCGAGGTGCTGTAGTAGCCGACGATGGCCAGCCCGTCCAGCGACAGGCCCCGGTAGAGGCCCTCGCGCGCCTCGGCCAGCTGCTGGCGGACTTCCGGCGGTGCTGGCCGGCCGACGAACCGGTCCGCCTCGGGATGGCGGGCCACCACCGTGCCGCGGTTGTCCATCACCGTGGCGACCCAGCCCTCGGGCAGGTGCTGCTCGTCGATGATGTGCTGCAGCTCGCCGGGCAGGAGCGTGACGGCCAGCTCGGCCACCGTCTGCCCGCGGCGCTGCACCGGTTGGACGACGGCGGCGCGCCAGCTGCGCCCCTCGCCGCGCTCCAGCGAGCCGACGGCCGGGCGGTCGCCCAGCGCCGCACTGCCGGTCGAGGCAGGGGCCTCGGGTGCGCCGCTGCCAGGCAGGGGGCGGGTGCTGAGGAGCAGCCGGTCGGCCGAGCGCAGCTCCACCCAGCCGGACAGGCCCTGCATCGCATGGCGGGCCTGGCGGTCGAAGGTGCCGAGGTCCTCGGGTGCGAGGGCGGGCGCCCGGTCGAGCGCGATCGACATCGACAGCGTCCTCGCGATCGCTGCGCGCTGCGTCAACTCGCGATCGACCACCATCGACAGGGCGCCCGCCGTGTCTCGCAGGCCCCGCTCGAGCGCG
>CAMLGG010000360.1 GCA_946479475.1 uncultured Ideonella sp. | reverse complement strand
ACACCAACTACTTCGTGCCGCCGAACTACGACTCGATGATCGGCAAGATCATCGTCCACGGGGACACGCGCGACCAGGCGCTAGCGCGCATGCGCACGGCCCTGCTCGAGACGGTGGTCGAAGGCATCCAGACCAACATCCCGCTGCACCGCGAGCTGATGGTCGACGCCAAGTTCGTCGACGGCGGCACCAGCATCCACTATCTCGAAGGCTGGCTGGCCGAGCACCGGAGATAGGTCGTCCATGAGCATGTTCGAGCTGGTGCTCAACGCCCCGCAGTCGCTGGTCGAGCCGGTGTCGGATGCGCTGATGGATGAGCTCGGCGCGCTGTCGGTGTCCGTGGAGGATGCCGACGCCGATACCGAGGCCGAGCACGCGCTCTTCGGCGAACCCGGCATGCCCGCGCCGGCGCCGGGGTGGGAGCGCTCGACGCTGAAGGCCCTGTTCGAGACCGAGGCCGCCGCCACCGACGCCATGACGCTGCTGCTGGCGCAGGACTGGGTCGAGGGGCTGGCCGTGCGCAGCCTGCAGGCGATCGAGGAGCAGGACTGGGTCCGGCTCACGCAATCGCAGTTCGCGCCGGTCGAGATCACGCCCAGCTTCTGGATCGTGCCCAGCTGGCATGAGCCGCCCGAGGGCGCGCAGCGGGTGATCCGCCTCGATCCGGGCCTCGCCTTCGGCACCGGCACGCACCCTACGACTCGCATGTGCCTGCGCTGGATAGCCCGCCATGAGGCGGCCGTCCGGACCGCGCGGGTGCTCGACTACGGCTGCGGCTCCGGCATCCTGGCGATAGGCGCGGCCCTGCACGGCGCGCGCGAGATCGATGCGGTGGACATCGACCCTGCAGCGGTCGAGGCAACGCGGAACAACGCCGCCGCCAACCAGGTGCGCCTCCGTGCGGGCCTGGCCGATCTCGCCCAGGGCCAGTACGGCCTGGTGCTGGCCAACATCCTGGCCACGCCGCTGAAGCTGCTGGCGCCCCTGTTGTGCGGCCACCTCGCACCCGGCGCGCACCTGGTGCTGGCCGGCATCCTCGAGCGCCAGGCGGGAGAGCTGCGCGCCGCGTACTCGCCCTGGTGCGCGATAGATGTGCTCGATCAGGAGGACGGCTGGATCCTCATGGGCACCACCGCCTGATCCTGCGCGGATGCCGCCAGCCTGCATGGCATCATCGCCGCCAGCATGAGCCTCGCGACGCGCTGCCCCGCCTGCCACACGGTCTTCCGTGTCGTGCAGGACCAGCTGCGGGTCTCCGAAGGCTGGGTGCGCTGCGGGCAGTGCCAGGAGGTCTTCAACGCGCTGGAGACCCTGTTCGACCTGGGCGATGCCGCACCCGAAGAAGCGCAGGCGCAAGCGCCGGCCGATGAGCCGGCGCCGATCGCGGACGATGCCCCGCTCGACGCCGGTGAGGTGATCGCGGAAGGCCCGCTGCCCGAGGACCATTGGGCCCCCGCCCCGCCCATGCCGGCCGTGGTGCGCTCGGCACCGGCAGATGCTCCGGCGATCCATCGAGACAGCTGGCAACAGGCGCCCGCAGCCGAGGCCGCTCCCGCAGTGGTCGAGGACGAGCCGGTGGTCGCGGTCGAGCCGCCTGCATCGAGAGTGGAGCAGGAAGAGGTCGCCGACCTGCGCGGGCCCGGGGCGCCATCGCCCGGGCCGATCGAGCCCGCTGCAGAAGCGGATCACGACGAACCGGAGGAAGAGCCGACGCCTTCCCGGTTCATCGGCCCGGTGCCGGACTGGGCTCGCCAGCCATCCCGCGGCAAGCGAAGCAAGAGCTCAGGCAAGAAAGCCCGGGCCCGCTCGACGGCCGTCGAATCGCCTCACGCCCATCCGCGCAGCAGCGCGAGCGCGCACCGCCGGCGGCGCAAGCCGGATTTCGTCCGGCAGGCCGAGCGCGCGGCCATGTGGCGGCGGCCCGCCATCCGCGCGATGCTCGGCGCAACCGCGGGCCTGCTCGCGGTGCTCCTCGTCCTGCAGGCCGCCTACCAGTACCGAGACCCGTTGGCGGCCCACGCGCCCGCCCTGTCTCCCGCATTGCACGCAGGTTGCGCGCAGATCGGCTGCCGCATCAATGCTCCTCGTGCGCTGGAGCGCCTGCGGCTCGATGCGAGCGACCTGACCCGCACCGAGCAGGACGAGGTGCTTCGCTTCACGGCCGACCTTCACAACAGTGCCGACTTCGCCGTCCGCGCACCTGCGCTGGAGGTGAGCTTCACCGATGCGCTCGGGCGCGTCGTGTCCCGCAAGGTCTTCCAGCCCGCCGAGCTGGGCCTGCGCGACGAAGCCATCGATGCCGATGCGCAATGGCGCATCGATGCCCGCCTGGGCGTCGGCGAGCTGCGCGTGGCGGGCTACACCGTCGAGGTGTTCTATCCCTGACGCGCGCCGCCGGCACGCGTTCGTCGTCCTTCCCTTTTCTTCCGGATCGGATCCACCATGGCCTGTCTCGTCAGCGGCTCGCTCGCCTTCGACACCATCACCAACTTCCCCGGCCGCTTCGCCGAGCAGATCCTGCCCGAGCAGGTGCACATCCTGAACGTGTCGTTCCTGGTGCCCACGCTGCGGCGCGAGTACGGAGGCTGCGCCGGCAACATCGCCTACACGCTGGCCGCGCTGGGCAGCGAGGCGGTGGTGGTCGCCGCTCTCGGCAACGACGGCGACGCCTACCTGGATCGCATGCAGCGCCTGGGCATCGACACTTCGCAAGTGCTGCAGGTGGAGGACACCTACACCGCGCAGGCAATGATCATCACCGACGCGGACAACAACCAGATCACCGCCTTCCACCCCGGCGCGATGCAGGAAGCCCACCGCATCGGCCTGCCCGAGCGCAGCGACATCGCGCTGGCGATCATCGGCCCGGACGGCCGCGAAGCGATGCTGCGCCGGGCGCGAGACCTCGCCGCGGCAAATATCCCCTTCGTCTTCGACCCGGGCCAGGGCCTGCCGATGTTCGATGGCGAAACCCTCAAGGCCTTCATCGCCGAGGCCACCTGGGTCGCCGTGAACGACTATGAAGGCCGGATGCTGTGCGAGCGCACCGGCCTCACGCTCGAACAGCTGTCGTCGCTTCCGAACCTCGAGGGCGTGATCGTCACGCTCGGAGCCGATGGTTGCGACGTGTGGGTGCAAGGCCGTTGCGAACGCGTGGCCGGCGTGCCGGCCGAGGAGGTGCTCGACCCGACGGGTTGCGGCGATGCCTTCCGCGGTGCGCTGCTCCATGGCCTGGAGCGAGGCTGGCCGCTGGTCGACTGCGTCGCCCTAGGCAACCGACTGGGCGCCTTGAAGATCGCCCAGCGCGGCGGGCAGAACCACGTGGTGGACCGCGTGGCGCTCGGTCTCGCCTGAGTCGCCGGCTCAGCCGGCGGGCGGCGCACCCAGCGCGCGCTGCAGCCAGGCCTGAACCTCGGCCAGGGGCGCGTCGACCTCGAGCTGCTTGTGGCGTGCCGCGGCGCCCCGCTTGAGCCGCACGTCGCGCTTGGCCAGCCCCAGCTCGCGAGCAAGCCACTGCACGAGCGCATCGTTGGCTTGACCCTCGATGGGCTGCGCCGCGAGGCGGATGCGCAGGGCGCCTTCGTGCAAGCCGGTCGCCTCCGTGCGCCGCGCATTCGGCTGCACTGCCACGGTCAATATGCAGGCCGACGGCCCGGCCTCACGCACGCAGGGCCAAGCGGCAGGCGCCGCGCCAGGTGGGGATGAGGGCCGGCTCGTCGCCATCGTTGGGCAAGAGAAAAGCCCGGCCGGAGCCGGGCTTGTCAGAGATCGAAGGCACCTGGCCGGAACCGGCCCGGATGCCTTCGAGAGCCTCGTCAGGGCTTGTTGCCCGTCGGGAACGGCCAGGCGGCCGCAGGGCTCAGTGCCGTCTTCGCAGCAGGGGCAGCAGGGGCAGCAGGGGCAGTGGGGGTAGCGGCCTTCTTGGCCGCCGCCTTCTTCGCCGCCGGCTTCTTCGCAGCGGGCTTCTTCGCCGCCGCGGCCTTCTTCGCCGGAGCCGCCTTCTTCGCAGCCGCCTTCTTGGCGACGGGCTTCGGCGCGGCCTTCTTGACCGGAGCCTTCTTCGCCGGGGCCTTCTTGACCGCCGCCTTCTTCGCCGGTGCCGCCTTCTTGGCAGCGGCCTTCTTGGCCGGAGCCGCCTTCTTGGCCGGCGCCGCCTTCTTGGCCGGGGCCTTCTTCGCCGCGGCCTTCTTGGCCGGAGCCTTCTTGGCGGCGGCCTTCTTGGCCGGAGCCTTCTTCGCCGGGGCTTTCTTGGCCGCAGCCTTCTTCGCAGTTGCCATTTCAATCTCCTTGATCAAGTTGCGAAAAGCACCGGGCTGCTCGAGTCAGCTCGGCGATCCACCGCGGGGCCGCTCCTGTCACGGTCTAGAGGCCGTTTCAGGTTGCCCCATCGGTGAATGGGGTCCCGGGCAGCCGCTTCGCTTCATGGTGGCGAAGCTGGCTGACCGGAGGGTCTTGATCTCTCACACGACGGGACCGGGAAGGCCGCGGCGCTCTTCGGCGCCGGAGTCCTTGCTCAGTCCCAGCTCAATGCGCCACCGGATTGGTACTCGATGACGCGGGTCTCGAAAAAGTTGCGCTCCTTCTTCAGGTCGATCATCTCGCTCATCCACGGGAACGGGTTTT
>CAMLGG010000359.1 GCA_946479475.1 uncultured Ideonella sp. | reverse complement strand
TGCGATGCCCGGCAAGCAGATGGCGATCGACGCCGACCTGAACGCCGGCCTGATCGACGAGGCCGAGGCCAAGAAGCGCCGCGCTGAAGTCGGCGAGGAGGCCGACTTCTTCGGCTCCATGGACGGTGCCTCGAAGTTCGTGCGAGGCGACGCGGTCGCCGGCATGCTGATCCTGCTGATCAACGTGGTCGGCGGCTTCATCATCGGCGTGGCCCAGCACGACCTCTCGGCCGGCGACGCCGCCAGCTCCTACATCCTGCTGGCCGTCGGCGACGCGCTGGTCGCGCAGATCCCCGGCCTGCTGATCTCGGTCGCCGCGGCGATGGTGGTCTCGCGCGTCGGCTCCGAGCACGACATCGGCCACCAGATCCGCACCCAGGTCTTCAACTCGCCGCGCTCGCTGGGCCTGACCGCCGGCATCCTCGGCCTGCTCGGCCTGGTGCCGGGCATGCCGCACGTGGTCTTCCTGCTGATGAGCGGCGTGATCGGCTACTACGCCTGGTGGCTGGCCAAGCGCGCGAAGGCAGAAGCTGCGCGCCCCAAGACCGACGCCACGCAGGCCGCGCCGGCCGCCAACGCCGAAGCCACCTGGGACGACCTGCAGCCGGTCGACACCCTCGGCCTCGAAGTGGGCTACCGCCTCATCGCCCTGGTCGACAAGGACCGCAAGGGCGACCTGCTGGCCCGCATCAAGGGCATCCGCAAGAAGTTCGCGCAGGAGGTGGGCTTCCTGCCTCCCTCCGTGCACATCCGCGACAACCTCGACCTCAAGCCCAGCATGTACCGCGTGACCCTGCGCGGCGCGGTGGTGGGCGAAGGCGAGGCCTTCCCGGGCATGCACCTGGCCATCAACCCGGGCGGCTCGGTGCCGCAGCTGCCGGGCACCAAGACCACCGACCCGGCCTTCGGGCTGCCCGCCGTCTGGATCGAGGAGCGCATGCGCGAGCAGGCCCAATTGAACGGCTATACGGTGGTTGATTGCTCGACCGTGGTGGCCACCCACCTTTCACACTTGATGCAAGTAAATGCAGCCAAGTTGCTGGGCCGTGTAGAGACCCAGGCCTTGGTCGAGCATGTGACGAAACTGGCCCCCAAACTCATCGAAGACGTGGTCCCCAAGATGGTCGGCATCGCGACGCTCCAGAAGGTCCTGCAGCTGCTGCTGGACGAAGGCGTGCACATCCGCGACTACCGCTCGATCATCGAGTGCCTGGCCGAGCACGCCTCGATGGTGACCGACCCGGCCGAGCTGGCCCGCCGCATCCGCATCCAGCTGGCCCCGGCCATCGTGCAGCAGATCTACGGCCCGGCCAAGGAGCTGGACGTGATCGCGCTGGAGCCCGAGCTCGAGCGCCTGGTCAACCAGGCCCTGAACTCGCCGCACGGCGCAGTGCTCGACCCGGGCGTCGCCGAGGCCCTGACCAAGCAGGCGGCCGACAGCGTGCGCAAGCAGGAGAACCTGGGCGTGCCGGCCTGCCTGCTGGTGCCCGACGCGCTGCGTGCGCCCCTGGCCCGTCTTTTGAAGCGCGCCGCCCCTCGCCTGAAGGTGCTGGCGCACAGCGAGATTCCTGAGACCCATTCGATCCGCATCGGCTCGATCATCGGAGCAACGTCGTGAATGTGAAGCGCTTTACTGCCCGGACGTCCCGCGACGCATTCGCCCTGGTCCGCCAGGCCTTCGGTGAAGACGCTGTGGTGCTCTCGACCAAGCCCTCGGCCGAAGGCGTCGAGGTGCTCGCGATGGCACCCGAATCGATGGACCAGATCGAGCGCGTCGCCGAGACGGCGCCGCAGGTCAACACCCCGCGTGCCGCCAACCGAGAGAGCCTCACGGCCCGTGTCGAGCGCCAGAACTCCCAGCCCCAGCTGGCCCCGCGCCGCGGCGCCGCGCCCGAGGTGCAGGAGGACGTCGAGCAGATGGCCATGAGCACCCTGTCGTTCCAGGACTACGTCCGCGAGCGCATGCTCAAGCGCCGCCAGGCCGCCCTCGGCCAGGACGACATGGGCGCCCACATCATCCCGGCCGAGCAGCCCGCTGCCCGGCCCGCGCCGCGCGCTGCCGAGCCCGCGCCGGCCCGTCGCGCGATGCCGCGCGCCGAAGAGACCCGGCCCGAGCCGCGCGTGGAATCCCGCGTGGAGCCCCGCGACTTCGCGGCCTCCATGCCCAGCCTGTCCGCCATGCACGAAGACATCCCCGCGCCGGCCGCCAGCCGCCGCGAGCAGCAGGACATGATGAGCGAGCTGCGCTCGATGAAGGGCCTGATCGAGGAGCGCTTCGGCGCCCTGGCCTTCATGGAGAAGCTGCAGCGCCAGCCGCGCCAGGCCCAGCTCGCGCAGAAGCTGCTGGACGCCGGCTTCTCGCCCGGCCTGATCCGCAAGCTGGTCGATGCCCTGCCCGCCAACGCCGCCGACGAGGCCGTCTGGGCCACCAGCGTGCTGGAGCGCAACCTGCACGCCGCCGACAACGAACCCGCGCTCGAAGAGCAAGGCGGCGTCTTCGCGCTGATCGGCTCGACCGGCGTCGGCAAGACCACCAGCACCGCCAAGCTGGCCGCCGCCTTCGCCACGCAGTACGGCGCCGCCAACCTCGGCCTCATCACGCTCGACGCCTACCGCGTCGGTGCCCACGAGCA
Source organism: uncultured Ideonella sp. (assembly GCA_946479475.1). The sequence goes on along the minus strand of CAMLGG010000359.1, from coordinate 1,992 downwards.
GCTGCGCGCCTACGGCCGCATCCTCGGCGTGCCCGTCCACACCGCGCACGACCGCGCCTCGCTGGAGGACCTGCTGGAGCTGCTCGCCGGCAAGAAGATGGTCCTGATCGACACCGCCGGCATGGCCCAGCGCGACAGCCGCTGCCGCGAGCTGCTGGACATGCTCTCGCACCGCTCCATCCAGCGCATCCTGGTGGTCGATGCCTCGGCCCAGGGCGAGACCATCGACGAGGTCATCACCAGCTGGCGCGCCGCCCAGTGCAAGGGCGTGGTGCTCAGCAAGATCGACGAGGCCGTCAAGCTCGCCCCGGCGCTCGATGCCCTGATCCGCCACAAGCTCAAGGTGCTGGGCGTGGCCAACGGCCAGCGCGTGCCCGAGGACTGGCACCGCCTGTCGGCCCAGGCCCTGGTGCAGCGCGCGATGCGCGCCAGCAGCAATCCGACGTGGAAGCTCGAAGCCGATGACGTGCAGCTGGTCTTCGCCACCGCCCCGCGCGGCGGCCGCTCCAGCGCCTCGTCCCTGCACATCTGACACCCGAGCCGATCGCCATGCGAGCCACGACCCCAACCGTCGACGAGTGGTACGCCACCGGCCACGGCCCGGTGGACCAGGCCGACGGCCTGCGCAAGCTCTTCGCCTCCGGCCGCCGCCAGCGCCTGGTGCCGGTCGCCTTCAACGCGCACGTGGACTGCACGCCCATCCTGCTCGAGCGCCTGGCCGGCGCGATGCAGGAGCTCGGCGCCCACACCCTCGTGGTCGACGCGGCCGACAGCGCGCCGCGCGCCAACGCGATGGCCGAGATCGACCTCGGCGCCGCGATCGAGTCGCTGGGCGAGAACATGAGCTACCTGGCCGCGCGCGGCCTGCCGCTGCGGCATGTGAACACGCGCGGCTCCTGCGAGGCCTGGCTGAGCGCCGTGGAGACGGCCGCGCCGCTTGCGGACGTGATCCTGCTGCACGCCAACGCCCGCGACCTGGTCCGCCTGCTCGGCCGGCGCGAAGTGCGGCCGGTGCTGGTCACCTCCCTCGACCCGGCCAGCCTCACCGATGCCTACACCTCGATGAAGCTGCTCGCCCAGCGCTCGGGCCTGATGACCTTCGACCTGCTCACCGGCATGGCCGGCACGCCCCGGGCCGCGCAACGCATCGCCGAGCGGCTGGCCAGCTGTGCCGACAGCTTCCTAGGCGCCGTGGTGCGCGAGGCCGTCTGGCTCGACAAGCGCGAGCCGGCCGACTCGCCCGCGACGCCCGCGCTCGCGCGCCTGGCCGCCAACCAGCTGCTGGACCCCGAAGCGCCCGACACCGGCTTCGGCCCGGCGCCCTTCGGCGCCGCCCACGACCAACACGCCTACTGAACCCGTTCCCCCGGAGACCGCCATGTACACCGCCACCGGCCGCCTCGACGCCAACGCGATGCTCAAGCAGTACAGCCCGCTGGTTCGCCGCCTGGCCCACCAGATGATCGCCAAGCTGCCCGCGAACGTCGAGATCGACGACCTGATCCAGGTGGGCATGATCGGCCTGCACGACGCCTTCGGCCGCTTCGACACCGAGCAGGGCGTGCAGTTCGAGACCTTCGCCACCCAGCGCATCCGCGGCGCCATGCTCGACGAGCTGCGCGGCAGCGACTGGATGAGCCGCGGCAACCGCCGCCAGCAGCGCGAGATCGAGGCCGCCGTGCACAAGCTCGAGCAGCAGTTCGGCCGCGCCCCGCAGGAAAGCGAGATCGCCAAGGAGATGGGCGTCACGCTGAGCGAATACCAGGACACGCTGACCAAGGTGCGCGGCACCCAGCTCGTCTACCTGGAGGACATGTCGGGCGACGAGGGGGGCGACGAGTTCCTCGACCGCCACGTGGCCAACGAGGAGGCCAACCCGCTTTCGCAGCTGCAGGACCACCGCATGCGCGCGGCCCTGGTCGAGGCGATCAAGAAGCTGCCCGAGCGCGAGCAGTACGTGATGAGCATGTACTACGAGCACGACATGAACCT